>JAMDDD010000007.1 GCA_023489275.1 Actinomycetota bacterium
ACCGCCATGATCGTGTCAATCACGTTCGGGACCAGCTCGTCCCTGACGACGATCTTCAGCTCCAGTTTGGGGTTGAGGAAGATGTTCAGTTTGCTCCCCCGCCACTGCTCGGTGTAGCCCTTCTGCTTCCCGGCGCCCTTGACATCGGTGATGGTCATCCCTTTGATGCCAATTTCGTCCAGGGCTGCCTTGACTTCATCGAGCTTGATATGCCTGATGATTGCTTCTACTTTCTTCATGCCCCCGCTCCTTCATCCAGGGAAACGGAAGTTATCGCGGGCGCGGTCTTTCCCGGAGGTGCGCCCAGGCCCGAGGGGTGCGGCGTTACCCAATCGGGAGCCGACCCGGAGAAATCAGGATAGGCAAGTGTTCCCATTTGTGGCAGGTCGAGCCCCTGGATCTCTTCTTCTGCCGTGACGCGCAGACCCATGATCCTGTCCAGCACCCTGAAACAGACGTAGCCGCCGCCAAGCGCTACGACGACCACCGTGACGGCGCCGATCGCCTGGGCGGCGAACTGGCCGGTGCCGCCGTAAATAAGGCCCTTGACCGCATGGGCGACGCCGTTGTCCCCGGCCCCGTAAGTACCGTCGGCAAAGATGCCCAGCGCCAGCACGCCCCAGAGTCCGTTGAAGCCGTGCACTGCGACCGCGCCGACGGGATCGTCGACCTTGAGCACGCGCTCGACAAAAAACACGCCTGCGATCACCAGTGCACCGGCGATCACACCGATCAGCAGCGCCGCCCACGGAGCCACGAAGGCGCAGGGCGCCGTGATGGCAACCAGGCCGGCCAGGGCGCCGTTGCAGGTCATGGAGAGATCGGGCTTCCCGTAAAGCTTCCACATGATGAACATGGAGGTAAGTCCACCGGTGGCGGCCGCCAGGAACGTATTGGCGATGATAACCGCCAGGCGGAAGTCGCCGCCGGTAAGGGTGCTGGCGCCGTTAAAGCCGATCCAGCCAAAGGCAAGGAACAGCGTGCCCAGCACCGCCATCGGGATATGATGGCCCGGAATGGCGTTCGGGCTGCCGTCCTTGTTAAACTTGCCGATCCGGGCGCCGAGGACGATCGCTCCTGCCAGGGCCACAAGGCCGCCCATGGCATGAACGACCGTTGAGCCGGCAAAGTCGAGGTAGCCGTTCCCCAGCCCCAGGTTGGCGCCGAGCTGGGACAGCCAGCCGCCGCCCCAGACCCAGTTGCCGAACAGCGGGTAAAGAAACATCGAGATGAAGAATCCAAAAATAACGAACGCGGAGAACTTGAACCGCTCGGCCATGGCGCCGGTGGGGATCGTCGCTGCCGTGTCCATGAACACCAGTTGGAACAGGAAGAAGGCGAGAATGCCCACGTCATAAAGGCCGGCGCCGCCAAAACCCTTGGTGCCGAGGATGCCCCACCCCTTGGCGATCTGGAGCATGCCATCAAGATTGGCGATGCCGCCCAGGGTGGTCAGATGGCCAACTCCGCCAAACATCAGCGGAAAGCCAACAAGGTAAAAACCGACCACGCCGATGAAAAAGATGACGATGTTCATCCCCATCGTGTGGACGGCGTTCTTGGCGCGGGTGAAGCCGGTTTCCAGCAGCGCAAAGCCGGCCTGCATGAAAAAGACAAGCGCGAAACCAGTCATCAGCCAGATAAACCCGGTGGCGATCTTGTTGTGGCCGACCTCATTGGCCAGGCTCTGCAGGGTGAGATTGCTTCCCTGCGCCGAGGGCGACAGATCCGAGGCGCTGCCGGTGGCGCTGCCGGTGGGGTCGGTGGCCGGCGCCGAGGTAGCCGCCTGCGCCGTGGCGGTGATGGCCCCGCTGAGGCCGGCGAGTGAAACCAGCGCCACCAGCATCGCCAATATTAGTAATATTCTGGTACTTCGTCCCATTTTTCCTCCTTAATTTTTGCCGTTATTCCTGGAAAGCCGCTTGCAGCCTATAGTCCATGATAGCCACGCGAGCCGCCGCAAATGCCGTCCCTGAGGACAAAATTGCCGGGTTTTGGTTGTCCTTGCGAATCATTCGTTGATAATTCGCCTGTTTCTTTATCCGGCCGGAGGAAGGACCGGCGCGCCGTTTGTCCGGCGGGACAAGAAACGGCAGCGGAGCCAGATACAACGAGGATGAGGCGAAGACCGGCCCAGAAAACGGAATCAATATTGACTTTGAACCCCGGCCGTTCCATAATATTGGAGCTACATTTGTAGCTACAATTAAGGCCGGGCAAAACTGGCCGCATTACGAAAATTTACAGAACCGCGAGCGGAAGCTGCATGCCGATCATCGGAATCCGCGAGTTCAAGAACCGGGCCAGCGAGATCGTCCGCAAGGTACGGGACGGCGATGGCCTCTACATCATTACCCTCCACGGAAAACCCTCGGCGATGATAATCCCGCTCGATGAGGACGAGGTGGAAAAGCTCATCAGCGAGCATCATCCTTTTATGATCATGCGGCGCACTCAAAGAGCCGGGCGCCGGATCCGAAACAGAGCAAAACGGGATTAACCCCGCATGTATCAGGCATCCACAGCTTCGCCTTCGCGGCAGGATGGATCTGATGAAAGTGAAGCAACCCAAAGCCAATGTCTTGGAGCCAACCAGGCGTGAGGCAACTTGCGCCTTAATCTCACCCGTCGCGCAGACGGCCGCATCCGCGGCTCCTGCCTCCGGCCCGCGTCCGGCTGACAGCAACCGTGAATCTGCCGAAGCCGGGGCTTTCGACGCCTACTCGCGCGCGGTTATCGGAGCCGTCGAGAAGACCGGTCCCGCTGTCGTCCATATTGGCGTCCGCCACGGGCAAAAACGCGGCCGCCGTCAGGCGGAAGGCGCCGGCTCCGGCGTCATCATCGCTTCCGATGGTTACGTTGTTACAAACAGTCACGTTGTCAATGGAGCGCGCTCGATCAAGGTGAGCCTGCCCGACGGCACCAGTTACCCCGCCGGGCTGCAGGGCCATGATCCGGCCACCGACCTGGCGCTCATCCGTGTTCCCGCTTCGGGGCTGGCCAGCGCCGAGCTGGGCGATTCCGGCAACCTCAAAGTGGGCCAGATGGCAATCGCCATCGGCAATCCATTTGGATTTCAGAGCACCGTCACCTCCGGCGTTATCAGCGCCGTGGGCCGGTCGCTGCGCAGTTACTCCGGCCGCCTGATCGAGAATGTGATCCAGACCGACGCGGCGTTAAATCCGGGCAACAGCGGCGGCCCGCTGGTTGACTCCAGCGGCATGGTGATCGGGATCAACACCGCCATTATTCAATTCGCCCAGGGCATCTGTTTCGCCATTCCGGTAAATACGATGCGGTGGGTCGTGACCGTGCTGATGCGAGAGGGGAAGGTTACCCGCGGCTTCCTTGGATTTGGCGGCCAGGCGGTGAAGCTGCCGGTAAAGATCGTCAGGCATTTCCGGCTGGCGGGCGATTCGGGGGTGCTGATCGCCGACGTGATGAAAGACAGCCCCGCGGAGACTGCCGGGCTCAGGGAGGATGACGTCATTATCGCCCTGGACGGCAAAGATGTCGCCGATGTTGATGACATCCACCGGATGCTGACCGCGGACGTCATCGGCAAGCCGCTGCAGATGACGGTTCTCAGACGTTGGCGCAATCGACGCCAGGTGATGATCGTGCCGTCTGTGAGCCCGGAGTAACCCGCTGGCAATGCTGGAGCTCCGCTGAACCGGCAGCCAGTAGACATGGAACCGGATTTTGATCCTAATCGAACGCCGCCGGCCGGTTTTCATCCTCCAGATGCGCTTTTACCTCGGCCAGATGCTTCTCATTGGTCCGCTGCCATGACAGTTCGGGCAGTTCATCAAAACTGAAGAAGCGGGCGTCCATGGTCTCGTCGCTGGGCCGCGCCGCGCCGCCGGTAATCTCGCACAGCCAGATGATCTTGTACGCGTGGAAGAACTCCAGCGGCCGGCCGCCGCGGTTGGCGTCAAAGACGGCGACGAGCTTGCGCGGGACCACCTCGAAGCCGCTCTCTTCCCAGACTTCGCGCGCCACCATCGCGGAGGGGACGTCGCCGACGTCGGCCCATCCCCCCGGCATGCACCAGCACTGGTCGCGGCGCTCCTGCACCAGGAGGATCTTTCCCTCCCGGACCACGGCGCCGCGCACATCGATCTTGGCGGTGGCGTAACCCGGCTGCGCCGAAAAATTGGCGGTCAGCTCCGCAGGCGGCAGCCCCGTACGGGCGGCGACCATCTCGACGGCGATCTCGTTCAGGCGCCGGTAGCGCTCCTTCTCATAATTGGTTTCGGCAAACGCGAGACCCGTCTGGCAGAGCCCCTGGATCTCCCGCGCCCACTTCAGCCATTCAGGCATCTTTTCCGGCATGGCAATCTCCTGGCAAACATTTGCGCTTTCCCAGAAGTATCCCATATTTTGCGGGCCATGAGGATTTACAAACCGGCACGTACTGCGAGGCGTAAACCTCGTAAACCTGTTCTTCCCGGAATGATCCCGCAACCGGCCTCTTAAGTCGGCTTGATTTTACAGACCTGTGGATATAATCCAGGAAGATGATCCGCTCCGTACCGACAGCCGATCTGAAACGGGCCGCCGATGAGCTTGGCCGGCGCACCGGTTTTCTCCTTGCTCCGACAGCATTTTATTTCGCGCAAGAGGCTCCTGCGGGCGCCGTCACCCCCAAAGCGGGTGCGTGGACCTGCCTGTTCGCTCTGATGCGGCGGGTGCAGGCGGGCCGTCCATCGTCTTTTTCCGCGCGGGAACCGGGCTGCATCGGCGCTTCCTGCTATCTCGGGTTTAACGGCGTGCCGGTCGGTCCCGCCGCTTTTTACCTTTCCAAAATCGAACATTTAAAGAAAGACCTGGGGCTGGCGGCCGCCTTTTACAAGGGGATCGAGCCGGTGCCCGCGAGGAAGGATCATCTGGTCTTTACTCTGCTTGACAATGTCCCCGGCGATGAAGAGGTTGAGGTTGTCAACCTGTGGCTGGAGGCCGCCTCCCTGTCTTCGCTGCACACACTGGCAAATTACGACAGATCGGCCAACGATAACGTCATCATGCCGTTTGCCTCCGGATGCCAGAGCTTGTGGACGCTCCCCTACAAGGAGAAATCAAGCCGCCAGCCAAAAGCCGTCGCTGGCTCGATGGATCCGACGGTCAGGCCCTATCTTCCTCCAGGGGCAATTTCGTTTTCCGTTCCGGCGGGCCGCTTGCTGGAGATGGCCGGCAATGTCGCGGGAAGCTTTCTGGGGCCATAATTTTTTAGGGATTCGCGGCGCAGCCGCCGGGAACGCACGGGGCTGGATCAACATGCTGCCAGGCGCCTGGCATTCCTTAATCTTGCGTAACATTGATTTCACCTGAACTTCATGTCGTTCAGTTATAGTTTCTTTAACAGAAATGAGACCCTTCACCTCATCCTTCTGCATCACTTGAAAACGGCGCCTCCCCCGCGCCGTTTTCGTTTTTCCGGTGGATTGCCGCGGGCGCCGCCTCGAGCATCCAGTCCAGCATATGAGATTTTGGTTTTCGTAACCGGTTACTGCCCGCTATTCGTATTTGATGAACGAGATGATTGCTCCCTGGGGATCTTGAATCGTTGCGAAGCGGCCGGTGCCGGGAATGTCCATCGGCTCGACAATAACCGCCGCGCCCAGATCCTGCGCCTTCTTCATCGTTTCATGATTGATGGCGCAATTTGTTAGGATTCTATCTGTTTGCCAACAGAAAACGCCCTGGCGACGACGGCTCCCAGGGCCCGGTATTCATGCGTCTCCGGGGCGTAGGCAAACGGGGCCAGCGCGTCCACGCTCACCTTGCCGCCATCCAGCACCGCTTCGTCAGCCTTGACATCCATAATCTCGCCGATAAACTGCGTATGGATGCCGATCCTGACCGTTTTGAGCACGCGGCACTCCAGCACCAGCGGAAACTCCTCGATTACCGGCGCGTCCACCAGCTCGCTTTTGACGGCGGTCAATCCGGTAGCGGCAAACTTGTCAACCCTGGCGCCGGACCGGATGCCCAGATAGTCCAGTTCTTTCACCTGCGCCGTCGAAGCGATGTTGACGGTGAATGCCTGCCGCTCCACGATGGCAGCGTAAGTGTAGCGCTCCTCGCGCAGGGAAACGGCCACGCAGGGAGGCTTCGAGCAGCAGATGCCCGCCCAGGCCGCCACCATTGCGTTTGCCTTGCCTTCGCTGTCATAAGCGGCAATGGCCCAGGCAGGGGTGGGGTACGCGATGGTCTTGGCTCCTAATGACTTTTTCATGTTTCTCCTTTGGGTTAATTGCGTCCGGCTGCAAAAGCGCAGCCGCGTCCACAGGGGCGGCCTTTCACCCGGTGATTGCTGCGGGACATCTTCCTGCCGCTGGAACGCTCCAGGAAAACATCCCGCAGCACCCTTAAAAAAGCCGCAAATTTGGCCAAGACCTTTTCGCTCGGTCTCGCATCATTGCATGCTGGAAATAAAGCTAAAATTTCGCAGTGGCTAGAGCGTCGGGCCCTTCTCCAGCGGTGTGGCCTGCCGCAACTCGCTGGTAATAAATTCAAACGCTTCATCAACAGCGTCGGTCATGATGAATATCTTCAGATCCTCCCGGTCGATCGTTCCGTGACGGACAAGCGCTTCGAAGTTGATTACTTCCCGCCAGTATTCCCGGCCGAAGAGCACTACCGGCAGATGTTTGGTGATCTTTCCCGTCTTCAGGAGCGTCAGCAGCTCAAACATCTCATCCAGCGTGCCGAAGCCCCCCGGGAAAAAAATTACCGCCTTGGCCAGGTACGCCAGCCAGAACTTGCGCATAAAAAAATAATGGAAGTGGAAGACCAGCTCTCTGGTAATGTACTGGTTGAAAGTCTGCTCGCTGGGGATGGAGATCGCCATGCCGATGTTCATCCCCCGGGCCTGCGAGGCCCCCCGGTTGGCGCCCTCCATGATCCCCGGCCCGCCGCCGGTGCAGACCACATAGCGGTGCTCCTCGTCATTGAGCTCCTTGGACCAGATCGTCAGGCGCTCGGCCAGGTCGCGGGCGGCTTCGTAGTAAAACGATGTCTCCAGCTTCGTTTGCGCCAGGCGGGCGTCAGCATCGGAGTCCGCCGCCGCCAGCTCGCGCTCGGCTTCCTCCCGGGCCACGAACCGGGCCGAGCCCATGAATACTATCGTGTCCACGATGTCGTGATGATCGAACCGGCTCTGCGGCTCCAGATATTCCGAAAGAATTCTCAGCGGCCTCCCATCCCGCTCATTGAGAAACTTCCGGTTTTCGTACGCCATCAGCGGCGGCCGCCGTTTGTCTGTCATGATTGCTTCCTTTGACTCGAAGGTACACGTAACGAGCGCCCGGGTTAAGTGAGATTGCAACCTGGGGATCTTGCGGAAAAATCCGGGTACCGGGCCTTCAGCAGTGAGTAATTCTTACATATCGCACGAACCAGGGAAAGCGGCATCAAGCGCCGGTTTGGCCCACCCGGCTGCCTGGCCTGCCCGGGTTCGGCTGCCGGCCGGCGATCAGGTATGGCATAACTGCGACAGGTACCCGTCCAGCTTGCCAACATCGACCGGCGATTTTTTCAGGAAGCGGTCGCGGTTATCAACAATGGCGAAAAGCTCGTCGCAGTATTTTTTCAGAAAGCGCCATGTTATCTGCTGTTTGCGCCCCCAGGTGACACATACCGGGCCGGCATCCGTGTATCCGGAAAGGTACACGTAATGGCCGCCCCATGAACCCGGCCTGGCGTCCGGCCCCCAGCTGACATCCCAGGGTTTGCCCGCCGCTATCTGAGCCTGCGCCGACCGGGGGAGCAGCAGGCCGCAGCCGGCCCCCGTGAGGAGATAGACGGCCGTTCGCACTTCCGCTTCATCCGCGGCATCAACCTGGGCAAAAGCGTAAATGTTATATTTGCGGCCGGCCGCGCGCCAGCCGGCGCTTCGCCACCGCTTCAGCGAATCGAGCACCACCAGGCCGCGGTCATAAGAAGGGCCTTTGCCGCCTTCTTCCTTCCAGTACTCCCGCAGGACGTCGCCATCGGTGATTTGAAGCGCTTTTTTCTGCTCCAGCGCCTCAAACCGGAGCGTCTGATGGGCGCGCCCGGCCATGACGCAATCGCCATGGACATCATTGCCAAACATTGGCATCCGCACCGCCGGCCGGGGATGGGCAACGTCAAAATCCCATTCTCCGGGAATCGGCGGCAGCGCTTTCAGAAACGATGCCAGCTTCAGATTGCGGCGGTCCTTTCGGGCCGGCGCCTTGCCCAGCTTGAAAAAATCATGCGCCTGGATACCCTTTGCTCTGGCCAACTGAGCTCCTTCTTGTCAATTGGATGCTTAAGCTGTGTCTGGCCATTAACTTATATGCTCAGGGTGCGAGCGTAAAGAGGGGGTGCGGCCAGTCTGAGGGGCAATTGAGGCCAAAAACGAGACGCTCATGATTCTTCAGATCTGCGCCTGCGCCAGCCAGCCGGGATTCCAGTAAGTGCCGTCGTAGCCATGCGTGGTCTTGTATCCCTCGAATCGTCCGCCGATCGCAAGAGGGGCGGCCCGCTTTTCGAGCCTTTTCATCTCCGCCGGACCGAACGGGACAAAATCTACCGCCGCCTGCAGCGCCTGGTCAAGATCGGCGGGCGACTCCATCCCGTTGATAACGGTATCCACCGGCAGGCTCATCACATACCTGAGCGCCGCCACCCCGTCAGTCCAACCGGCGGTAAAAAATTCTCCGGCGGCCAGGGGCTTCATCGCCAGCACCCCGATGCCGCGTTGCCGAAGCACCGGCAGCACCTGTTTCTGAAAGCTGTTGAAACGGGCGTCGAGCAGGTTGAGCGGCATCTGCACCGCATCCCAGGCAAAGCCCTGGTCCAGCATCCGCAAATGGATGCGCGGATCCTTGTGGCCGGTGAATCCGATATGCCTGATCTTGCCTTCCCGGCGCGCCTCTTCCAGGGCTTCGATGGCGCCCCCCGGAGCAAATATCCGCTCCGGATCGTCCGGGTGGATTACCTCATGTATCTGCATCAAGTCAACATGATCCGTCCGGAGCCTCCGCAGGCTCTGATCGATCTGAGCGGCTGCCGCCCGGCGGGTGCGGCCGTCGATTTTTGTCATCAGAAAGACCCTGGACCGGTAGCCGCCGGCAAGGGCTTCCCCCATCCACTCTTCGCTGCGGCCGCCGTGATAATCCCAGCAGTTGTCCAGAAATGTAATACCTCGGTCAATGGCCGCGCGGATCAGCCTAACCGCCGCCCGCCGGCTCCCCGGCCCGACGAGATGGGCTCCGCCCATGCCAATGATGGAAATATCCCGCCCCGTGCTCCCGAGACTTCTTTTCGGAATTTCGCCATCCATGGTTTTCTTTGCATCTACCCGATTGTTTTTTAATTTTATCCAGAATCCGGCATCCGCAATCCAGCCTTCGATTGCCCGCGTTATTTTCCGGGCAAAGGGGGCATAGTATTCGAAAGCGGCACGGACCAATTAAATGCGCATGTTTGCGAGAAACATTATTTCCGGAGATCCGGTAAACGCCGGCGGGAAGACCTTGATCCCTGAAGCAAAAAGGATTACGGTGCGTCTTCCCCGCCGGAACCCGCGCGCCGCCCGTGGCATGGTGCGGGCGAGGCCGGCGGCGATTCTGGCCGTAGAGCCCGGGCTCCCGGTTTCACGGATTCGGATCAATGATGCCACTCGCAGGGCGCAGGTCCTCATTGTCCTGGCAACAGCCGGGGTGGCGCTGCTGCTGAGGACACCGCGCCGGCAGCACGACCGGCTGATCGGTTGAAAGCCAGTGAGCGACTATGTGTCTCAGAAATAAAGATATATCAGGAAGGAAGGGTTCCATGAATGAAGAATCTTCATCAATAGCAACTGAAGAAAACCAGAGCAAAACCCTGGAGATGACAGAAGAGACTCTCGACAAATTTCTGAAAACCGTCAGCGTCGATTCCGTTTACGGGAAGCCGGTCGAGGCAGGTGACACCAAGATCATTCCAGCGGCTCAAGTGATGGGCGGCCTGGGATTCGGCTCCGGTTTTGGTTACGGGCGGCATGGAAACAGCCATGAGGCGGGTGAGGGCGGCGGCAGCGGCGGCGGGGGCCGCTCCATGTCCCGGCCGGTGGCGGCAGTGGTTGCCTCACCGCAGGGCGTTCGAGTAGAGCCGGTAATTGACAAGACGAGAATCGCGATGACGGCGATGATTGCCGGCGCTTTTATACTGTTCACCACCATCAGAAAGATTCTGTCCTAGGCCGGCAGCGCGGCCTGACTGATGAATTTCAAAAACCGTTAAGGAGACTGGCTATGGAAGGAACCAGCACTGAGAGCAACCGGCAAAAGGTGATCGACGCGCTTAATACTGCCCGGAGCCTTGAGTTGAACGCGATCGCGCAGTACATGAACCATCATTACAACCTGGCCAACATGGATTACGGCGACATGGCAATGAACATCAAGCTGATCGCCATTGACGAGATGCGTCACGCGGAATTGTTCGCCGAGCGCATCAAGGAGCTCGGCGGCGAGCCCACGGTGTCACCCGGCGGCAAGCCGGCCAAGGACGGCGAGGTCGCGTTCATGTTTGACTCCAATACCAGCCTTGAGAACGGCGCTATCGAAGCTTATAACAGCTTCGTTCAGGTCTGCCGCGCCAGCGGCGACCACGCCAGCGCCCGGCTGTTTGAGCAAATAATCGACGACGAACAGGCACATTTCAACTACTTTGACAGCGTCCGGGACCATATCGCCAGCCTCGGCGATACCTTTCTGGCCCGTATCGCCGGGACGCCATCGGCGACCGGCATTGTCTACCAGGGTTTTGTCGACCGGTTAAACGCCGGCGGCGGGGGAGCCGCATAGATCAACGGGTACCGGATCCTGGCTATCGGACTTTGGCTGTTGGACCTTGGCTGGAATCATTTTGATGCAGCTTCATTTTAATCAAGGTCCGGGGCCTTGGGCCCGGAGCCCGATTTTTAAATCCTCTTCCATGCTCTTTTCGCAAGGCCTCGCAACGACCAACCTTTTTAGGTAGATTCTTAATGGTTTTCTGTCGCGAAGAATATCCCTACAACCTCCCGGGCGGCCGCGCCTGCGGGGCCGGAACATGAAAGCACTGGTTTTCAAGGACAACGAGCTGCGGCTGGAAAGTGATTATCCCCGTCCCCGGCGATCCCGGGGGGAGGCGCTGGTGCGCGTGACCGTGGCCGGAATCTGTGCCACAGATCTGGAAATCGTCAAAGGTTATATGGAATTTGAGGGCGTCCTCGGACACGAGTTCACCGGCGTGGTCGAAGAGGACACCAGCGGACGCTGGCTGGGGAAACGGGTCGCCGGCGAGATTAACGCCGGCTGCGGCGGGTGCGGGTGGTGTGAGGCCGGACTGGCCAACCACTGCCCGGGCCGGACCGTGCTCGGCATCGCCGGCCGCGATGGCGCTTTCGCAGAGTACCTGACGCTGCCCGAAGCCAATCTGCATGCGCTTCCGGATGGGATATCCGATCAGGAGGCTGTTTTTGTGGAGCCGCTGGCGGCGGCATTTGAAATTCTTGAGCAGGTTGACATCAGCTCGAAGGATAGCGTGTGCGTCCTCGGCGACGGCCGGCTTGGCCTGCTGACGGCGCAAGTACTGGCCGGGCGGACCGAATCGCTGCTGGCGGCCGGCCGCCACCGGGAAAAGCTGGCGATCCTGCAGGCGAGGGGAATCAAAACCGCGCTTGGCGGCGCCAGACCGGTGGGAATAGGGAGCAAGCAGAATGTCAGCCGGTTCAATGGCGAGACCGGCGAGCAGCTTCACGAGTTCGACTTCGTCGTTGACTGCACCGGTGATGCAGGCGGGCTGGAAGCAGCGCTGGATCTGGTCAGGCCCAGGGGAACGATTATTTTAAAGACCACCGCCGCCGGGCAGCGGCCGGCCGATCTCAATCGCGTGGTCGTTGACGAGATCACCCTGATCGGCTCGCGTTGCGGACCCTTCCCGCCGGCCATCCAGGCGCTTGCCAAAAAAGAGATTGATGTCAAAAACATGATCAGCGCCGTCTTCCCCTTTGACGAAGCGCACCGGGCCATGCGCGCCGCCGCTCAGCAGGGCGCGCTCAAGGTGCTGCTGACCATGGCAAGGTAAGAGTGAACCGGCGGCAGGAACCTGCAGCCGGAATCAGCGGTCAGGAATCAGTCGTTGCGGCTGGTAACCTCAATCAGGTGATAGCCGAACTGGGTGCGGACCGGCCCCTGAACCGTTCCGACTTCGGCGCTGAAGACAACCTCATCGAATTCGCGCACCATCTGGCCGCGTCCGAACTCGCCCAGCTCGCCGCCCCGCTGCCCGGAGGGACAGGTGGAGTGCTGCCGGGCCAGCTCGGCGAAGTCAGCTCCGGCTTCGATCTCGCTCTTCAGTTGTTCACATTTTTCCTCGCTGTCAACCAAGATGTGTCTTGCGCTTGCTTTGGCCACCGGTACCTCCATTTAATTGGTTAAGTGATCCGGATTGTAGCGCAAAATCGGGGGCCAGGGCAGGGCCGCCGTCTTTTAGGAGCGGCAAATCCGCCTGAATCCGGCGGCGAATGAGGAACAAGTCGTTTGTTAACCCGCGGCGCTCAGGCCCCGGCGGATTCACGCCGGTAAATTGAGATGTATGCATACGGGCCGGCTTTAGCCCGGCTCAGGCCGGCAAAACCGGCAGGCTCGACAAGGCTGTCCAGCTCCTCGGGCGCCAGGCGGATGTGAAGCGGCGGGCCGGGGGTCCCCGCTTCTTTGTTAAACTCGACGATTACCAGACGGCCGCCGGGCTTAAGCACCCGGGCAGCCTCGCGCAGGGCGCCGTCGCCCTTGCCGTCCTCCACCAGATCGTGCAGGACCGTTACCATCAGGAAAACATCGGCGGCGCCGTCATCCATGGGGATATTCCTGGAAACGTCGGCAACGGCGGCGGCAAGGTTGCGCAGCCCTCCGGTGTTGATGCGCTGCCGGAGCTGCTCGATGCCTTCCGGCCAGAGATCGAAGGCATGGATGTTGCTGCCGCTGCCGGCGGTGGTTGCCAGGGCGACGGCGTAGTTGCCGATGCCGCTGCCGGCGTCAATCACAGTCTCGCCACCCTTGAGCTGAAGCTGCGCGAAAACCGCTTCCTCGTCGATGATCTCAAAACTGCTTTTGCCGGCGGCAATCGGTTTCCGGTCCGTCATGGTTCCAGTTTATCTGACCAGCGACAGGTTCGCCATCTGCCAGCCAATAACCCCGCCCATCAGGTTATAGACATTGGAGAAGCCGCTCTGATGGAGAAACCGGCAGGCCATCTCGGAGCGGCTGCCGGTGCGGCAGCTTAAGATGATCGGCCGGTCGCCGTGCTCTTTCAGGTTTTCCAGGTGCATGCCAATCTGCCGCAGGGGGATCAATACGGCGTCGGGGATGCGGCCGTCGGCATACTCGTGCGGCTCGCGCACATCCACGACCAGTGCGTTCTTGTCCTGCATCAGTTCATGCGCCTGCTTGGAATCTATCTGCCGGCAGCCTCCGGGCGCCGGACCAAAACCGCCAAATCTCATACTTTCATCTCCTTATCCAACCTAATTTCAAGTTTGTCGCACGTTTAGAAATTACCGCCGCGGTGCTTCTTCATCTGGGAGCAGTGCGAAAACGCGCAATATGAAACTTTTCGACTCAGAAAAGGGGAAAAAGATTCACGGCGGCGCTGCCGGCTGTTTTTTCGATGCCCGCGTCCTGACCGGTGGCGCCGCATCGCCGCTTCGGCAGCCTGACTCCGGAAAGCGGAAAAAAGGAGAAAATGACCGATCCGGATCATTGCTTTTCCCGTAATTTCATTTTCAGACATTTGACGTTATAATAAAGACAAATAACGCAGCCGGCGAGCATGGAGAGCTCCAATGCATTACAGTCACGTTGAGGAAATTCTTGGCGGCAGGAAGGTGCTCGGGCGCAGCCTCAACAGTAAAATGGATTTCATCGAGCTGGGCGGCGCCGGGATCAGTAAGGATGCTGCCTCCCATCTGGCCAGGTATCTGTCGCTTTCAATTGCCGGCATGGCGAAGATGCTGCCGGTTACCGCTCGCACCCTGCAGAGGTACGGAGCCAGGAAGCGTCTGAGTCAGGCTGTCAGCGAGCAGGTGCTGCAGCTTGCCGAGGTTGTCGCGGAGGGAGAGGAAATCTTCGGCGACCGGGAAAATTTCCTGGCCTGGTTGTCGTTGCCAAACAGGGCGCTCGGCAGCAGGAAGCCCATCGACCTGCTGTCTTCGCGGTTTGGCGCCGAGCTGGTCAGCGACGAGCTGGGACGCATCGCCCATGGCATTCCTGCCTAGTGAAGCTCTACCGTATTGCCAAATCCCTCTATATCCGGGATTTTAGCGGCGCCGGCGCGCGCCTTTACGGCGGGCGATGGAACGAAAAGGGGATGCCGGTTATCTATGCTTCCGAAAGCATTTCCCTGGCCGCGCTTGAGTTCCTGGTCCATGTGCCCCTGGTGCTGGCTCCCAACGATCTGAGCATCTGCACCTTTGACTTGCCGGACGAGGCTTCAATTAACCGCTTGAGGAATTCGGCTCTTCCCAACAACTGGAAAGCAAGCCCTCCACTGCCGGAAACAATCCAAATTGGCGCAAAATGGCTGGCGGCAGGCAGAACGCTGCTGCTGGCGGTCCCCTCGGTTGTGGTCCCGGATGAGACCAATTATCTGATCAACCCTCAACACCGGGAGTTCGGGAAGGTCAGGAAGAAGATCAAACCGTTTCAGTTCGATTCAAGATTGATAAACAAGCCGTGACGGCCGGCTAAAAAATTTTTACTGACCATTCAACTCGCTCAGAAAGCCACCAACTGAGCATATGTCGCGGGCTTGGTATAACGCACGCACCGGTTTAGAACCCGGCGGAGGAGATCGGTCCGTTCGCTGCGCCGGTTGAAACGATAGCAGAACTCATCGAGATAGGATTGCAAATGCTTGGCACTGACGCCGTGAAAGACATCAAGGAGCCAGCGCTTGAGGTTGGAGATGATGATATGCACCCAGGAAAGCAGTTCCGCAGGATTTTCGACGCCGTCGGCGACCAGGGGTTGATGGTCAAATCCGCTACCCAGCGGCTGGTAGGAGGGGAGGCCGTCCGTGACCAGAACGCTTCCCGGCGTAATATAACTTGTAGCCGCGCCCTTCAGACTGAGACCGCCGATGTCTTTGACCACCAGCATGTGAGCCAGGTTGCAACCGCCGCTTTCGTTCTGCTGGGCCATGACGGCCACCGGGGTTTTGCCCAGGGCGCCGCGGCCCCGAATGCCTTTGCCAGCGCCGCCGGCATAGGCTTCATCCATCTCCACCACCCCGGCAAGCATCAGTTCTCCTTCCCCTCTGACCATGGCGCGGGAGCGGCCGCTTCTTATGTGCATGGGCGCGGCCGTGGCCGCAGCGCGGACAGCGAAATCCATCCGGCCAGCGGTGCTCAAAAAGCGCTTGGCGGCAATCTTCCCGGTTTTGAACATTTCCATGAATTCAATCAATGTCTGGGGGTCGTTCACGGTGCACCTCCTGCCTGAAGCGTTAACTTCCAAACAGAAGATAGCAGCCGGCTCAGATGGAATCTGAGCAAGTTGAATGGTCAGTAATGGAAAAATACAGGTCGAGAAACAAAATCATCGACCTTGCTTTCAGTCTGGCCTGGCCTGGATTGCCGCGAGAAAAAGGCCGTCGTGGCGGCCTTTAATTAATGATTGGCGGAAGCCGGCCTGAATCGGCACGACAGATCTTGGCCGATCCTGATCGATCACCTGGGCGGTGGATAATTATAGACATCACCACAGGCGTCCTGGGCGGTAGCCGATATCGTGGTCTTGAAGCTGGTGACGCCAGCCGGAACCTGATACTTGAGCGTGAACGGGACGGACTGGCCGGCGAAGAGCACGCCAAAATTGACCGGTCCCCAACTCACGGGTGTCAAAGTCTGCAAATTGACGTTGTCGGTGGAGATAGAGCCCGTGAACTGCGTATCATAAGCGAGATCGCTGCCGTCGTTGGCGATGGTAAAGTCGATACTGAGACTTCTCGCGTTGAAGTCGTCCAGACTGGCCCAGTAGACCCGGTTCTCCGACAGGGAAAGTGACGGAGCCGAGCAGACCGGGTTGCTGTCGGTGGTGTAGCTGAAGATGCCTGCGCCGTTGTGGAATGGATCGATCGGATAGCTGCTGTAACCGGCAAGGACGGTGCGATCGGCGGCGAAGTCGGGTGAGACCGCCACGGCGTCGGCGCTCTTGCAATCATTATTTTGGCTGGTGCAGGCAAGCGAATCGCCCTGGTCGTCGACAAACCCCGCATTCAGTTCGTTCCAGGTGTTGCCGCCGTCGGTGGACTTGTAGACGTCGCCGGGATAATAACCAGAGCCGGGCGCGTAATCAGTTGTTGACACGAAGAGGGTCTGGTCCTGGTCGAAGTTGGGCGAAATAGACACATCCGTGATACTTTGGTTGTTGAGCCCCGTGGGATTGGTGCAGCCGTCTCCGACGCTGCAGTTGCCGCCAACCCGGTTCCAGGTGCCGCCGCCATCGACAGACTTGTAGATGCCGCCGCCGGTGTTGTAGGCAAACACGGTCTGGTCCTGGGCGTAATCCGGGGAGACGGCAAAATTATGACTGTTGCAACAGAAGGGGAAACTGACCCCAAACTGAACCCAGGTATTGCCGCCGTCAGTCGATTTGTAGTCATCTCTGAAGAGAGTGTTGTCATTAGCATAGTTCGGCGAGAAATAAACCTTGCCGGCGTAACTGGGGTTGTCGCTGTTTTGCGTCCAGTTGGCGCCCCCGTCGGTTGATTTCCAGAGGCCGCTGCCGCCGGTGCTGATAAAAACCGTGTGGTCGTTGGCGTAATTCGGAGAGACGGACACGTTGTTGGGCGAACCCCACAGACTGGAAATCTGAGTCAGTTCGCTGAAGGTATTGCCACCGTCGGTTGATTTTTCGGCCTGGCCGTTGGACCAGTTGGTGATGAAAACAGTCTGATCGTGGTCATAATCAGGAGATACCGCCAGACTTGAAATACGGCTTGTCCCCAGCCCGCCCATAGCCGCCCAGGTATTGCCGCCGTCAACTGACTTGAACACGCCGCCGTTTCCCGTTGGCACAAAGACAGTGTGGTCGGTGGCGAAGCCAGGTGAAAAAACGATATCGTTGGCCCAGCCGGGGTTATCCAGATCTAATTGCTTTGTCCACTTGTTCACCCCCGCCGAAGCTGCCGGGACAAGCACCAGGCCGGCCAGCAACAGGGAAAGAACAAATAACGCTGATATTGTGCCTGATTTGTAGCTTTTTCTCTTCATCCCTGGGCCTACTTCTGTCTGAATACAAGTCACATTCTGCACATGGTGGTTCAAAATGAAACTTTATTTTACACTTAGGCTTTTTGACTGTCAATAAGTAATCTGCTCCTTTTTTTAACCAGAAATATCACTTTACTCAGAAGACCAAGGAAAAAGTAAAATGTAAAATCTCCCCCTCAAGGTAAAAAGACCTGATTTGGATACGGATGCAGAATCGGCACAAAAAAAGCGGCCCGGGCCGCCCGCAACTGCAGATTGTCAATCACCGGGTTTAAACATTTTCCACCATCTCCCAGACGCCGCAGGGGCAGGTGCCGGCGCAGAAGCCGCAGCCGATGCACTTGTCATCGTCGACGACATATTCCCAGTCGTTTCCTTTCTGGACGCGGCTGATGGCGCCGTAGTAGCAGACCGCCTGGCACATGCCGCAGTCGCGGCACAGCCCGCAGGACATGCAGGTCTGGGCCTCTTCTTCCGGGATGACAGCGGCAACGGGTGCCGCCGCCCCGGCGTTCAGGCTTTCCTTCGCCAGCCCCCCTCCGGGCAAATCCTCTGGTTCCAGGTCGGTCGCCCCCTCAACCCTGACGCCCGGCTCGGGAACATCGGTGGCTCTCATGTCGGCGGTGAGCTCCGGGGTTGCGATGATATCCGGCGAGCCGCCCTCGTAGTACACAGTCTTGATCTTCTCATACGGAATCATTTGTTTCATTTCAGGGACAATGTCAACATCCATCAGCAGGTTGTGCACGGCTTCGGCGGTCAGACGCCCCTGTCCGATGGCGTTAGTGATCAGTCCCGGCCCGGTAGCGTCGCCGACGGCAAACACCTTTGGATCCGAAGTCTGGCCCGTGTCGCTGGTCACCAGGTAGCCCCGCTCGATATCGATACCGGCCGGCAGAAAGTCAAGCACGGGAGCCTCGCCGATTGAGATGATGACTTTGTCGGCATCCATGCTGCTGCCGTCCTGGAAATAAATCTTCTTCTTTTTGGCGTCATAGCGCTCCGTCACCTTGGGCCAGGCAATCTGCGCGCCGCGCGCCTCGGCCAACTGGCGCTCCTTGCCAAAGCTGGCCGGCGGCTGGATGTCCACGGCCGTCACCGCCGCCGCCCCCAGGTTAAATGCCTGGCAGGCGATATCCATGCCGACGTTGCCGGCGCCGACAATGACAACTTTCTGGCCGCTCAGGTCCTCGGCCCCGCCAAAGTTGACCGCTTTGAGGAATTCAATGCCGGGCGTCACATCTTCCCAGCCGGGGAACTTGATCACACGCGCTTCGTGGGCGCCGCTGGCCAGGACAACAATGTCATGCTCCCGATAAATTCTGTCGAATAGCTTGCGATTGACTTTCCGGTTTAGATGTACGTCGACGCCTATCTCGGCAAAGCGCGCCAGCTCTTTCTCAAGCACTTCCTGCGGCAGGCGCTCGCGGGGAATGGCCAGCTCCATCTTGCCGCCCAGCTTGCCGGCGGCTTCATACAGGTCAATCCGGTGGCCGCGCAGGCCCAGTTGCCAGGCAACCGAGAGGCCGCCGGGGCCGCCGCCGATAACGGCGACATGCTTTCCGGTCGAGCGCGCCCGCCTGGGCGCCGGCACCTCGAGGCTTAAGCGGCCCATTTCCCTGATGTCATGCGGTTTGTCAACGAAAAGGCCGCGGGTGCAGGCATCCATGCAAAGATTTGGGCAGACCTGGCCGCAGACGCTGGCCGGGAAGGGGCTGTACTCGAGCACCAGCGCCAGCGCCTCCTCCAGCCGCCCCTGGCGGATGAGCGAAGCGCGCTTGTGCGACGGAATCCGCGACGGGCAGGCATAGGCGCATGGGGGCAGGTACTTCTCGTTGTACCAGACCGGCTTGAACCGGCGGTCCTCACCGGTGGTGATATATGGCAGGATTGTCCGGGGATGATCGATGTACTCGCCAAAGATGCCACCCTCCCCCACCTCCGGCTCCCAGACCTGCTCGCGGAACCGGGTGGTTGACATTTTAAAACCGCGGCGCTCTTCCTTCTCCGCCGGCGTCAGGGCGATCAGCTTCTGCCAGGCAGACCGGTCGCCGGTCAGCTCCGCCAGATAATCAGTGCGTTCGATCGCTTTGAGATATGGTTTGATGTTGGTAGTCAGCCACTGCCAATCCTGATCCGATAGTTCCGTCAGCTTGACATCATTCTCGCTGTAGCCCCGGATCGGCCCCCGGAAATAAATAACGCCGCCGACCATGCCGACGCAGGGGCGGTAGCCGAGGATGTTGGCCGGGTTGCGGGGATTGACGCCGCAAACTACCGCGATGCCGCCGGCCTTGAACTCGGCGAAGGAGTCGCCGACATCACGGAAGTACCACGATTGCAAAGGACCGAAGCGCGGGTTGAACTTGGTCATTGTCTCGCAGCGGGCGCCGCCGCCGCCCTGGACGTAGAGGATGCCCTGGGCGCCGGCGTTATGGGCGCCATTGGTGACGTCGCCGAGCACGGTGAGCCTGGCGCCGCAGTTGATCCAGCCGGCATCGTCGGAAACGCTTCCCTTAACCACGATCTCGGTGCCCGGCATGCCCATGCTGCCGAGGCGCTGGCCCACCGGCCCGTCAACCGTGATCTTCACCCTTTTTTCGCGCGGCCAGATGCGGCCGCCAATGCCGTGCTGGCCATCGGCATGGATCATCAGGGAGCGTCCGCCTTTCTCTACGGCAGCCTGAATCTGCTCCTCCAGCTCCCGGGAAGAAACGCGCTGTCCATCTATGTTGCCTTTAATGATCACAGGTTCAAAGTCGCTTCTTTGTCATCCCCAGCGGCAGGCGAAGGGCCTCATCCTTCATTTAGACTACGTAACTTATCTGCAGTCTGTCGGCGATTTCCTTATCCGCCACGCCCAGCGCGTCCGACATGCCGATCGGCAGCTCGGTGCTCCGGCCCAGCGGGGCGAAAATCTTCCTCAGCTCGACGTCCGCGCTCTTGAATACTTCCACCACGCGCTCGGCCACCTTGTCCGGATCGAGCCGCCGGTAAAGCTTCGGGTCCTGCGTGGTAATGCCGCGCGGGCAGCGGCCGGTGTTGCACAGGTTGCAGCGGTTGTACTCGTCGCCGAAACACCAGGCGGCCGCCTGCATGATGTGCTTGCCGGTATCCACCGCCGAGGCGCCGAGCATAATCATGGCGGCGGCGTTGGCCGCCAGGTTGCCGGTCTTGCCCATGCCGCCGGCGGCGATCAGTGGCAGCTCGTTCTGCTTGCCCTGCGCCACCAGGTCCAGGTAGCAGTCGCGGATGTTGGAAGCGATCGGATGCCCCATCTTGTCCATGGAAACGTTGTAGGCCGCGCCGGTGCCGCCGTCCTCGCCGTCGATGCACAGCGCGCCCGCATAAGGATTGCGCGCCAGGTTATTCAGCACCGCCATCGCTGTCTTCGTCCCGGAGATCTTGGGATAGACCGGCACGCGGAATCCCCAGGCCATCGACATTGACTGGATCATCTTGGCCACCGCTTCCTCGATGGAATATTTTGTCTGATGCGTCGGCGGCGAGGCCAGGTCAACAAACTCGGGCACGCCGCGGATCTGGGCGATTAGCTTCAGCACCTTGTAGGCCATCAGCAGGCCACCGTCGCCCGGCTTGGCGCCCTGGCCGTACTTGATCTCGATGGCGGCCGGGTCTTCGGTCATCTCCGGGATGGCGTGCACGATCTCGTCCCAGCCAAAGTAGCCGGAGGCGATCTGGAGGATGAAATACCTGGCAAAACGGCTCTTTAAGAGGCGCGGCGGGATGCCGCCCTCGCCGGTAGCCATCACCACGGGCATGCCTTCTACTTCATTTAAGTAGGCAACCCCCATCGCCAGGCCTTCCCACATATGAGGCGACAGCGCGCCGATGCTCATGCTGCCGATGCGGATCGGATAGATCTCCCGCACCGGCGGAATGAAACCGTCCCCGCCGGCGGCCGGATCAACCGCCAGCCTGCCGCCGCGCTTTTTTAGCGGCAGCTTTTCCGGCGGCAGGTTGCGACCCAGGAGCGTGCGGATGCGGAATTCGTGCCGGCCGGCGTCCAGAGCCGGATCAGTGAGCATCGAGATGCGCGTAAACTTCAGTTGATCAACCGTTGAAGGCGTGGGGTCGTTGCGCCGGCCGCCGCGGCGGAACGGCACGCCGCCCTTGTTCTTGTATGTGAGAAACTTGTGGCGCGGATTGTACTCCGGCTCAATTGCTTCATTCGGGCAGACCAGCGTGCAGGCGCCGCAGCCGGTGCAGTAGCGGTCGATGTCGGTCACCTGCTTGACCACATGAACGATCTCGCGCTGGGCCTTGGGATTGGGCGTGCCGCCTTCGGAAAACACCCGCCGGTGTACGTGCGGCGCCGCCTCGATGGCATTAACCGGGCATACGGCCGTGCAGCGCCCGCAGCGGGTGCAGCGGCCGTCGCGCCAGCGGACGATATATGGGAACTCCCGTAATGAGAGCTCGTGGTTTTGGTCTAGTCTGGTGGCCGGTTCCATTTTTTGGGTTCCAAATTCAAAGTTCCAGGTCGCTCCGCTCCCTCAGAGTGACAGCCTCTCAACCATTTCTTCATTTCGCATCCAGCTGGTTCCACTGCTTCAGCTCCCGGGCGCCGGGCGTGACGATCGCCATGTCATATTTCATCGGCGAGAAATCCTCCGCCTTGTCCCGGCCGGGAACGGCTTCATCCAGACCGCATTCCTCGCTCATCAGGGCGAACTTTCCGGGGGCGCCGCCGACGACGCCGGGGCGAAGCTTCTTGGCGTCCTGCACCATGAAAACGCTTCCGTCCGGCGTAAAACCGATGACGCAGTTGGGGCCGTCGATGCAGAGCGGCCGGAGCGACCGGCGGATCAGCCTCAGCGCCGCCGCATCCTTGCGGGTGTCAATTTCCCGTTCCGACAGAGGTGTTATCACATCCTTGTAATAAGTCAAAGGATAACCAAGCTGGCGCTGCGTGTAGTGCAGGATGTGCGCAAACACTTCCGAATCGGAGTTGTATCCCATATAACCGGGGAAACCCCGGCTGGCGAGGAATTCCATGATCGGCACAAAGGCGGTGTTCTCGCCGTTGGTCATCGTGCAAAAGCCCTGCAGAAAGAAGGGATGGCAGGCATACAGGTAGATATCATAATTGGTATTTTGCCTGCCCTGGGCCAGAATGATCTTCGCCTGAAGCGAGCCGTCGCCGAGGCGGAAAAAAGCGCCCAGCTCCAGGGGATCGCCCACGTCTTTCAGGGTGACAATGTCGGGAAAGAAGGAAAAGGCAAAGATCGACTCATCCGCCTCTCCCATCTCCCGGAGCGCCAGCCGGGTGGCGAGCAGCAGATCCTCCTGCACGGCGCGGGGACGGTCACGGTAAAGCTGCGGATAATCGTAAACCTTGGCAAAATAATGGTCCCGGCGGCCCGTTTCCGGCTCCGGCGCTGATTCATCGATGTCGGGCTGCCACATGTGGACCTCTTCAAACCCTTCCGCATACATAAAATTGTCAAGGTCGCGCAGCCCCTTGGATGACGCGATCCCGGACAGAATCGGCATGTTCTTGAACTTTGCAAATTCGCCGCCAAGGTCCTTCAGCACCAGGCCCAGGCCAGAACCGTCATGCCCCTCTTTCATCGTATTGAGGGCCATGACGTTCTCCATCGGCGAAAAATATTCGGCTGATGTGATCGCACTTAAACGGCACATTTTATTAGTTCAAGGTTCCAGGTTCAAAATTCAAAGTCAAAAAAACTGTCAGAGGCGGTCTCTCTCCGGGCGCGGCAGCGGGCAATGATCTTTTCTGCTGCGATACGCGGATTTCCTGAAGGAAGAATTCCTCCCCGGACACCGGGACGGCGCCCCTCCATATTATACATGAAGACAACATTGGCCAGACAGGGTGGCTCGCTCGGGCGGCATATTATTGCATAAAGGCGCGACAGCAGCAGGGAATCTGTCCAACTGGAGTATAAACCAGCGGCGAAGGGATATTTTTGGCCGCTGGAGCCGATTTGGCCGGGTGTTAATTATACAGCTGTATAGAAATGGCCGCTTTATCGCCTGAGCAGCCGCATCGCTTTCAGCCCGAAGCCGAGCTTTTCCTGATCCTCGCTCTTGTGGACGTCCAGGCCGGTCAGGTCATTTATCCGGCCGAGCCGGTAACGGATAGTGTGCCGGTGGGTAAAGAGCACCTCGGCGGTGGCGGCGACGCTGCGATCGTTGGCCAGGTAGGCTTCCAGGGTGCCAACCAGGTCCGTGTGATGGCGCCCGTCGTATTCCTCAACCCGGGCGATCGTTTCACCGTAGAAGTTGCGCACCTCTTCCGGGTCCTCCTCCAGGGCCCCCAACAGCAGCTTGTAGATGCCCATGTCATCGTAGGTGACGATTTCGCCCGTCTCGCCCAGCCTCTGGCTCACCTTGAGCGCGGATTCAGCCTCGCGGTAGGCGCGGCGGGTCTCGGCGGGATCGATATGAAGGCGGCCGATGCCGACGGAGACGGTCAGGTCCGGCAGCAACTCCTTGCAAGCCTGAAGGATCTGGCCGGCAGTTGATTTGGCGACAGACATTAATTTAGATCCGTTGCCCAGCGGCGGCAGAAAGGCGATGACATTGTCACTTTTTGGTGTTAGCAAGGCGTTCTGGTGATAGGAGCGGATTACCTGCTTGACCCCGCTAAAGAAACGGTTCTTGATTTGCTGGACTTCCTGCTCCTTGAGAGCGTATCTGGTCACATATTCGCCGAAAGAATCAATGTCGGTTATCAGCACCAGGCAGCCGCGGCTTAAGTCGCCGCCGAGATAGCTGGCCCGTTGCAACATCGCCGGCCCGGCGTCAAACTCGCCGGCGAGCAGGTCGTCAACAAAATCGCCCCGGAGCCTGGTCTCAGCCTCCAGCCTGGCCAGTTCCCGGCCCATCGCCACCGCGGCCACGGTGGCGGCGCTCTCCAGCGCCACCAGGTCCATATCATTGAAGGGGGCATCAGTCTCGAAGCTGGAAACGTATCCCTGGACGTCGCGGCTAACAGTCACCGGCACGGTAATAACCGCGGGATAATCCTCATTTTCCTGAAGCAGTGAGCGCTGGTAACGACCGCGGACCGCCGGCGCGCCGGCGCCGGTCGAATGCCTGAAAGCAACATATTTGTCAACAAGGCCAAACTGGAACTCACCATTTGCCGAGCGCGCCAGCATCTCATGGAACGAGTCTTCCAGGATCACCGGCCGGCCCAGCAGTTCCGCGGTGGTGTCGGCGATCGACTGCCACCCGCCGCCGTCGATGACCACTTCCAGCAGCCGGGCATGGATGTCCTGAGACCGCCTTAACAAAGAAACATGCTCACCGACTATCATCTCGGAAATCTCGGCGATGATGTGCGTCCACCGGACCGCGTCGGGAATTTCCACCACCGGAAACCGGTGGCGGTCTCCCAGCGATACCAGCTCCGGCGCCACCTGTTTAACAAATCGGCCGGGCTTGACAAGAAGTCCGGCGGCGCCGGATTTAATGATCTTGCGGCTGAATTCCACCTGCGCTTCAGGATTCTTGGCAGCGGCAAAAAAAGTTGACAGCACCAGCTCGCCGCCGGAGAGCCAGTCCCCGATGTCGGGCACTTCGCCGACGGTTACCTGGGAAACCTCCCGCTCCAGGCCCTTGCTGCCGGCCAGAACCTTGGCGTCGGCCAGGATGGGAAGATTGAGAATCTCGGATACGCGCAGTCCCACGTACGCTCCTTTGTATCTTTGGCGAAAATATCCCCGCGCGCGGGCCTTTAATGACCTATCATAGGGAGATTCGAAGATATTGGCCTTGTACAATTGTACAATAATACGGTTATTTAATTATACAATGTGCCAAAGGAGGAATAATGGATAAACCAGCGGGCCCTTCCGGCGCGCCGGCAAAGGGCGCCAAAGCCAGCACAATCTGCCTGCGCGTTAAACAGGATCGCGCCGGCTGGCTTTCCCACGCAAAACTTGAATTAAGTCAGAAACCTGTCAGTCTTCCTCGAACGGGAACACCATCCGGATTGTCTTTACCTGCACGATGGTGCAATCAGTCTTTACCGGCATCGACGCCGCCGAGCCGCGGCTGGTGCAGGTAGCCTGGGTCACCGGGATGAATTCCACCTCGGGAGCGTTGAGGATGTCGGACACGCGCCCATGGCGGTTGCCCGGCTTCAAGTGCACGTTGCCCTCGATCTCATACTCGTCGGTGAGGATTTTCGCCCTGACGGGTTGCGTCTTGATTCTGACCTGAGTAGCCACTTGCGGTCACCTCCCCTCCAGGTGAGCTTAGCCTCAAACTTGCATTATCTATCGGGCAGAACCGGGTGCGGCTTTATGGTTTATTTGAAGATGGTGACCATCCCGGCGCCGGGACGGCAGAGTTATGCCGCTGCTGGCTCTTATCCAAACAAGCGGAACATCTGGTTGGCAAGACCGCCGACCAGGACGGCGAGGCCGATGGTAAAGCCGGAGATAAGCGCCGTGCGCGACCATCCCAACTCCTTGCCCAGCGCCGTGATCGTGGCCGCGCAGGGGATGTAGATCGCCGTTACCAGCGCAAAGACAAACAGCTGCGAATTGGTCATGATGAGGTTAAGGTTATGTTCAACCCCTTTGGAGGCCCCCATGCCTATCGCCAGGAGGACCAGCATCTGCAGCGTCAGCTCTTTGCGGAGAATGCCCATCACCAGCGCCAGCCCGGCCACCGCCGGCAGGCCCATCCAGTCCTCCATTACCGGCGACAGCGGCCGGACCAGGTCGAACAGGTAACCGCTCGCGTACAGGGCGCCGAGCGCCAGGCTGCCAATGATCAGGATCGGCGCCGCCATTAAGACAAATCCCTTAAACCGGAACCAGGTCTTCTTGACCACTGTTTTAAAATGCGGCCTGCGGAAGGAAAACATCTCCATCACCAGCCCCGTCGACTTGCCCGGCATGATCCGGTTAAGACCAAGCCCGGCCAGCACCCACAACGCCAGGACAATGGCATAGAGCCCGAGCGCCGCCTCCCAGCCGGCATAAAAGGCAACGGCGCCAAAGATGACCGCCGTGCGGGCGCTGCAGGGAACCATCACGATCAGCGTTCCCGCGATTACCCGCTCCCGCAGCGTCGTCAGCACGCGCGTGCCCATGATCGCCGGCACGTTGCAGCCGGCGCCGGCGACGATCGGGATCATGGCGCGCCCGTGGAGACCAAACCGGTGCATCACGGCGTCGGTGAGAAACGCCACCGAGTTGAGGTAGCCGCTGTCCTCCAGAAACGCCAGCACGAAGTAAAAGACAAGGACAAACGGAACGCCAACGGTAAGCGCCGCCTCGAAGCCGTCCGGAATCCACATCAGCGACTGGCTGACTGCATTCTTGCCGATGACGGCGAAGAGGCCGCTCTGGACCGGCGGCAGCACGTAGCCTTCCCAGGCGTTGCTGAGCAGATCGGCGAGGCCGTTGCCGGCAAAGTACATCAGCACGAAGATAATGCCAAGCACCCCCAGCAGGACAGGGACGCCGGTGACCGGTCCGGTAGTGTACCGCCACAGGCGCTCGCCCCAGCTGATCTGCCGATCAGTCTCGGCCGTCTCCACCTCGGAAGCGATAATGCCCGCGAGTCCATGCCGCTCGCCGGCGATGCGGATCGACGCCGGCTGGCCGTGCTCGGCCTCAATCTGCCGGCGCAGCCCGGCCGCCAGCTCAAGGATTGGCTCCCAGCCCGGCATCGCCTTCGTCAACCCGATATACTCCTGGTCGTTTTCCAGCAGCAGGAGCGCCATGGCGCGGTAGGGCAGATCATGAGGATCCTTGAGCCCGGCGGCGGCGATAGCGGCGGTCAGCTCCTGGACCCGCCGCTCCACATCCTGGCCAAAGCGGGTGTCCGGCGGCTCCGGCCGGCGGCCGCTGCCGGCGGCGCGGACAGCGGCGGCGATCAGTTCTTTGAGCCCCTCGCCGCGGTTTGCCACCGTCGGCACCACCGGCGCGTCCAGGAGGCGGGAAAGTTTTTTGACATCAATGTCGCGCCCTTCCCTCTTGGCCACATCGTAGACATTCAGGGCAACGACAACAGGATAGCCGAGCTCCATGAACTGCAGCGCCAGGTAAAGGTTGCGGGCGAGGTTGGTGGCGTCCAGAACGATGACCACCACGTCGGGGTTTCCCTCCAGCACACCCGTGCGGGCCACCCACTGATCCTCGGAAACGGCGCCCAGCGCGTAGGTTCCCGGCAGGTCGAAGATGCCGATGCGGGTGCCGTTCAGGGCGGTGGTGGCCACATGCACATCAACCGAGGTGCCGGGATAGTTGGCGGTCTCGACCCCCATGCCTGTGAGGCTGTTAAAGATGCTCGACTTGCCCACGTTGGGGTTTCCCGCCAGAGCGATGGTTACATCCGTGTCCTCACGAAGCTTGTTAAAGGTTTTATGACAGGACACTGGCACTATTTTGAACTCTGGTTTCATGTCTCTGGTTTCTGGTTTCCAGTGTCCGGCAACTAGACGGTGTTTGACATGTGTCTGACAAGTTATGATAGTTCAAGAAGAAAAATCTCGGGATCTTTTTTTGAACTTGAAACTGGAAACTATTTTCCTTTCACCATGATCTTGGAGGCCACTTCCTGGCCGAGGGCATACTGGCTGCCGGCCACCCGGACCAGCATCGGCCCCCTGAAGGGAGCGATCTCCTTTACCTGAATGCGGGCGTCGGGGAACAGCCCCAGCGTCGCCAGATATTGCAGAAGCTTCGGCTCCTCCTCGGCGACGCGCTCGATGACGCCCTCGTCGCCGACACAGAGGTTGGAAAGCGGGACGGCTTCCCGCTCCCTTTTCCGGGCGCCCTTGGTCCCCGGAATCGGAAAACCGTGCGGGCACGTATCCGGATGGCCGAGGATGTCGGCGAGCTTTTCCTCCACTTGCGGGCTCATGGCGTGCTCCAGCTTGCAGGCCTCCTCGTGCACTTCGTCCCAGTCAAGGCCAAGGACATCGGTAAGAAACCGCTCCCAGAGCCGGTGGCGCCGCACCAGCGTCTCGGCAGCCTGCTGCCCTTGCCTGGTCAGGTGGACGCCGTGGCGGCGGCTCACCTGCACCAGCCCGTTCTCGGTCAGCCGGCGCAGCATGTCGGCCACCGTCGGCGGCGAGACCTTCATTCTCTCCGCCAGCCGTGCAGCGATCACGGGCCCCTCCAGGGACATTTTGTAGATCGCTTCCAGATATTCTTCTACGGCCTGTGTAATCACTTTGGGCATATCAAACCCTCCGATAATCTTAAATGCGTCATCTAGGATTTATTAGACGCGTCTTATTTTACATTAGTGGGCCGGCTATTACAAGGAAAAAGTCTCGAGTTCCCAGTCTCGAGTTTCTAGTTACGAATGACGCTGGTGGGATATGATAATTGCTAACTAATAATAACTAATAAATTCCTGCTTCCATCAAAGAACAACCGGAAACCGGAAACTATGATTTTACCTGACTACCATATCCATACCCCGTTCTGCGGGCATGCCTCCGGCGACATGAAGGAGTATGTGGCGGCGGCCCGAAAGCTGGGGATGCCGGAGATGGGATTTGCCGACCATCTGCCGCTGTTTCATATCGACGACCGGACCCTGGCGATGAGCCATGAGGATCTGCCGCGGTACGTGGACCGCGTCCAGGCACTGAGGGAAGCCAACCCGGGATTTACCATCCGCCTGGGCATCGAGGCCGACTACATCGCCCGGCATCTGGAAGACGTTGCCCGGGATCTGGCCCTTTACCCGTTCGATTATGTCTACGGCTCGGTGCATTTCATTGGCGACTGGGGCATCGACCAGTCCCGCTTTAAATTCGAGTTCGAGCGCCGCGACATCGACGAGGTCTACCAGATCTACTTCGAGCATGTGATGGCGGCGGCGCGTACCGGCCTGTTTGATGTCATGACCCATCTTGATGTAGTCAAAAAATACGGCCACCGCCCCGCAGCCGATATCAGCAACCTCTACCATGAGGTGGGCGAGACGCTGTCAAAAAGCGACGTCGCCATCGAGCTGAACTCTTCGGGTTTGCGGAAACCCGTGGCGGAGATCTATCCGGGCCTGGAACTGCTCAAGATTATGCGGTCACACGGCGTGCCGATCACTTTTGGCTCAGACGCCCACAAGCCGTCGCAAGTTGGCAAGGATTTTGACAAACTGCGGGGACATGCTCGCGCCGCCGGATATGAGGATTACGTCGGCTTCCAGGGTCGGGAGCGGGTGCCGAGGCCGCTCTAAAACAGTTTTCGGTTTCGAGTTTCCGGTTTCTGGTTTTGCGTCATGGACCTGGTAACCTGAAACTGGAAACCTGAAGAGCGATCACGAAAAATCCGTTTTATCCGGGATCTGCCTTTAATTTTATGAACCAGACTTTACCCTTGATTTTTAATCCCATCGCCGGCGGTAGCGGCCAGCGGAAGCTGCGACAGGCTCTCCAGGCGCTGGAAAATGAAGGCGCCAGCGTCGAGGTGCTGTCCACTTCCCGTGCCGGCTCCGCCACCAGCCTGGCTCGCCAGGCGGCCGCGAAAGGCGTCCGCCGCCTGCTGGTCGCCGGCGGCGACGGCACCATCAATGAAGTCATCAACGGGCTGGCCGGCAGCGAGACGGAGCTGGCGATCATTCCCACCGGCACCGCCAACGTGCTGGCCCTGGAGCTGGGGGTGCCCTCTGAAATCGCCGCCGCCTGCCGCCTCGCCCGCGAATCGGCCAGCACCCGCATCGACCTGGGCCGCGCCGGCCGCCGTTATTTTACGCTAATGGCCGGCGTCGGTTTTGACGCACTGGTAATCAATAATGTCAACCCGGCGCTCAAAAGGTCCATCCACCGGGCCGCCTTTCCGGTCATGGGGCTGCTCACCTTTCTCCAGGCAGACCTGCCGCTCTTGACAGTCCGCTGCCGGGAATACGAATCCGAAGGTTATTTTGTCATCGTGGCCAATTCACGTTATTACGGCGGCAAGTTCGGGCCGACGCCAGAGGCAAGCATGATCGACGGGCGCCTGGATGTGTGCGTGCTAAAAGGCAAGAGCCTGCAGGAGATGCTTAACTTCTGGCTGGCGGCTCTCAGAAAAAACCAGGTGGACACGGCCCGGGCGGATTATTTCCAGGCTGATGAGGTCGAGATCATCTGTCCGGCCGGCCAGCCCGTGCCGGTGCAGACCGATGGCGAGATCATCGGCGAGCTGCCGCTCAAAGTCACCGTTGTTCCCTCAGCCCTCCGCGTCTGCGCGGGCCGGGAGCTAAATAATTGATCACGCCGGCGCGGCTTGTGGCCATTATTACGCAGCTCGAGCACGGGTACGGACGTCCCGAGTGGCGGCCGCGGTTTTCTCCGCTGGAGGAACTGGTGTTCACCATCCTTTCTCAAAACACAACCGATGCCAACGCGGACCGGGCGCTGACGGGGTTAAGGAAAAGATTTCCCTCGTGGGAGAAAGTCGCCGCGGCTCCCCCGGGGAAGATCGCCGCTGCCATCAGAACGGGCGGACTCGCCGACACCAAGGCACGGTACATCCGTGAGACCCTGGCGGGAATTCTGCGGGAAAAAGGCGACCTCTCCCTGAACTTCCTGAAGCAGATGGGTGACGGTGACGCGATGGCCTACCTGACTTCCTTTACCGGCGTCGGCGTCAAGACGGCCGCCTGCGTGCTGCTGTTTGCCTTCGGCCGGCCGGTGATGCCTGTTGACACGCACGTTTTCCGTGTCACAAAGCGGCTGGCTTTTCTCGGTCCCCGCGCCACCCGCCTCAGCGCTCACCGGATCCTTGCCGCCATCACGCCGCCTCCGGATGTTTACAGTTTTCACATCAACCTGGTCAAACACGGCCGCCAGGTCTGCAGGGCCGGCCGGCCGCTGTGCGGCCGCTGCGTCATTGAGCCTCTCTGCCCATCCAGCATCGCGAAGGAGCCGCCGCTTCGGCCTGAACCTTAAGACTGCCGGAGGAGCGCGAATCGCCGATTTTTCCTCCTTGCCTGCCGCCGCCGGAAAAGTCCCGTTTGCTTTTCGAGGGATAAATGGCTGAAAATGTTGCGTTGCGGGCCATCCGGGAGACCGCTAAAATTTTGCTTCACCACTAATATAATGATGCCGGCAGGGGGCGCGGCAGAAATAGCAAGGAGACACTTCCATGATGCTCGTTCCCCATGCCTGCGTGAACGCGGCCGCCGGCCGTCTGATAAAAAGGCCACTTGCGGCCTTCACCATCGGTGTCGCCGCTCATGCTCTCCTTGACATGACCCCGCACAAGGACATTTCCGCGCATAAGGCCGAGGGGCTGGCCGTCCTGCTGATACTGGGGCTGGTGGGGAGCAGTTGCGGCTGGTCCTCCCCGTCTTTTTGGTGCGCCATGGGGGGCGTGCTTCCCGACGTGGAACAGGTGCTGCCCTGGACCGACCCGAAGCGCGGACGCCACCGCTGGTTCCCCACGCACAACCCAAGATTTCACTCTTTCGCGGCAAACCGGTGGCGGGCGCCACTGCTGCTGCAATCAGCGGCGTCCCTGGCGGCCCTGGGCGCCGCCGTGGCGCGTTGCCAAAAAACCAGTGTTTCGAGTTGCTAGTTCCTGGTTGACCCAATTGAATGTTTTAGCTAGAAACTCGAAACTGTAAACTCGAAATCTTATTATTAAACGACCGGAGGAAAATTGGATATCCTGAATTCAACTATTTCATCAGTCAAGCCTCTCGATGAGACCGCCATCCAGGCGGCCCGCGAGCGGCAGGACCAGCTCACCAAACCCCAGGGAAGCCTGGGCGTTCTGGAGTCCCTGTCGGTGCAGCTGGCCGGGATTCAGGGCCGCGCGCTGCCGGTGATCGGCAAAAAAGTGATCATCGTCATGGCGGGCGACCACGGCGTTGTGGCTGAGGGCGTCAGCGCCTTTCCCCAGGAGGTGACGCCGCAGATGGTGGCAAACTTCGCCGCCGGCGGCGCCGGCATCAACGTGCTGGCCCGGCACTCCGGGTGCGAGGTCAGGGTGGTTGACGTGGGCGTCGCCGCGCCCGTCGAAATCGACGGCGTGCTTTCCCGGAAGGTGCGTCCCGGTACTGCCAACATCGCCGCCGGTCCGGCGATGAGCCGCGAGGAAGCAGTTGCCTGCCTCGAGGCCGGCATCGAGGCAGCCGCAGCGGAGATTGCCGCCGGTGCCGACTTGATCGGCACCGGCGACATGGGCATTGGCAACACGACTCCCAGCAGCGCCATCCTCGCCGTGCTCTCCGGGGTCCAGCTTCAGCATGCCGTGGGCCGTGGCACCGGCATCGGCGCCGAAGCGCTGGCCCACAAACGGGAAGTCATCCGGAGGGCTATTGAAATCAACTCCCCCGATCCCGGCGACGGCCTCGACGTGCTCGCCAAAGTTGGCGGCCTGGAGATTGGCGGCCTGGCGGGGGTCATACTGGGCGCCGCCGCCGGCCGGGCGCCGGTTGTCATCGACGGATTCATTTCCACCGCCGCCGCGATGGTCGCGGCGAACCTCTGCCCTGCCAGCAAGCAATACATGATCGCCTCCCATGCCAGCGTCGAGCCGGGCCACCAGCTGATGCTGGATGAACTGGGCCTGAAGCCGATGCTGTTTATGGACATGCGCCTGGGCGAGGGCACCGGCGCGGCCCTGGCCGCCAGCCTGGTGGAAGCCGCCGCCAAGGTGCTGACGCAGATGGCCACGTTTGCCGAAGCCGGCGTTGCGGAAAAGAACGGAGAAGCGCCCGCAAAAGAGGCCGGAGCCTAGAAAAAGGCATGGAGTCGGAGGGACCGGGGTGCGCCCGTGAAAATATTCCTTACGGGGGGATCGGGATTTGTCGGCAGGCACCTGGCCACGGAGCTGGCCAGTCGCGGCTACGAGCTGGCCTGTATCGTCCGCGCCGGTGACGGCAGCGGCGCCGCATTCCTGCGGGGTCTCGGCGCCAGCGTTACATCCGGCAGCGTCACCGACCCGGCTTCGCTGGAAGGCGCCGCCGAGGGAGCGGAGGCGGTTATCCACCTGGTGGGAATCATCCTGGAGGGGCCGGGCGCCAGTTTTAGCCAGGTTCACGTGGAAGGGACCCGCAACGTGCTGGCGGAGGCAAAGCGCGCCGGCGCCGGCCGGTTTATCCATATGAGCGCCGCGGGCGCGGCGCCGGCCGCGGTCAGCCGCTACCTGGGAACAAAATGGACGGCGGAAGAAGAGGTCCGGGCCAGCGGTCTGAGCTCAACGATTTTCCGGCCCTCGATCATTTACGGCCCCCGCGGCGAATTTATCCGCATGCTGATCCGCCAGGTGCGCCTCCTGCCGGTAGTGCCGGTGATCGGGGACGGACGTTACCGGCTCCAGCCCGTCTCCGTCTTCGATATCGCCCGGATCTTTGCCGACTCCCTAACAAATCCGAAAACTATCAACAAGGTTTACGCGGCCGGCGGGCCGCGCTCTCTTTCCTATAACGAGATGGTGGACGCTATCGCTGCGGCCATGGGCAAGCACCGGCTGAAACTGCACCTGCCGGCGGCGATGATGAAGCCGGTGGCCGCCGTCGCGGAAAAGGTCATGCGCAGGCCTTTCGTTACGCGGGACCAGATCAACATGCTGCTTGCGGGAAACACCGTTGACATCCAGGCCATGAGGACAGATTTCGGCTTTGAGCCGGTCGAATTCAAGGATGGCATCAGGCCGCTGATCGAGACCTGGCGGCGTCCCGGACCACGGACGAGGCCGGGGCTCTATTTGTTATAATATGCGCCACATGGATACAATCCTCGTTCTTGACTTTGGCGCCCAATACAGCCAGCTGATCGCCCGGCGGGTCCGCGAATGCCGGGTTTACTCCGAGCTGATCCCTTTCGATACTCCTGTCGATGAGATCGCGGCGCGAGAACCGAAGGGCATTATCCTCTCCGGCGGCCCCGCCAGCGTCTACGCCGACGACGCGCTCTCGATCGATCCGGCGCTGTTCGAGCTGGGCATCCCTGTTCTCGGGATCTGCTACGGGATGCAGCTGATGGCGCACACCCTGGGCGGCACGGTCACCCGCACCGGCTTGAGCGAGTTCGGCAAGACGGCGCTGA
>JAMDDD010000037.1 GCA_023489275.1 Actinomycetota bacterium
TATTTACATTCAATGCCAACAAGATGAAAGCGGTTGGAAAGGAGGAAAAACCACAACCCCTTTCGAGTAGATTACTCGTGAGGCAATGATAGGCACTTTGGAGTAGATTTTTTAATGAGGCAACAGGCAAAAATGTCCTTGAGGTGGGGATCAGTTTGAAGCCGCTGCCAAATACCCGAAAAGTTGACAAAAGTAATCAATGAACTACCCGCAGCAAGCTGACGGGGTATCCAAACCATAAAACCCTTATGAAGCAAGCTTCGGGGAATTAGACCCGAAGAGATTATGCAGAAGAGACGATGATAGAAATGACCGTTAATGTTTGGCTCAGGAGGATCGTGGCAGGACTGTTCTTTTCTTAAAACGACCCTTTACAGGACAAAGGGGTTTTATCCGAGTTGGGTCCGGCGCCACTTTTCGATCTCGGCGTGATTCCCCGAAAGCAATACCTGGGGCACCTTCCAGCCGCGGAAATCCGCCGGCTTCGTGTACTGGGGATATTCAAGCCTGCCTCCCAGCTCCGCGGAAAAAGACTCGTAAACGGCGCTTTCCGGGCTGCCGAGAGCCCCGGGTATCCGGCGGGCCAGCGCATCCAGCAGCACCATCGCCGGCAACTCGCCGCCGCTGACTACGTAATCGCCGATGGAGATTTCTCCGCTGGAGAGATGCTCCACAATTCGCTGATCAAAACCCTCATAGCGGCCACAAAGAAGAGATAGCTCACGCAGGCCGGCCAGCTCCTGAATCACACTTTCACTGAGGCGCCTGCCGCGCGGCGAGAGCAGAAGTACCGGGTGCGAGTCCCGGACCTCGGCGCCGTCAACGCCGTAGACCGCTTCGAGAGCCGCGCAAACCACGTCCACCCGCAGCACCATGCCGGCGCCGCCGCCCGCCGGTGAATCATCAACCTGGCCATGCTTTAAGGGCGTGTACTCCCGATAGTCAAACAGGCGGACGGTGAGGCCGCCAGTCTGGATGGCGTTTGCCAGATGCCGCTGCTCAAAGAACCAGTTGAACCACTGGGGAAACAAGGTGAAAATATCAACATTCACTTGAGATAACTGATTTTAAGGTCAGAGCTGAGCCTTCCGGCCCAGCGCCCGGCTGCGGACGGCGTCAGTCGACGATCTCGACTATTGCCCGCTTGCCATTCTTGACCGCGCTGGCTTTGACAATGGTCCTGAGAGCACGTGCGATCCGTCCCTGCTTGCCAATTACCTTGCCGATGTCGTCCTTGGCAACCGTCAGCTCCAGCACAACCGTCGTATCGGTTTCGGTCTCCTGCACGGTAACCTCATCCGGTTTATCCACGAGAGACTTGGCCAGATATTCCAGTAGCTCTTTCACGTTCTCCTCCGTTTCCGGCTTACCCGTTCTAATTGATGTTGGCGGGCGCGACAGGCTTGACGTCCGACGCGCCTGGTCTGCGCCATCCAGCGCTATTTGGAGATCCCTTTTACAGCCAGCAGCTTGCTGACAGTCTGTGTCGGCTGGGCCCCCTTGGCCAACCAGTCGCGGGCTTTGTCCTCGTCTATCTCGATCAACGACGGCTCCTCCTGCGGCCCGTAACGGCCAATGTTCTCGATAACCTTGCCGTCCCGGGGGGAGCGCGAATCCGCAACGACAATCCGGTATGCCGGCTTCTTCTTCCGGCCCACGCGGCTCAGACGTATTTTTACTGACATCGAATCACCTCCCAACAAAATTAGTTTCTATTCTCTGGTTTCGTGCTTCCAGTTATTTTTCAAATCCTATAACTGGAAATCAGCAACTCGAAACTAGAAGCTGCCTTTCATGAATTCCGGCGGCAGCCCTTTGAATTTCTTTCCGCCCGCCAGCTGTTTCATCATTTTCTGCATCTGCCGGAATTTGCTGATCAGCGAGTTGACCGCCTGCACATCCGTGCCACTGCCAACCGCGATCCGGCGGCGGCGGCTGCCATTCAGCATCTCCGGATGGACCCGCTCTTCCGGCGTCATCGAGCAGATGATAGCCTCGACGCGGTCGAGCTCTTTCTCGTCAATCTGGGCCGCTTTGAGCTGCTTCGGAATTCCCGGGATCATCGCCAGCATCCCCGCCAGCGGTCCCATCTTCCGCATGCTCCGCATCTGATCGAGAAAATCCTCAAAGGTAAACTGGGCTTTGCGGATCTTCTCCTCCAGCTCCAGCGCCTTTTTTTCATCGATGGCCTCCTGGGCCCGCTCGATCAGGGTGAGTACGTCGCCCATGCCCAGAATGCGGCTGGCCATCCGGTCCGGGTAAAACGAATCAAAATCCTTGATCTTCTCCCCGGTGGAAGCAAACTTGATCGGCTTGCCGGTGACCGCCCGCACCGAAAGTGCGGCGCCGCCGCGGGCGTCGCCGTCCAGCTTGGTAAGAATGACTCCGTCGAAATTGACCCGCTGCTGGAACTGCTCCGCGACATTGACTGCGTCCTGGCCTGTCATTGCGTCAAGCACCAGAAGGATATTGTGCGGTTTGACCTGGGCACGGATCTGTACCAGCTCTTCCATCAGCTTTTCGTCAATATGCAGGCGGCCGGCGGTATCAATGATGACCACGTCGCGTCCGGCCCGGGCTGCATCCGCCACCCCTTCCCTGGCGATCTCGACGGCATCGTCGCCGCCATCTATGGTAAAGACAGGAACCTTGACCTGCTCTCCAAGCACTTTCAACTGCTGGATCGCGGCCGGCCGGTAGATATCCGCCGCCACCAGCTCCGGACGCTTGCCTTGCGCCTGCAGGTTCCGGGCCAGTTTGGCGCAAGTGGTCGTCTTACCGGAGCCCTGCATATTGACGAAAAGAATCACCGTCGGCGGCCGCGGGGAAAAGGTCAGCTTTGCCTCCGCGGAGCCCATCAGCTGCACCAGTTCCTCGTGGACAATTTTCACCACCTGCTGCCCCGGCGTCAGACTCTCGCCGACCTCTTCGCCCAGGGCGCGTTCCTTGACCGCCGCCACGAATTGCTTGACAACTTTGAAGTTGACATCAGCTTCGAGCAGCGCCAGGCGGATTTCCCGCATTGCCTTGTTAACGTCTTCTTCGCTCAGCCTTCCCTGGCTCTTTAAGCCGCCGAGCACATCTTGTAACTTATCGGATAAATTATCAAACATGTAAAAACACCTGTCGATTAATCTGGCCTGGGAGAAAAGTGCGGAATGGAGCGGCATGCGAAGCCAAGCCGCGCAGGCACCGGCGCCCGCCGGCTGCCGCCAGGGGCGCAGGACACCTGCCTACAGAAATTCCGCTGCTGCTTTCGACTCTCCGCTTGACGCGCTATCCGTTCTCACAAACCTCAGCTGGAACGGCGCCGGCATATGAGCAAAAACTCCGCCGGCCCGTCCTCAAGGCTTGCCCAGCGGCATGTCTCCGCCACAGGGCAACACATTATATTAGAAACTAGCAGGAGAGGTGTCAAGAATCAATGTGGGGCCGGCTCGGCAGCTTGCGGCGTTCCGAACGCCAAACAGAATCAGGGATGGCTCCTGGAAAGCCAAAAGGCAGTAACATGCTGGCCATCTGAATCTCACGGCTTTTTTGCTTTGCAAAGCCTTGAAGATTTTTCGGGAAAATGAAAATGCGGCCATGAGTATGACTTAAACAAAACGAATAAAGAAACTCTTTCAAGGAATTCCGGCAGGGCTTTCTTGATGTCCTGTAGCTGGCGGGAATTACAGGCCGTATACTTTGGCTGATTTCGTCAAACCTCGAGCAGCGCTTTGGCAAAAGATTCCGGGTCGAACGGGCGCAGGTCCTCCATCTGCTCACCAACGCCGACCAGCTTGATCGGCAGGCCGAGCTCGTGGGAGATGGCGACGGCGATGCCGCCCTTGGCGGTGCCGTCCAGCTTGGTCAGAACAACCCCGGACACGTCGACCGCCTCGCCAAACAGCTTTGCCTGGATGAGGCCGTTCTGGCCGGTGGTCGCGTCGATGGTCAGCAGCACCTCTTGCGGCCCGCCCGGCACCTGCTTGGCGATCACGCGGTGGATCTTCTTCAGCTCTTCCATCAGCGGCACCTGCGTATGAAGGCGGCCGGCGGTGTCGACGATGACCACGCCGGCCCCGCGCGAGCGCGCCGCGGCGATGGCGTCAAAAACAACGGCCCCGGGATCGCTGCCGTGCTCCTGGCGGATGACCGGGCAGTCAACGCGCTTGCCCCACTCTACCAACTGCTCGATGGCGGCGGCGCGGAAGGTGTCGGCTGCCGCCAGAATCACGCTCTTGCCCTCGCGTTTGAGATGCCAGGCGATCTTGCCAATAGTGGTTGTCTTGCCGGTGCCGTTGACGCCGGCCATGAGAATTATGGATGGCTGACCGGAAACGTCAATGCGGGGATCACCCGTGTCAAAGACGTCCGCCAGCGCCTGCTCCAGCTGCTGATAGAACTGGGCCTTGTTTTGAATCTTTCCCTCACCAGCCGCGGCTTCCATCTTGTCAACAATCTCGACGGTGCTGGCGACGCCGCAGTCGGCAAAGATGAGCGTCTCTTCCAGCTGCTCCCAGACGCCGGCGTCCAGTTTGTCGAACATGATCGCCGACAGCTGCTGCTGCATCGCCTGCCGGCTCTTGGTGAGCCCTTTGTGGAACCGCTTGAGCCAACCGGATTTTTTTTCTGCTTCCGGTTCGACGGTTTCCACCGGCTCGGAGCCGGCGCCCACCACCCCACTAAACACTACATGCCAGGAACTGCTCATAAGTTTCCAGTTGTTCGGACGTACGTTCTGATTTTAGGCTTATTATTTTTGCGGAAAGTCTTTGGATCGCCTTGCCATGATCCACTTTAGCAAGGAGAACTTTCAAAGAATCGAATAAAAGTTCAGGTTCTGAGCTTAGTTTATTTTAATTTGAACTCGAAACCAGAAACTGGGAACTTTTTTAGGCCAGCACCGCCTGGGCCTCTTGGCCGGTTTCTAATTGAGGCTCCGCGTCCTGCGGCTGCGCCTCCGCAGCATCCGGCCCGGCATCCTTTTGCATCCGCCGTGACAGAACCTTTGAGGTTCCATCAGCCCCCATGCTAACCCCGTAAAGGACGTTGGCGCATTCCATGGTGCGCTTCTGGTGCGTGATAACGATGAACTGTGTCTGGTGCTGGTAGCGCTTGAGCATGCTGAGCAGGCGCGTGATGTTAGAGTCATCGAGCGCCGCCTCCACCTCGTCCAGAATGTAGAAAGGAGCCGGGCGCGCCAGGAAGATGGCAAACAGGAACGCGATCGCCACCAGTGAGCGCTCGCCGCCCGAGAAAAGCTGCAGGCTCCGGACTGCCTTGCGCGCCGGCTTCACCGATATCTCGATGCCGCGCCGCTCCGCCGGACGGCGGGGAATTTCTGCTTCAATTCCTTCCTCTTCCTCCCCTTCCAAGTCATCTGCCCCCGTCTCGACAACAGGGTTATCCTGCTCCGGCTCTTCCGCAGCGGCCGCATCCGGCTCTATCAGCGTCAGACGGCCCTCCCCACCGGGAAACAGTGTTGCCACTACATCCGCAAAGTGCTTTTTGACGGTCGCGAAAGTCTCGGCAAAATCGGATTCAATCCTGCCGGTCAGTTCATTGATCAGCCCGGTCAGCTCGCGCAGGCTTTGCTCCAGGTCGGCGCGCTGCTCGGAAAGGAACCGCTGGCGCTCCAGCATCTCGTCATACTCCTGCTGCGCCAGAGGATTAACTTGCCCGATCAGATCCCGTCGATGCAGCAGGCGTTCGACATGTTCCTCCATGTCGTCAAGCTCATCGGCCGCCGCGGCTTCGGCTGACTCAAGACCCGCCCCCGGGAACTGCGCGCTCAGCTTCTCCCGCTGCGACTCGAGATCCTTCGATTGGTCGCGCAGTTTGGCCGCCAGCACCTCACATTCGGTGCACAACTGGTTTTGCCGGCTCAGATCCCGTTGCTTGCCGGCTTCAGCCAGGGACAGTTCCCGCAGCCTGGCCGAGCGGCGCTCCGCCAGTTCCTCGCCCTCCTTGAGCCGCGCCTGCAGATCTTCCGACACGCCGTTAAAAAGCCCGCCGATCCTGTCAATTTTCTCCACCAGCAGCGCCAGGACCGGCTCCAGCTTTTCGTAAGCGGCGAGCTGGAGCAAAGAATTTTCCAACTCATGCCTCAGGCGGGCAAGTGCCAGCCCGGACCGTTCAACTGTCTGCCCCGCGACTCGCTCGCGCTCGCGCATCCGGGCCGCTGATATTTTTAGCTCAGTGATGCTTTGTGACAATAACAGGCGGTCGGCGGCCAGTGATTCGTCCCGCCCAGGATCGGATCCGCCGGGCTGGCCCCCAATCTCCTCCAGCGAACTGGTGGCCTGCGCCAGGCGGTCTGACGCTTCCGCCATTTCCTCTTCAAGCTTCTCCTGCTCCGCGGCAAGGTGGGAGCGGCTTGCTTCTTTCAGCTCGATCTCCTGCTCCAGCATCTTCTGCTGGCGCCGAGTGGCGCCGGCGTCGCCTTCGGCGTTCCGCCGCTGCTGAAGCACCTCCTGGAGAGACTTCTCCGCCGCGAGCCTGCTGCTTTCCAGCTCCTCGTGTTCCAGGTTGAGCGAGGCCATCTCCGTCTCCAACTGCGTATATTGAGCTTCCGCCTGCCGGCGCTCCGTCTCCAGGAGGCGGCGCTCGTTCCGGTGTTTCAGAACAACTGACGCTGGCGGATCCGCCCGGTAGCTAAGCAGCCGCCGGCCCGAGCGGTAAAAAATCCCGTCCCGGGTGACCCAAGCGCCCGTCTCGCCAATCTGGGCGGCTCCGGCAGCGACCCGCACGCCCGCCAGCGGCGCACCCAGGTACTTAAGCCACCTTTCCGGGAAGCTGATATGATCGACTAAATAATCCGCTCCCGGCTCCCTGTCCACCGCAGGACTGCCCCCGGGAAGCATGAACTCAATCCCGCCGAGGCCGGCGCCGATCGCTTTGGCCAGAAGCTCACGGGCGTGGCCGAGGTCGCGGGCGGCCAGGGCAAACAGCATGTTACCCATCACCGCCGATACCGCCTGCTCATAACCGGGCTCGACCTCAATGGCATCCACCAGGGCTTCGACGCCCTCTGCCGCGGAGATCTTTTTGGCCGCCGCCGGCAGACCCGAGCGGTCCCGGTCGCTGTCACTGATAAACGTCAGCCTGGCTTTGGCAATCTTCAGGTCTTCCTCCAACTGCCTGAGCCGGGTAGCCGCAGCCTGACGGGCGGCATCGACCTTCCCCCTTTGACCGGTGAGTTCTTTTAATCTGGCTTCCGCCGCCTCGGCCTGGCGGCGCCACTCGGCCATCCGTTCTTCTGTGACACGGGTTTTCTGCGCCAGAACGGCAAGTTCGCTCCGGCGAGCCTGTGCTTCCAGACCGGCGCGCTCTATCAATCCAGCCACCCGCTCGCGCCGTTGGGACAGGTAATCGATCTGATGGCTGTAGCGATCCTTGAGCGCATCCAGCTCGCCGACCCGCCGGGTTTTTTCTTCACCAGCCTGCCGGCGCCTGGCAATCTCCTCTTCCAGCCGGTCCAGCTCCGCCTGCCTTTCCCCCAGCTCGTTTTCCAGCCCCTCCATCCTGGACAGAAAATCGCGCCGCTCGTTTTCAGCCCGCGACAGCTCGTCATCCACCCGGGAAATCTGGCCGCGCAGATTTTCCTGCCTGGATTCCAGGCGCTTTTTCGACGCCACCAGAATCCGGAGCCGTTCGCGACCGTCATCCCCCTTTCCCGCCAGGCTGTCCCGGCGGGATTTCAGCCCGTAATAAAGAGCAGCCAGCTCTTTATGATCTTTAAGCGAACTTGACAATTGTTCTTCCGTCCGCTGGCGCTCGGCGGCGGTCTCCCCCAGTTCCTGCTCCAGGCTGGCCCGGGAATTATTGGCCCGGTCAGCCGCCTGCTCGGCCAGCAGCAGCTGGACGGACACGGCTTCGATTCGTCCTTTGATCAACCTGTACCTTGCTTCGGCAATCTGCTGTTCCAGCCTGGCCGAGCGCTCCGCCGCCGTCGCCTGGCGCTTTAGCGGCCGCAAGTTTGACCTTACTTCTTCTTCCACGTCAGCAAGCCTGTCCAGATTGCGGCGGACCGCATCCAGCTTGAGTTCGGCCCGGTGGCGTCTTTTCTTGTACTTGCCCAGGCCCGCGGCTTCTTCGATGTAAGCACGCCGCTCTGCCGGTTTGCTTTCCAGGATAGCATCCACCCTGCCCTGGCTGATGATGGAATGCGTGCTCTTGCCCAGGCCCGCGTCTGACAAAAGTTCCGCTACGTCAATCAGGCGGCAGGAAGACTTGTTAACCGAGTATGCGCTT
>JAMDDD010000023.1 GCA_023489275.1 Actinomycetota bacterium
TATGTTTCCATAAACTCTATCAATGTCTTGGGACCGTTCACGGCACTGCCTCCTGTTCGGTGAATCTGCTTACAAACAGAAGATATCAGCCGGGTCGGACGGAACCTGAGCTAATAGGATGAGCAGTTTTTTTTAATTTCTTTTTAAGTGATGCTAATGATGCCCTTGTTGCCTTGAGCATTCTTGGGGGCGCAATATCCGTTGTTTTAATTTTCATTATTGGTAAATCAATTTTTAACCGAGAAGTAGGAATTACTGCTGCCATCTTGCTTCTCTTTTCTCCCCTTGTTTGGTCTTATGCAGAAATATCACTTTCATATGAAGTCGAAATGCCCCTGGTTTTGGCATCAGTGTGGTTTTTATATCAGATGTACTATCATCGTCGTTACTCTGTGGCAACCGCCATTCTGATAGGGCTGGCCGCCGGCGTTCGGGAAGATTTTCTGCTTTTTCTGGGACCATTTTTTATTGTTGCAAGCATCAGGATAGGTGGTCGATCCATGCTACTTTCCTGGCTTGCTATATTAGCAGCGATTTTAACGTGGTTAATCCCAATTACGCATTCTGTAGGTTCTTTTACGAACCTGCGCTATCTCTATTCTCAACAGTTTAATATTGCGATTCGTCCAACTTCTTTCCTGGCAATTGGTTATCACGCGTTAATTAATAATGGCAAGGAAATATTCAAGGATATCTTGTGGTTTTTAGGATTGACGACAATCGTACTAGCCCTGGCCGTAATTCAATTTTTTAAAAAATCAAACATCCGGGGTCAAGCTGGAGCTGGACTGCGTGCATTATTTATCATGCTTCTAACAGTACCTGCCTTTTTCTATTTTCTCTTGTTTCAAACTGAGCAACCGAGTTTTATCGTGTCATATCTGGCCCCGTTTATGCTGGTTGTGGCTTATCTAGTAGTCCTAATGGTCACAAACTTAACAATGAAAGTAACTTTTGCCCACCGCAATGGCGGCCGTAATGTTTTTGGCATGGTTCTCGCTGGCCTTTTAGTCATTATTTCGTTAACAAACTCGTATCTTTTTTTACATGGTTTGGGTCAAGGTAACTCGATGTTCTTTCGAGACAGTTTGCGGGGATTCCAGAATTCTGAGACTAGGACGCGTGCGCTTTTAAATGTGGTGAAACAATTTGATCCTAATAAAACAGTCATTATTTGTAAACGCACTGACAGTTCTGAAGATTTAGATTGGCGACGATTAATGTATTACCTCCCGGATTACCGAGTCGTAGGTTTAGTAACGGATGAACCTCTGTTGAACCGCCGCGAATACCATGATGCCCAGCATCATGAGGCAAGTCTCCACCAGCAAGCAGATGTGGTCTTGTCGTCCGGCATGGAACAAGCGCTTTTTATTGATATTGCACCCGATGGCCAGCAAGCTCCATCAAGATTTATTTCCTTTTCACAAGACAAAACTATCAAACCGATAATCGTGGTGAACATTACAAATAAAAAGAAACTCGTTTCTGGGTCATATCTTTTAAGGATCGGCGTATGAAGCTCGGGGGAGTTTTTTGAATTGATTCCTTTAACGACAGAAATGATGCGACTGAAGCGGCGCAGAACCGCTTCAGCCAACATCAATGGGGAAGGATGTGCCGTTAATTCTTATTCTGACATTGCTTGCCCGGTAGCCATGGCCTGCCGTTCAGCCAAAGCGCATCAGGCAGGAACTTTCTCCCGGGCGCGGCTCGTTCGGCTGTATTGCCATCCCTTGGAAGACCCGTGCCCCTGCGATGCTTCCAGGATCAGGTCCGCGAAAGTTGTTTCTTCCAGGTGCTCAATCAGGGATTCCTGGATCCGGTTTAAAAAAGGATAAGCTGGACAGAAATCGTCCCGGTGGCACTCGCCCTGCTCCCTCAGGCAGCGGCTGATCATGATTGGCTCTTCGATTGCCTCGATCACCTCGCGCAGATTGATATTATCGGGCCGACGGGACAACATGACGCCGCCCTGATTGCCCCTTAGCGTCCGGACGATACCGGCGCGGGCCAGCGTGCGCATGATTGTCGGAAGGTATTTCTCCGGTATCTCCTGTTGGGAAGCGACCTCTTTGGTTTGGACGACGCTTCCTTCCTCTTGCGCCGACAGGTGCAAGATGGCCCTGATTGCATAATCTGCCTGTCTGGTAAGCTGCATCTGTCACCTCCTCAGTTGATGGAACTGATGCCGGCTGGACAGTAAAGAAAAAACCGGCCATTGGTTAAAACTTATGCCAGGAGCATAACGGCGGCAGGGCGTCGCTACCATCGGGGAAACCCCCTATTTTTGTTACCGTTTTAACTTATTTTAGCGAAATAGTTCTGTATGGGGCTGGATTCGCCGGCAAAGAAATGATTCAAATTGAACCGTTGAGCAATTGAAAAATGTCAATCGAGCGGAGCGAAGGGATCTGCTTTTAATGGACCCTTCGGGTTATGGAGCCGGTGCTGAGCGCTGGCGGAACATTCCCCGGGCTGACGTTCAGGCGGCCACGAGCAAACCGCAGGATCGTTTGGCGGATGACGGCGGATGCCAAAACAGCTGAATCCGGCGCCGCCTCCAGCAGTATTTTATTGCACGGCAAACCGGCTGAGCCAGTCGGCTGATCGCTCCCCGGCCCCGGAAAACCAGGGATTCGATATCCCACGAAGAATACCAGCAGTCAACCAGAAGATAACGAAGACCGGCCACCATGAAAAACCGTCAAATGTAATTATATTCAGGCAAATTCCGGCCATAGCAGTCATCGCCGCCATCAGCCATGCGCGGTTTGATCCGGATCTGATTACCGCGATGATGCTCTGGCCAAACAGGGCGGCGAGGAAGAGAAACAACAGCAGCAAACCGGCATATCCTTGCTCCAAGATAAAGCTGAGGTAAAAATTATCGATGGGCATGGTTCTGCCGCTGGCGAGATAAGCCCTGACGCCGGGATTAATCTGTGCCAGGAATGCCGGACCCGATCCCCAGCCAACGCCAAGAGTTCTTGTTTTTTCAATGCCCTGGATAGTGGCGGTCCACCGGTACGTCCGCTCATTGACGCTGTCAAACAGCCGGTACCTGACGGATTCCGAAAGGGGCTGAAAAAAAACAATTCCAGAAATAGCCAGCACAATGATCAGGCCGGCCATTGGCATTAATAAATATTTATGACGTTTTACCAGCGCCCAGATAGCAAAGATTACGCCGAAGCAAACAACAATCAGCAGACTGGATTTGGAGATGGAAAGGAGGATCGCCACCAGTTCCAGGCCGATGGCTCCGATCCCGAAGAACCGCTCGCGGCGGCTGCCGCTGACAATATAGAGCATAACGGTGAACGGGATTGTAAATACCAAAAAAGTGCCAAAAACAGCTGGATGCAGCAGCGTGGAAGCGATCCGGTGGATGCCGCTGTGATCGGGGGTCGGCGTCATGTAAAGGTCAAAGAGGTCACTCTTGAGAAAAAGCCGCTCCAGCAAACCAATCACGGACGTGAGGGCGCCAAGCCCGGCGATCACCAGAATGATTATCCGGAAGTATTTTGGCCTGACGACAACGATTGAGGTCAGATAATAAACACCGGCGCCCAGAAGGAAATATTCCAGCGTCACCAGCTGAAAGTTTCTCAGGAAGAGATATCCGAGCAGCGCGATGGCGGCGGCATCCAGAAATCCAAACTCGCGGTTGTGAGCGGACCCAATGACATTGGTCAGAATCGCGATAACAAGGAACGGAAGCGGGATCAAAATAGTTGACAGCGCCGTATCCCCCTTCATCATCAGGAGGTTGGGCATCAGCAGCGCCGCCGCCGCCAGCCCCGCCAGCACCGCAAAGGTGGCGAATGGCAGTTGCAGGGCTGCCCAAAGGGCTTTCAAGAAAGATCTTTCTCCCGCGAAGGAATTATCCAGATGCGAAACGCTCATTGAATCCAAGTAGCTTTTGCCCCTGCGGCATGTTTACGCCAGGTCATTTACCGGATACCAGCCGACCAATATTCCCGAAAAGAAGAAAAAAGGAAGAGTCAAAGCAACCATATTCCAATCCCAATCAAATGATGAGTGAATTAAATATATAGTTGCCATTGACAATAAAGCGCCGGCCAACCCCCCGTGCCAATGTTTTCTGATCTTTCTAAAATTATTCGTTGCCAGTATTAAAGTTAAACACAGAAATGAACCGGCGAGGACAATTCCAACCAGGCCCAGCTCACTTAAAATATCAAATTCAGCTCCGTGCGCCTGTTTGGCGAATGCGACGCCCTGATGCCTTTGCGTTAAGTGTATCAAAGGAAAAGTCTGCGCGCCCAGCCCGATAACAGGATGTTCTTTCCAGCTCCTGATTGCCTCTTGCCATAATTGCCATCGAACCGTAGAACTTATTTCCAGCAGGCGGTCAGCGCCTGTCTCAGTTGGTTTCGAAGAAGAAAATGCGTGCCATTCCTGAATCAGCCATCCCCCAAGCGATGATTTCGAACTGACAAAAAAGCTTGCATAGATCAAAGTAAGAGCCAAAAGGAGTACCAGCACCAGCGCACCCGCAACATTTTTTTTCTGTTGGGAAATACGGCAGCGAGATTCTGCCAGAAATACAGGGATAAATGTTACGATGACAAAAGCAACCGCTAGCAACATGTAAAGACGGAGCGATTCTGCCGACTGGTTTTTTATGGCAAAGGAAGCGCTGGGATGCATCAGTCCGGACTGCGTGTTGCTCCACCAGCAGATGAGGAGTGCCGGCATACCGATCAGGGCCAAGATGCTCAGGCTGCGCAATCTTAGAGGCACGAAAGCGAAATAAATCACGATGCCGGCAAACAGAGCGAGGAACGCGCCTCTGGAGAGAGTGAAAAAAAGGCTAAGGAGCAAGATTAAAGCCGACAAGGTGGCAAATAACCGGGCTGCAAAAGGCGATCGCGGGCTGGCGGCAAAATATAGCGCTATAATGAAAGCCATCGCCATTAAGAGACCCAGCGCATTCGTATAGCCCAGGGGTATCGACGTGCGGCCAAGTCCGCTGGGGTCAATGATGTCCGATGGAAAAAGTTTGACTCCCAGCGAATAAAGCCCCGCGGCAACAGAGGCAGCCAGGAACATCCAGGTGGCTATGTTTCTGGCCAGATTGCTCATTCCGGCAATCAGCCCCAAAGCGAAGACGGCCAGATATCCGCCGGTTCGATTAAACCCGTTCCAGGTCAAGTCACCCGAGATGCTCCAGAAAATGGAGATACCACTCCAAAGCCAAAACAAGCTCAAAAGCGCCACCGTGACCATGGGCCAACCTCTTTTGATGAAAATCTTTCTGGGATTGGACCATGCCAAAAAGGCCAGTAAAAGCCAAGCACCGATCACGTCCAGAGTCATTGGACCTAAAAAATACGCGCCGTTGAAGAAGATTGAAAAAGCTTCTAATATCAGCAGCAGAATTGTGGCAACAGTTATTGGCGCGGGTTTTGTCAGGCGGATTCGAATACCTGGCGTTTCCATCGAAGATGTTCCAGTTCCGTTTTGCAAGATTTAATAATAATATATAAAATCATGCCGTCGGAACGCCTGCGAATCCCTATACCTTTGTGAGGTTCCTTTAACCATGGACATTACTCCTTCAAGAGGAGCTAAAGAATTTCGCGAACAGGTAGGGGTAATATGGCGCCACAAATGGCTGGTGCTTCTATCGGTGGTAATAATCACAACGGTTGCCACCGGCGCCACCGTACTTTTCAGCACCAAGCAATACCAATCGTCGACGGAAATTCTTCAGCAAGACTCCGGTTTGGACCGGGCATTGCTTGGGTCCACTATGTTTCAAAATCCAGGTGACGACCCCGAGCGATACATGGATACTGCTGCCGAGCTGGTAGTGTCGCCGCAAGTGAATGCCGCTGTTTCAAAGGAGTTGGGAGGCAGGCTAAAAGGCAAGGATCCGTCTTCAATGGTTAGCGTGAGCGTCATTAACCAGGCAGATATCCTCAAGATCACGGCCACTGACCATGATCCGCAGCTTGCCTCGGATGTGGCCAACAGCTACGCGAATAATTACGTCTCCTGGCGCCAGCAGACTGATACTGGCATTCTGCAACAGGCAGAAGCACCGATACAGGCACAGCTTTCCAACATGACCCCTGACAATCAACAGGGTTCTACCTATAACGATCTCAATAATAAATTGCAGACTCTGAAAATGCTGCAGACAATTCAAACAGGCAACTTACAAATTGTCAACAAAGCCGTGCCTGCTGCGAGTCCTTCATCGCCGCGGCCGACGCGTACCGGCATTCTGGCCTTTTTTTCCAGTTTGGTATTTGCGTTCGGGGCGGTGTTTACAGTTGAGATGACTGACAAACGGATTCGGAAATCTGATGAAATCACAGCCCGGGTGGATAAACCGATTCTGGCCTCAATTCCATTTCTCCGTTCTGCCGACCGCCAGCTCGAGACATTGTCGAATCCTGCCGGGCCTGCTTCCGAAGCCTACCGCATTTTGAAAACAAATCTCAGTTATTTGGAGCCCGACAGTGAAATCAAATCTATTATGGTCAGCAGTTCAGAACCCCATGATGGAAAATCCACCACCATAGCCAATCTGGCGGTTACGCTTGCCCGCGGTGGGAAAAAAATAATCGTTATCGAAGGCGATCTTCGCCGTCCCACTCTCGCTGACTATCTTGACCTAAAAAATTCCGTGGGAGTCACAAATGTCATTTCCGGCAATTCCAGCCTGAGAGAATCCTTGCAGATGATTGAAGCCCGGGAGCTCTCAAATCAAAGCACGAACGATGATTTTGAAGCTGATCAATTATTTGGTCAGTTGAATGGCACCAAACCCATATATTGCGTTACCTCGGGGCCGATCCCGCCGAATCCGGGTGAAATGGTTGCTTCTGAAAAAATGTCCGTCATTATTGATGAAGCCGTCGGTTATGCGGACATCGTCCTGGTCGATGCGCCACCGCTCCTGGCGGCGGCAGACGCGACTAGTATCGCTTCCAAGGTTGATGGCGCTATTCTGGTTGTGAAGCTGGATTCGACGGCAAAAAAGTCTTTGAACGTGATTAATGATTTTATATCAACAGTTCCTTGTAAGGTCCTTGGCATCGTAGTCACTAATGCGCCCGGATTTAATTCTTATAAAAAGGGCTATGGATATTATGATGTCTATAACTATCGATGATTACTGAAATCCTGAATTGCCAAAGATGCCCTCATCCGCTTCAGCCTCCCGGTTAAGATTTTTTCGTAATACCACTTTTAATGTATCAGGACAAATATTATTACTGCTTGTCAACCTGATTGCAACTCCCGTCTTTTTTAAATATCTAGGAGCTGACGGTTATGGTTTTTGGGCGCTGGCGCTTGCTTTCAGTGGAACTGCCGGTGGATTGGATATGGGGATGAGTGTTGGCTTGACCCGGGCAATTCCCGAATTTTTGAGCAAGAAAGACAATGAATCGTTGTCATCGATAACCGCCGCTGTTGTTTTTTTCTATATATTATTTTCGATCGTCGTGGTTGCGGCGGCTGTCTCGCTGGCGCCGCTTCTGGCGCTTCTTTTCAACACAGGACCGCATGGACGCGGTGAACTTAGAGAGGTCTTTGTATTTGCTTCCTTTATTTTGTCAATCTCCTGTTTTGCGGGGGTAACCAGCGCGATCCTCCAGGGATTGAACCGTTTTGATCTAAATTCTTATCTATCTACAGGTTCATATCTGGTTTTTGCCGTTCTGGGAGTGATTTTTTTGGCGGCCGGCTTTGGAATAACTGGATTGGTTCTGGCTTTTTGCATAATGTTTACTTTGCAGATTATATTTGGCGTAATCATCATAGCCAGAATTTGTCCTCAAATCAAACCATATCCGCGGCTATGGTTTTCCCGGCACGCATGGTCTTACCTGATCAAATTCGGTTCCCGTTTACAGGTTAGTAGCCTTAGTGACATTTTTAAGACGCAGGCACCCAAGATGCTAGCGGGTGCTTTTTTCGGCCCGGCTGCCGCCGGTATATATGATTTGGGAAACAGGTTGGCTAATGCTGGGTGGGTTTTACCGGTTGCTTTTTTACCCGTGATTGTTCCGACGGCATCTGAAGCCGGTGCGCGCGGTGATATCAGGCGGTTACAAAATCTCTATATTCAGGGGTCTAAGTGGTTGCTCGCGATCGCTTTGCCGCTGGCGGCCTGTCTGGTTCTTTTCTCGAAGGATTTCCTGAAAATCTGGCTCGGTCGTGGCCATGAGGAAATTGCTTTTGTGCTCATTTGCCTGGCCCTTGCCAATGTGCTTCATCTGCTAACTGGCGTTGGTACTTTTATCGGCCGTGGCATTGCCAAGCCAGGTGCGGAAATGAAATATCAGCTGCTGACGCTGTTTTTATATATAACGCTGGTCTACGCTTTGCTGAAAGAGTTTGGATTCTATGGGATTCCATTGGGGATCGCGGTCGCCTGTGCTTTGGGCTCGATCTACTTCCTATTTGTTTTTTCGCACGTTATTGATGTATCGGTACGGCTTTTCATTAAGCGCACAATTCTGCCCCCGGTAGGATTCTTAATCCCAGGTTTGTTGCTCGTCGTGCCGGCAAAAATTGCCCTCCAAGCTCATTTGACGCCTTTTTTGATAATTGTGATGATGGGCGGATTGTTCATCGCGGCTTATCTGGCCACAATTGGGTTGTGGTCGGTACGCGCAAACAAAGGCGGCCCGGGCCGGTTGCTTGCTGATGTTCGGGCGGCAGTAATGGCAGGCAAGACGAATAATATATGAATCAACCTTTACTTTGAAATTAACTACAGCAAACAATCAAGAATCCTTGACTGTTAGCCGGCCGACCGGGTGGTTATTTGACCGCGGCATGAGCCGCGATGGAAAAGCGGGATTGGGTGTTGCTTTTGCTGCTATATGTTTTGGTCTCATTATTGGCCTGACGGCATTTCATTACACAGCGGCACTAATGGTTGTTATTGTTTTGATGATTACTTTCATGTTGCGTCCGCGATTTGCCCTATATGGCATCATTATCCTGAGTCCGTTTTTTTATGTTCTGAGTAATTATTATTCGACGGCGCAACTTGGATTGTCTTCGCTGGGTTTTTCATTAATTGACATGCTGACTTTCGCTGCTGTCGCGGGTGTTGCCTTCAAAATCTTAGCCACGAAAGAGTTTCCAGACTTGACCGCAGTAGATTATATTTGCTTGGGATGGATCGTCATGTCGGTTATCGGTCTCGGCTATGGCCTTTTATCCGGTTATGGGGCGGCTTTCCGATCTGCCAGAGGCCCGCTCATGTTTATCCTTTATTTTGTCGCGGTCCATGAAATAAATTCGCAGCGCCGGCTGCATGAGCTCAAGAATTTGCTTTTATTCACAAGCCCAATTATTGGCATTGCCGGTATTCTGGGCTCTGCGGGTTACCTGACAGCTTATTTCCCCAAGCTAACGGTGGGTCTGGTCGGTGGACTTTTGACGAGGCCTAATTTCTTTGCTGAGCCGGCCCTGGCAATCCCCAATATCATTTTTCTAATTATTGTTTTTAAATATTTGAGACCGCGTTCTTTAACTGGAAAAACCGTTCTGTTACTGGGATTGGTGCTCAATTGTGCCCTGTTAATGTTCTCTGTAACACGTGGTTTCTGGCTTGGCTTGATAACTGCTTTCGTCACACTGCTCATCCTGCTGTACAAGGAGAGAAAAATCAGACTGAGTGGAATCCTTAGCGTTGTTTTTCTGATTATCGCCGCCATTTTCATTATTCAATGGGCGGCTTCGGGTTTACTTCATGTCAATCTGATCAATGCGTCATTTGATCGGGTCGTCATGTTAGTTTCCGGCGGCGACCCTAATAGCGCCGGCTACCGAATCAATGAGTTCATGGCTTATTTGGGAATGTTTATCAAATCACCGGCATTCGGCATGGGATTTGGTTCACCCGTGCTTGTAGGTTTTCAAATGACTGATGGTTTTGCGCACGATGAATATATCTGGGTGCTGGAAACCGTGGGAATAATGGGGTTCTTTCTGGTCGGTTCATTTTTCATATTACTTTGCCGGCATACGTTTAAAGGCATACAGGCAAGAATCCAGGTCGGCATTATGCAGGTTTTTGAGTTTACCTTTCTTGCCACTTTAATAGGTTTTGCCGTTGTCTCATTCACGTCTCCGGAGATGACCAATCCTGCAACAGTTCCTATCCTTGCCGTGCTGGCGGCGGTCGTTCGTAACAGCCACTTGATCAGCTCCGGGTGTGAGTCAGGTGTGACGGCGTGACAACCGCAATTGCCTCGGAAGAGTTCACATTATCAATTATTATAGTCAGCTATAATACCAAAGATCTGTTACTTGACTGCCTAAAGCACCTGAACTTCACGGAATCGGAGCGCCTTTTTGAGATCATCGTTTCCGACAATGATTCAAGTGACGGCACGGAAGCAGCAGTCAGGAAAGACTTTCCGCACGTTACTTTTGTTCAGAATGGGGCCAATCTGGGATTTGGCGCAGCAGTTAATAAAGGTGCTGAAAAAGCCAGCGGGCGGTACTTGATGATTTTAAACCCCGATACGATTGTTTTGCCGGCAACGATTGACAGAATGCTGGCTTACCTTGAAGAGTCAGAAGGCGATCGGGTAGTCAGCTGCCGACTGTTCAATGGCAATCGAACGGTGCAGCTTTCATGCGCGCGGTTTCCCACGCCGGGAAGAATTTTTTTTCTGTATTCGCGACTTGATTTACTTTTCCGGAGTGAAAGATTTCAATTGTACTATGAAAAGCTTTCGATCCGGAGAAATCGGATCATTACCACCTTTCCAGATCTTTCGCCGCAAAAAGTTGACACTGTGCTCGGCGCTTGCTTCGTCATCCCGAGACGATTATTTGCAAAAGTGGGGGGATTTGATGAGCGCTACTTCATGCATTACGAGGAAGTGGATTTGTTCCGCTCGCTGCGGGAACTGAAGGCTGCGGTTTATTTCCTGCCTGATGTAGGTATAACACATTACGGCGGGCAATCAACGGTTCAAGATTATGTCAACATGCGCTTTGAACAGCAGCGGAGTCTTCTGATATATCTGTCAAAATGGCATGGTGTGGGCGCCGCCCGGTTTATCCGGAGCATGTTCGTTATCATTGGGCTGTTTCGCTTCGCCAAATTTGGTGCGGACAGACTTTTGCAAGGTGATAAGAGCCGCGAAACAGAGATGAATTACGATGCAGCGCGATTCATCTTGGCGGGATTGATCAAACTGGATGTTCGCAGCCTTGCCGCGCCAAGGTCATGACCTTGTCCGGTGAGAAATACAGGCTTCTTCTTGATGCCAGGGGATTAGCGGGCCGCGTTAGTGGCATGGGGCGTTATGTTACCAGGCTTGCCACCGGTTTAAAGGCTCTGCAGCCGGACGATTTCGCCCTCAGCCTGCTCTGCCTCCCAGAAGACAATCCGCCGCTCGGCATTCCCGCTCACGTTTTAAGCGGCCTTTACGCGGGCGCGAGGCCAAATACGGTTAAACAGCATTTGATAATGCCTCCAAAATTGGCCAAGCTTCACCATGGAATCTACCATTACCCTTCCTTTGATATGCCATTTAATCGCTCACCAAATATTGTGGTCACTTGTCCTGACCTTGAACCTTTGGTCAATCCCAAATTATTTACGCGGAAAATTGTTCTTTATTATCGGTTTTTTTTCAGGCGGCTGCGATATCTAAAAAACATGATCGCAATTTCCCAAAAAACGGCGGCAGATCTTGTTGAAATTGTTGGGATAGACAAAAATAAAATCAGCGTTATTTACCTTGGCGTGGATGAATCGTTCCTGCCCATTACTGAAGAACGCATTTTGGGTGATCTGCGGCGCCGGTACGAATTGCCAGATGATTATATGTTATACGTGGGCAACACGATGCCGCATAAGAATTTGGCCAGGCTGATTCTGGCTTTTGCGAGAATACAACCCGCTTTTCCGGAAGTGCATCTCGTTATTGCCGGCGCCGCCGATCAATATCGCGAGAATATAAAAAAAGTTGTTTTGGAAAACAATCTGGCTAATAAAGTAATATTTCTCGACAGTATTCCGGAAAAAGACCTGCCTGTACTTTATAGCAGTTGCCGCCTTTTTACATTCCCTTCGCTGTATGAGGGTTTTGGCTTGCCGGCACTGGAGGCGATGGCGTGTGGTGCGCCGGTGCTGGCTTCCACTGCCGGATCTTTGCCAGAAGTAGTAGGTGATGCCGGCATTCTGGTCGATCCGTTTGATGTTGACGGCATTTCAGATGGCATTAGCCGGGTTTTAGCAGACAGTAATCTTGCCAACCGCCTTTCCGGAGCTGGTATCCGGCAGGCAGCCGGGTTCACGTGGGAAAATTGCGCCAGAAGCCATTTGTCATTGTATCGCCAGATGCTAAAAAGGAAATTTAACATCACTTAATGGCAATGATTCGGCGATAAAAAAGCAAGTCGCTGGAAAATTCTAGAAATCAATAATGAAAATAATCTAATGGCAATCAGAAGCAGGCGTCACCGGCCCAAAGTCCTCGTTTTTGCGACGATGTCACCCACACCAATAGATCGGGGCGACAAGAACCGGCTTCATTACGTCCTGGAATTACTCAGCAAACAGGCGGAGGTCAGGCTGGCATATCTTGAGCGTGACTGGGACGGCACCCGCGGTTCCAGTGGCCGCCACGAGATGTTCGGTTCCGAATCTTTTCCGGTAAAACGAAGCGCCGTTGCAAGCGCCGGATTGATGGCCATGGTCAGCTTGCGGCCATATCTGGCACTTAGATATGACATCATCGGGGTTCGGAATTTTGTGACTCGCCAGATCTCGGAATTCAAGCCCGACGTCTTCTGGGGTTTTCAGATTTCATCGTATCCTTTTCTGAGGTCTTCGCCGGAAATTTACCGGGTAATGGATTTGGTTGATAGTCCCTCCAGGCATGCCGCAATTGCATTAACTGATCAGCATTCTTCTCTAAAAACAAAGGCAATGCATTTTCTGGACTGGCGTATTGGTAAATACGAGAAATCAGCGCTGGAAAATTGTGAAAAAATGCTGGTCAGTTCCGTGGGCGATCTTGAATATTTGCAAAAACGTTACGGCGCTACGTGCGAAATCTCCATTTTGCCAAACTGTGTGCCCGACCATTTGCTGGAATTTAAATGGCAGCAGCGCGCTACCGGCTCGCCAACCCTTCTGTTTGTAGGCAATCTCGATTATCAACCTAACCGGGAAGCAGTTAAGCGTTTTCTATCCTCGGTATTTCCTTTGCTCGAGGAGCGCTGCCAGGGAGCAAGGATTCGCGTTGTCGGCGCCGGCGGAACCAAAATTGCCAACTTATTTAATCATGCTGGAAATGTGACGTTTGCCGGTTATGTCGAGAACCTGATCGATGAATACCTCGCCGCTGATGTGTTGATTGCACCCCTGTCAGTTGTCACCGGTTCTCAATATAAAATATTGGAAGCAATGGCTGTCGGCCTGCCTGTAATAGCGTCCAGGGTTGCGGGCAATGCGATTGGGGCAGATGCGGGCCGCCAACTGCTTACGGCGGATTCGGCGGCAGAATACGAAACAGCTTGCAGTTCGTTATTTGCTGATCCGGGGTTGACTGCCCGGATATCCCAATCCGCCAGGCAATTTATCCAAAAAAATTATTTGTGGAATGGACAAATTCAAATCATCAACGAAATACTTTCGGACTCAGTGACTTAACAGGATATGAAAGCACGAAAAACAAGGGTTTTGCAGGTAATCGGCGGCAGCGAGTTTGGCGGGGCCGTATGGGTAATATTGAGTTATATCAAATTATTGCAGGTTAAAGGTTTTCAAGTATTGGTTTGTGCATCAGCAGAGCCGGTGGCGCGGATCTATCGGGAAGCCGGGTGCGAAATCGTGCCTGTACCGGAAATGCATCGCTCAATTAATCCTTATCTTGATTCCATCGCTTTTTTCAAATTGTGCCGGATATGCAGAAATCACAAAATTGATATTGTTCATACGCATACATCCAAAGGCGGCATGCTGGGCAGAGCGGCTGGCAGGTTTTCTCGCGTGCCCGTGATAATCCATACGGTGCACGGCTTTGCGTTTCATGAGACTTCGCCATTATTATCGATCAAGGGCTACGCGGCAATGGAGCGGCTGGCGGCGCGCTGGTGTGACAAAATTATTACCGTGAGCGAGTTCCATCGCCGGTGGGCGATCCAGTTGGGGATCGCGCCGCCGGATAAAATCTGTACGGTTCATAATGGGATTTCTGCCGCGCGATTGAAAGACGCCAGGCCGGTGGCGGCGATTCGCCGCGGGCTGGATATCAAAGAAGATTGTTTTTTAATCGGGACATTTGGCAGGCTGGCGCCACAAAAGGGCCTCGAAAGCCTGCTGCGAGCCATGCGAACGGTGACAAAGGAGATTCCGGCGGCCAGGCTCTTGATTGTGGGCGACGGCCCCGCAGCCGGCTCATTAAAGGGGCTTTCCCGTCAGCTGGGGCTGGATGACGTGGTCAAATTCACGGGATTTATTGCAAGCGTCGGCGGGATGATGAAAGCATGCGACCTGATCGTTTCGCCAACCTTGCGGGAAGGACTTTCGATCTCGATCATGGAAGCAATGGCTCAGGGAAAACCCGTGATTACCACGAACATCTCTAGCAATATGGAACTGATCGTCGATGGCGAAACCGGAGTGTTAGTGTCACCGGGAGATGATGCGCAATTGTCACATGAAATCATCGGCCTGGCGCGGGATGAAGGGCTGCGGCAGCGGTACGGTAAAGCTGCCGCGAGACGTTTCGAGCTCCATTTTGGAGAAAAAAAGATGCAGGATGACCTCTGGAATATTTATCAGCAGTTAATGCATGCCAAAGCAGCCTTCGGATGATTTTCCCAGCATGAGCCGGATTGTCGTCATAACCAACGGGAATTATTTTGCGCGGTTGATACTTCGTGGTTTGATTCGCAACCGCTCGGAAAATATCGCCGGCATATACCTGGTCACAGGCCAGCAGGGAAAAGAATCCGGCATCATGACGCTGGCGAAATTGCTTAAAAAATGCGGCTGGAGATATTTCCTTTACAAAGCCAGCACGTATTTTGTCTTTATTGGCGCCGGCCTGATCGACCGGAAAAGGAAATATTTTGTCGATCAGCTGGCCAGAGAATATAAAATACCGGTCACCAGGGTGAATGACATCAACTGTATTTCCACCGAGCAAGAAATCAGGGGGTTATCTCCGGATATCATCATATCAGTGAGCTGCAATCAAAGAATCCAGGAAAATATTCTCAGCCTCAGCCGGCTCGCGAGCATCAACATACATTCATCCCTGTTGCCATCCTATGCGGGATTGGCCCCTTATTACTGGGTTCTGGTAAATGGAGAGCAATTCACAGGAACCACCGTGCATAAAATGGAAATAGAATTTGATACAGGAAACATCATCCGGCAAAGCAAGACCAGAATTTATCCGGACGATTCGGTATTCTCTCTGTTTTATCGTCTTGGCCTGATGGGCGAGAAAATCCTGCAGGATGCCGTCAGTGCCGTAGAGCACGGGTTTGCTGGCGAGGCGCAGGCTGCAGAAAATCACTCTTATTATTCATGGCCAACGCCGGGAGCATCACGCCAGTTGCGTGCTAATGGATATCGAATGGCATCAATCTCTGAATTTTTCAACGTCCTCATATCGCCGCAAAGATATGAGCAAGGACAACTGTCACGGATCGCCGATGATTAACGGAATCAATGACGGGTTCAAGCGGCGGCCAGCCTTCCTCCCTTTTTCTCCGCCGCAGATAGGCGAGGAGGAAATCGCGGAGGTCGTGGATACTCTCAAGTCGGGCTGGATCACTACGGGACCCAAGGTAAAACGCTTTGAAGAAGAGTTCGCTGAGTTTGTGGGTGCGCCGGCGGCGCTGGCTGTCAACTCAGCTACCAGTGCTCTTGCGATTGCCCTGGCGGTACACGGAATTAGACCCGGTGATGAAGTAATTACCACATCAATGACATTTTGCTCAACCGCTCATGTAATTGAGCAGGCGGGCGCGACGCCGGTACTGGTTGACGTCGAACCAGATACTCTAAACATCAACATAAATCAGGTTAAAAAAGCAATAACAGAAAATACGCGCGCCATCTTGCCGGTGCATTTATACGGACATCCTTGCGAAATGGATAAGCTCCAAGAAACGGCATCCCGCTTTAATCTGAAGATTATTGAGGATGCCGCGCATGCCTTGCCAGCCAGCTATAAAGGCCGCCGAATCGGCGGGCAGGGCTCAACGGCCGCCTTCAGCTTTTATGCTACGAAGAATATCACGACCGGTGAAGGCGGAATGCTAACGGGAGAAAATGAATTTATTAAACAGGCCCGGGTATGGAGCCTGCACGGCATGAGCGGTGACGCACACCAAAGGAATAGCAAGGAAGGGACTTGGAAATATGATGTCGTTTTACCCGGTTTTAAAAGTAACATGACTGATATCCAAGCGGCCATGGGATTACATCAGCTCCGCCGGCTGCCGTCATTCCAGGCGCGCAGGCAGGAGGTGGTTCGCCGGTACAATTCCGCATTTGCAAACATGGCGCAGCTCCAGCCGCCAGTTGAGCGGAATGGAATCTCTTCCGCATGGCATCTCTATGTTATCCGCCTGAATCTGGACACCATTGACATTGACCGTGACGTGTTTATCGCAGAATTGCGGAAAATGAACGTCGGCACAAGTGTGCATTTTATACCGTTATATTTCCACACGCACTTTCGGAATAGATACGGCTATAAGGCTGATGATTATCCAGTTGCGACCAGCAACTTCAACAGGATTATCACCTTGCCTTTGCATCCGGGGTTGACGGACGAAGATGTTGATTATGTCATTGCCGCAATCAAATATCTTTTAGAGTGTCATTCCAAAACATGAGTATTGAAGAATCTCAAGAAACTTTGAAAAGAATGATCGATCTGCTGGTATCGCTGATTGTTCTTATTTTATTTTTACCTTTATTAATAGTGATTGCGCTCTGGATTAAAAGTGACTCGGTGGGACCTGTTTTTTTCAAAGGGGAAAGAATGGGCAGATACGGGCGCCCGTTCCATATTTGGAAGTTTCGGACAATGGATCAAGGGGCGGGGAAAATGGAGGCGGGGTTGACCGCGGCGGATGATCAGCGGATTACCCATGCCGGTCAGTATTTACGACGGATGAAACTTGATGAGTTGCCTCAACTGATTAATGTGCTGCGGGGTGATATGAGCCTGGTTGGTCCCCGTCCCGAGATCAAGAAATATGTAGACATGTTTCCGGATGATTTCAACAGGATCCTGCAGGTAAAGCCGGGAATTACTGATCTTGCTTCGATCAAGTTCAGAAGCGAGTCTGAGTTATTGGCGCGATATGAAAATCCGGAGGATGAATATGTCAAAAGTATTCTTCCAGAGAAAATCAGGCTTGCCCATGAATATATCGCAGGCAGAACATTAACAAAAGATTTGTTGATAATTTTAAAAACTCTCTTCTCGATTTTCCGGAATTCTTCTGCGGCCGCCGATGGAACGTAAACGATAGAATGATCAGATTTCAGTTGTTCCCGTAATATTCTGCTTTCTGTTTGCTGTTCTGAAAAAATGAGTATCGTGAAAACCGCCCCGGTAAAGCAAACTGTCTCCCATAGGGCTTGGCTACGTGCTCAAGTTCAACCGTACCATCTGGCGGCTGGCGCGATAATTTTCAGCCTCGTCATCGCTGTTGTAGGTATGCCCGACCTCATAGCGGCGCACACCCGAGTATATTCTCCCCTGGTGCTGTGCCTTGTGTTGATATTCTGGGCCGGCATTGCCATGTTCCGACAGAGACGCCTTCACTTAAAACTGGCAGTCCTCGATTATGCACTTCTTGCTACGTTTGCATATTTTACGCTCAGAAACCTAAATGTTCATACCGCTACCAATACTATTTGCGGCATTGGTCTATTTTATCTGGCTTCTGAACTGGTTAGACGGCGGAAATTTATTAGAATCATTTTCGCGACTTTCACCTATCTGGCCGCGACGGCGGCCGTATTTGGATTGTTTGAGTTGATCATTTTCAGGAATAATCTTGCCTCAGATTGGGGTATTGCCGATACTGATCCCCGGCAGGTTTTTCCCCGCATAGGTTCAACGCTTCTTCATCCCGTAGTATTCGGTGCTTTCCTGGCTATGGCATTACCGGTATGTGGTTATATTGGATTCACAGCTGGCAGCCGACGCATCAGGATTATTGGAATGGTATCCGTGATTCTTTGTTTACTGTCAACTTTATTCACCTTTGCCAAAGGTGGATGGCTGATCACATTTTTCATGGGCGCTGTATTTGTCTTCCTGCTTTTTCGAGATCATGATGTGAAAAAGCTCGCTTTTATGGCTGGGATGACAGTGGTTATCTTATTGCCTTTGTTTTTTCTCTGGCAGCCTGTTTCCGAGCAGACGATGTTAAGGATAAAGAGCAGCGTCCGTTCCCGAACTTATACGTGGAAGTATGCCTGGCGCGGCATCGCGCAGAATCCTTTGTTTGGCGTCGGCCAGGCGCAAGGTCCGATCGCGCTTGTCGACATGAGTGCTCTTCTGGAGAAGTATTATCACGATCATTCCACGCCCGCGGCGATTGACAATTATTATCTGGAATATCTTCTCGAAGAAGGAGCCGCCGGGTTTTTGCCATTCTTGCTATTTCTGGTTCTCTTGTTTTACCGGGGAGCCAGGGGCCTTTTCCGGCCGGCGCATAGCGGGATGCTGATTCCCGTCTTTGCGGGGCTGGCAGCCCTGTGCCTTGACGCCGTGACTTTTGACGCGCTCACCTGGTGGTCGCTGTTTATCTGTTTCTGGGTTTTTGCCGGCCTGCTAAATGGTCTGGCGGCGGAGGGGAGAGCGGAGGGTGAAACCGAAACGGTAAAGGGGATAGCCGCCGCCGGCACCGAATTGTAAAGAAACGGGATTAGTCATAAAATCTTTTTTGACTTGGGGAGACTATTTGGGACTGGCATGGCTAAAACAATTGAGGCGGCAGCAGCTGGCGGTTCTGGTCGACGCGTGCATCGTCATTAACGCCTATACCCTGGCGGCGCTGGTCCTGTTTGCCCGGTGGGCGCCGCTTGATTATTACAACGAGCTGCTGCTATTCCTTCCTTTTGCCGTCGTTGTCCAGGGCTTCCTGAACCTCAAATTCGGGCTCTACCGTATCGTGGGACGCTACGCCGGGCTCAACCAGGCACTGAAAATAATCGGATCGGCGGCGGTGGCGATGCCGGTGCTGCTCCTGATCGGATTTTTTGTCATGCATTCATCCCCGCTCCGGGTGCTGGCGATGGTGCCGATCGGCGGCGCCGTCTCCTTTATTCTGATGTCGGGTGTGCGCTTTTATCCCCGCGTGTTTTACGAGCGCTCCCTGCGGGAGATCAGGCCGCGCGTGCGGCTGCTCGTGGTCGGGGCCGGCGAGGCCGGCGAGATGATCATCCGCAGCATCCAAAAAGACCCCAATATGGCGTTTGAAGCGGTGGCGATCGTGGATGACAATCCTGACCTTCGCGGCATGGAGATTCACGGCGTGCCCATTTATGGACCCACCGGCCGGCTGGCGGAGGTTGTGGAGAAGCACGATGTGGATGAAGTTTTGATCGCGATGCCCAGCGTTTCCATGGCCGAGTTTCAGCGGATCGTCGATCTGGCGCAGCGCACCGGCAAAGCCGTCAAAACGGTCAGGCCGCTGCAGAGCACCCATCTGGGCAAGGTCGGCGTCGATAACATCAGCGAGGTCAGGATCGAGGATCTGCTCGGGCGCCAGCCGGTGCAGACCGATTATTCACATATCAGAGACTTTATCAACGGGCAGACGGTCCTTGTCTCTGGGGCCGGCGGGTCGATCGGGTCGGAGCTGGTGAATCAAATCTGCCGTCACAATCCCGCCGGCATCATCCTGGTGGATCAGGACGAGTCATCGCTTTACCGCATCCACAAACAGCTCCGGCAGAGGTTTTTTGACAAACATCAGTTGCATGTTGCCGATATCCGCTCCGAGACGCGGATGGAAACATTATTTGAGCGTTACCGGCCGCAACTGGTTTTTCACGCGGCCGCTTACAAGCACGTGCCGCTGATGGAGGTGCAGCCGGACATGGCCGTGCTTAACAATGTCCGCGGCACGTTGAACCTGGCCCGAGTGTCGGGGATCTACGGCGCCCACCGCTTCGTCAATATTTCTACCGACAAGGCCGTCGAGCCGGTTAACGTTATGGGCGCCACCAAGCATCTCGGGGAAAGGATCGTGGCCGAGCTGGAAGAGGTTTATCCCTCCACCCGGTATTGCTCGGTGCGTTTCGGCAATGTTTTGGGGAGCCGCGGCAGCGTCCTGCCAATCTTCCGGGAGCAGATCGGCGAGGGAGGGCCGGTTACCGTCACCCATCCCGAGATGACCCGTTACTTCATGCTCATTTCCGAGGCTGTTGATCTGGTGTTGCAGGCTTCGGCTTTCCCCGATAGGAACGCCGTTTACGTGCTGGACATGGGCAAGCCGGTCCGGATCATCGATCTGGCAAACCAGATGATCGGAATGATGGGACAGGAAAAAAAGGTGGAAATAATTTTCACCGGGCTTAGGCCCGGCGAAAAGCTGCACGAACATCTGATCGCCAAGGACGAGGCGCATGAGGTTACCAGCCACCCGATGATCAGCCGGGTTATCACACCGCCTCTTGGCGGCGCCGTGCTGCCCGGACTCGACCCGCTGTTTTCTGCGGCGAGCCGGGGTGACCGGGAGCTGGTTAAAAACATGCTCAGGGAGCGGATCCCATCTTACATTCCCTTTGACTTGAAAAATGTGGGGATGACCGGCGGGGAGAATGATATGTCTGGTCTGGTTTACCCGGCGGACCGGCCGGAAAATCGTCAGGAGGAAGAGCTTCTCAGGGATTAATCTCTCAAGGATTTGCTCCGGCCAGCGGCGGCAGCCCGCCTTCCTGGCGAAGCTCTTCGTCGTACGGGTTTAGCGATGACGCCTTGACGAAATCTCGGTGTGCCTGGGCCGGCATGTTCCAGTAGTCGCGCTCGTAGATCGCCAGCTGCTCCCAGGCGGCGTAATTAAGTGGTTCCATCCGGACCGCTTTTTGCAACGTCTTTCTTGCCTCGTCAGCATACCCGACCCGTTGCTGCGCCCCCGCCAGCACGAACATGCCTTCGATCGACAGCGGATTCCAGGAGGCGGCGCTCTCCGCGGTGTGCAGCGCATCGACCTGGTACCCCCGCTCGGCCTGCCGGAGTGATTTATCCCGCAAATAAGAGGAATACCAGGGAATAAACGCGAGGATAACCGCTACGGCCGCCACGATTGAAATAATTATTTGGGCGGTTCGGGGGGAACGTTGCCGTCTCTGTTGCCGTAGATATGTACGCCTGGTCTCATTTTCCGCCGGGGTGATTGACTCCTGTTCCAGCGGGTTTTCTTCCCGGGAGCTAAAGTTTTTTATTTTGATGCCGTTAATCGCCATATCTTGCCATAATTCATTCCAGAAGAGCGGCATATGCCTGACGTTAAGAAATCCCTGCAGGATTATACAACTTACACCTCCCCGGCTGTTGAAAAATCGGCTGGCAACGGGCCTCTCTTTTACAGAGACCCTGGAATAATCAAGCAAAATCAAGTATTGATTTATTTTGGCAAATGAAATAAGTTACACAATCAGCGTCAGATGAAGGAAATTCGCGCCGCGCGGAGAATGGCATTACTTACGGGAATGTCTCACCCGGCCAATTTGTGCTTGCTTTATCTTGATAAAGCGAATACATTATGCGTCAAGCAGGATAGCCAGCATTCATGTTGAATTTTTTCAACATGTTTGTGGTGTTTCCTAGAAGCAAAAGTTTATTAACAAATGTTTGAAGGAGTGATGTGATGAAGCGTGTGGGAACAGTGTTAATACTGAGCTTGGTCGTATTGCTGATCGTTTCGGGAACAGCATTGGCTGCGTGGCCGAGCGGATCATCGGGGGACCAGTATTCCGCCGTTAACGCTGCCATGCTATCAGCAGCTGCGGGCGCGGGCATTAGTCCTGACACGTTCACCAACATCTACAATGATGCTGCCGCCGGCAACACCTCCGGCTTCAGCAGCTCGCAGGTAGCGGCGGCGTGCAAGGTCCTAGGCAGCCTGTCCTCGTATCAGTCGGTTCTGTCTGATTACACTACCGTTTACAACAACCTTGGCTGCGGCTCGATATCATCTTCGAGCACGAACTCAAGCAGCCTGCCCAGCACCGGTATTGCCATGGGCCTTTTGATTGGCTCGGGCCTGATCGGACTCGGCGCCGCATCGATGCTTTTGAGAAAATCACACTCACGTCATCAGCAATAGCGCGCGGATTTAATGAACAATAATAGGGGCGCGGGCCTGAGGCCCGCGCCCCTATTGCATCGCCGGCCGGTTTTTCTCCAAAGTCCACCATTCACCATCCGCTTTAATATTCGCAGTCAACTGCCGGACAGCCGCCGGCGAATTCGCTGCTGGCGCGCACGTGCTCGGTCTTTTCTCCTTCGATGACCTCCCCGGCCAGGTATAGCACCTGCTGCTCCTTGCTGCCGTACCGGTAGACCGTAATTCCCTTGCAGCCCAGATCATGGGCAAGCAGGAACGCGTCGTGCACCTCGTCGATGCCGGCGTCGCGGGGAAGGTTGATCGTCTTCGAGACCGCGTTGTCCACATGTTTCTGGAAGGCCGCCTGCATCCGTACGTGCCAGGGCGGCTCGATGTCAAGCGCCGTCCGGAATATGTCTTTGACATCTTGCGGAACCTCGTCAAAGCCCTGCACCGATCCGGAACGGGCGATGCGCATCATCAGGTCTTCGCTGAAGAAGCCTCGCTCGCGCGCCACCTGCTCGAACTCCCTGTTTGTCTCCAGCAGGCGGGTTCCTTCCATCACATCACGGACAAATGAGATGGCAAACAGCGGTTCGATGCCGCTGCTGGCGCCGGCGATGACGCTGATGGTGCCGGTCGGGGCGATGGTTGTGACGGTCGAATTCCGCATGGCCTTATAGCCGCGCTCCTCCCAGAGGCTGCCCGCGAAGTTGGGGAAGGAGCCGCGCCGCTCGCCGATTGCCGCGGACATGGCCAGCGCCCGCTCGTGGATAAACTTCATGATCTCCTCGCCTTTTGCGAGAGCCTCTTCCGAATCGTAACGGATCCCCATCCTGATCAGCGCTTGTGCAAACCCCATCACGCCCAGGCCGATCTTGCGGTTGCCGTTCGTCATTTCGGCAATCTCCGGCAGCGGAAACCGGTTGGCGTCGATAACGTTGTCAAGAAAGTGAACCGATGTGTCAACCAGGTCCGACAGCCGCGCCCAGTCCATTTCCCCGTCATGAACCAGCTTGGCCAGATCGATAGACCCCAGGTTGCATGACTCATAGGAAAGCAGCGGCTGCTCGCCGCACGGGTTTGTCGTTTCCATCGGTCCCAGCCGCGGCGTCGGGTTGACGGCGTTGATCCGGTCCAGAAAGATCATTCCGGGATCGCCGGTGCGCCAGGCATTTCCAGCGATCGCCTCCATCACCGGGCGCCCCCGGAGCCTGCCGGTAACCCTGCCGTTGCGCGGATTGATCAGGTCGAATTCGCCGTCATTCCGGACCGCTTCCATGAAAGCGTCGTCAGCGGCGACGGAAATGTTGAAATTGGTGAGGAAGCCCGGGCGCTGCTTGGCGCCGATAAACTCGAGGATGTCGGGATGGTGCACACTGAGTACGCCCATGTTGGCTCCCCGGCGGCGCCCTCCCTGCTTGACAACCTCGGTGCCGGCGTCAAAGACGCCGATGAAGCTGACCGGGCCGGAGGCAATGCCTTTGGTGGAGCCGACGCGGTCTCCTTTCGGCCGCAGGTGTGAAAAAGAAAAGCCGGTCCCGCCGCCGGCCTGATGGATAACGGCCATGTTCCGGACAGAATTAAAGATGCCGGTGATTGAATCCGGAACCGGCAGCACGAAACAGGCCGACAGCAGGCCCAGTTCCGTGCCGGCATTCATCAGGGTGGGGGAGTTGGGGATAAACTCTCCCGCCGCCATGATCCGGTAGAAGGTCTCCCCGGCCGCGGCGGCGTCATCGCCGTAGTCCGCATCGGGAGCGGCAACAAAACGGCCGACCCGTTTAAACAGCTGGCCCGGCGTCTCGATCACGTTGCCGGCGTCATCCTTGATCAGATACCGTTTTTTTAACACGGTGAGCGCGTTTAAAGGCATTTTCAGATCATCGTTCACCCCGAGAAACTGTTTGGCGGCGCGGACATCGGCGTGCCGCCGGCGGTAATTGATGTAGGCTTTGGCGACTTCGGCGTAACCACTACTGATAAGCGCATCCTCAACGACGTCCTGGATTTCTTCCACTGACGGCGATTCTTCCGGATAGCGTTTCTCAAGCTGCGAAATTGCCGCCGCCGCCAGTTTGGCCGACACGGCCCCGTCATGCTGGCCGACGGCCTCCACGGCGCTGGAAATGGCCCGCTGGATGCGCCCCGGATCGAACGGAACCAGCCTTCCTTCCCGGGTGCGGATCTGATTGGTTTTATGGTCTGGCATGGGTTAACTCCGGGGAAGGAACGAAAAAGACATTATCAATTCTTCTACCCCTCTGCAGATTTATTGAACCGGAATATCTTGCCCGGCGAACCGTAAACGCAGTACAATACTCGAAGTTAGAGTTGATCGGCCGTTCGGGTTCACGTGGCAGGCACGGAAATGGGCCGGGACGGTTTTTAGATGGAAAGGTGCTCATGTCTTTATTTTTGGAACTCTCCGAAGAACTGGAGTGCAGCGGTTGCGAAGTGCTCTGCGAGAAGGTTATCTATCCCGCGAATTGTTTTGAATCCGGCTGCAAATACATTTACTCTTATGATGAAGGTGAGTCAACCTATTTTGGTTGTCTCTACAAGATATTCGGGGTAGAGATCAATCTCGACGGCTTCCGGGAGCTTGAGAAGCGCAAGGGCGGCTTCGGCGCGGTCAAAGTCATGCGCCCGCCGCTGGAACGGTGCAGCGTCTCCGTGGAGAAGGCTTATAACCGGGAACGTGGCGGAAATTGTCACCAGGCGCTGGTTGACCGCTATTCTCAGGAGGCCGGCGAGGCGGGAAAAGTCTCCACGAGCGCGCCTCACAAGCGGTAACTATGTCAAGCAGGTAGTTTGACTACCTGCCGGCGCTTTCCAGCGCGGCGTTTCCGAGTTTCCCGTCGTCCTTTTTAAGGGTTGAGAAACGTTGCCTGAACATCCGGTATTTCTTGAATCAGGATCATTTTGAAAAACTGGTGGAAGAGGCGCTGGCGGGTCTGCCGGAGCGGTTTGCTTCGCGGCTGGAAAACGTCTCCATCCTGGTTGCGGACTGGGCCACTCCCGAGCAGCTGGCCAAAGTCAACCTGAGCGATCCCCACCGTCTCCTTGGCCTTTACGAGGGCATTCCACTAACGGAAAGGCCGCGCGGCTACTACGGCGTTCTACCCGACCGCATTACCATCTTCCGGATTCCCATCGAAGAGATGTCTTCCACCGATGAGGATATCCGCAAACAGGTGCGTGAGACCGTCATGCACGAGCTGGGACATTTTTTCGGGATGGACGAACAGCGGATCCGGAAGACGAGAAGATAACGTCAGATGTTTGAGCTTCATGTTTAACCTGGCCGATTCAGGTTTTTCGTTAAACGTTTAACATTCAACGTTAAACGTCCTTTGATATTTATGACGGCTCGGGCTAGAATCCTTTCATGCCTTCGCCCAAGCTCCCTCCGCGCGAAAGAGTCTTCTCTGGAATGCGGCCCACCGGCCGCTTGCATCTCGGTCACCTTCTGGGCGCCCTCCCGAACTGGGTCAGGCTGCAGGACGAATATGACTGTGTTTACTGCGTCGCCGATCTGCATGCGCTGACTACCCGCTATGACAGCGTCGCCGGCATGAAAAGAGACGGTATCGAGATGGTCGCCGACTGGATCGCCGCCGGCATCGATCCGGAGCGGAGCATCATCTTCCGGCAGTCGGAGGTGAAGGCGCACAGCGAGCTGGCGCTGCTTCTGGGAATGCTGGTGCCGGTCTCCTGGCTGACGCGCGTGCCATCATATAAAGAGATGGTCGGCGAGCTGGGGGAGCGGGTGGCCACCTTTGGATTTCTCGGCTATCCGGTGCTTCAAACCGCCGACATTATTCTTTACAAAGCGTCGCGAGTTCCGGTGGGTGAGGATCAGCTTTCCCACCTGGAACTGGCGCGCGAGATCGTGCGCCGTTTTAACAGCATGTATGGCGATGTCTTTCCCGAGCCGAAGGCGATCCTCACGGAGACGCCGCGGCTGCTGGGGCTGGACGGCCGCAAGATGAGCAAGTCCTATGGCAATACTATCGATATCGCGGAAGATCCGGAAAGCGTCCGCAAGAAGATTATGGCGATGTTCACCGATCCGGCGCGGCAGCGGCTCAGGGACCCGGGCCGTCCGGAGCGGTGCAATGTCTTTTCCTATCATCAGTTTTTTGAGGCGCCGGCGGCGGAGCTGGACGAGATCGACCGCGGCTGCCGCGAGGCGACGATTGGCTGCACCGCCTGTAAAGACCGGCTGGCGGCCCGTATCCTGGCGGTGCTGGATCCCATCCGGGAAAAGCGGGAAGCGCTCCTGGCCGATTCGGGGCGCATCGAGGCGATTCTTGAGTCCGGCCGCGGGCGGGCGCTTGCCATCGCCACGGAAGTTTTCGCGGGAGCGTGCGAGGCGATCGGGCTTTAAAAGGCATGAACGGCTACTGGGACATTGAGCTGCTGGATCTGGATCTGGAAGTCTTCCAGGGACCGTTCGACCTGCTTCTCACCCTGATTCTCAAGGAAGAGATCAGCATCTTTGAGGTCTCGCTCACCGACATCGTCATCTCTTACCTGGAGCGGCTGGAGGAGGAAGAAGAACTCGACCTCGAGGCCGCCAGCGAGTTTGTCATCCTCATGAGCGCTTTGATGGAGATAAAGTCGGCGCAGTTGCTCCCGCGGCCGGAGGAGGTGGAGCTGGAAGAGCTGACCCCCGCAGAGGCCCGCGAGGAACTGGTGCTCCGCCTGGTGACTTACAAGAAGTTCAAGGAGGCGGCGGCGTGGCTGCGATCCCGGTATCAATTAACGCGTTTCTGGCGCTACCGGAGCGCGCCGCTGCCAAAGGTAGGGCGCCCCGCGGAGGCAGAGGTGCCGCACCGGCATGACGCCGCCAGGCTTGCCGCCGCCATCGGACAGCTCCTGACAGAGCCGCCGGAGCTAAACACAGAGCATATAACAACCGTCACCGCAAACGTCTGGGAGCAGATGAAAGCAATCAGGACGATGCTGGGGCAGAGGTCAGAGGTGGTTTTTGACGAAGTCGTGGCCGGCGCGGACCGGATGACCCAGGCGGTAGCTTTTTTTGCGCTGCTGGAGATGTTCAATACCGGCGAGCTGGAAGTCGAGCAAGAACAGATATTTGGTCAAATTCTGATTTACGAGGCCGGGAAGACCAGGAAGAAGATCGCGTAGGAAAGGTTACGAGTACAAAGTTCAAAGTTCCAGGTTCAAGGTTATAAAGGCTGATGGATAACTTATCGGGCCGGTAAGGTGAGTGGAGGTTGGTTTGATGGATGAAACAAACCAGAATAACGAAGGTTTTCAGGAATATCCGGATCAATTCGATGAAGATATCAACGCTGAAGTTGATGAGGCGCTCGTTTCAGCTGTTGTTGAAAAAACACAAACAGATTTTGTCGATGGTGAAGACACGGAAGATATCAACCAGGCTGTCAGGGAGTCAAACGATCCAGATCCGGAACTTGAAATTTTGAACTTTGAACCTGGAACTGGTTCTGACCCGGCGCGCGACATAGAGGCTATTCTCTTCATCTCGCCGGAGCCGGTGCCGCTGGAGACGCTGGCGGAAGTGACCGGGTCTGAAGGCGAGGAGCTGGCGCATGCGGTTGAGGCCGTCCGGCAAAAGTTTTCCGGCGCCGGCGCCGGCATCGTTTTCGCAGAGGTGGCCGGCGGATACACTTTCCGGACGGCGGATCAGGCACGCGGCGCCGTCGAGCGGTTTTGCGAGCGGCCGGTTGACTACTCCCTGTCGCCGGCAGCGATGGAGACCCTGGCGATAGTCGCATACCTGCAGCCGGTAACCAGGCCGGAAATTGCCCGGATCCGGGGGGTGGGCGCCGATACCGTCGTTGGCACACTGGTTGACAAGGGGCTGCTCGCTGAGGCCGGCCGCCACGAAGAGACCGGCGCCATCCGCTACCGCACGACCGCCGTTTTTGAGAAGCTGTTTGGTCTGCCGGACCTGGCATCGCTGCCGCCGATTGATGGATTCGAGGCGTCCCCGGAGGATGTCGAGGAGCTGCGGGAGAAGCTGTACCTGGCGGCAGAGAAGCGACAATAAAGAATGGCGATTTTTCTTTTTGGGCAGCGGGGTATTTCCCGGCTCGGACTATGACGCCTCGCGGGAAATGTCCCAATGCTTTAGAAAAGCGGCCGGATGCCGGAATCTTCGCTAGCACAAAGTGACTGAACGGCTTCAAAAATATCTGGCCCGCGCCGGCATCGCCTCGCGGCGGGCGTGCGAAGAATATATTAGTGCGGGCAGAGTGACGGTAAACGGCGAGACCGTGACCGAGTTGGGCGTCAAGGTCGAGCCGGAAGATGTGGTCTATTTCGACGGCCGCCCGGTGAAGCCGGAGCCGCTTGAGTATCATTTGCTTAACAAGCCGGCCGGGGTGATTAGCTCCGTCAGCGATCCGCAGGGGCGCCGGACGGTCGCAAGCATGGCGTCCGGACGCGCCCGCCTGTTTCCGGTAGGCCGGCTTGACCAGGATACGACCGGTCTGATCATTCTGACGAATGATGGCGCTCTGGCCCATCGGCTGATGCATCCGCGCTTCCAGGTTGATAAAGTATATCTCGCCGATGTCGAGGGCGTCGTCGGCGAGCGGGAGCTGGAGCGGCTGCGCCGCGGTGTCAGGCTGGAAGACGGGATGACGGCACCCGCCGGAGCGCGTCTCGCCTCCCGGCACGGCGGCGGCAGCGTCGTGGAGGTGACCGTCCATCAGGGCCGCAAGCGGCAGGTGCGCCGCATGCTGGAGGCGGTCGGCCACCCGGTGCTGCGGTTGCACCGCAAGAGATACGCAATGCTGACCGATGACGGATTGCCTGTGGGGGCGATCAGACCACTTACCAGGAAGGAAGTCACAGGGTTGCAGAAACTGGTTATGGCGGGAAAGCGATGAGCAAGGAGGAAGGCTGGCGGCTGGTGGCAGTGCGGGGAGCGACCACGGTCGGGCAGGACCTGCCGGAACAAATTCAGGAAGGCACCGGCGAACTGCTCCGCGAGATGATGGGCCGCAACGGCATCGAGCCGGACGATATCGTCAGCATTGTTTTTACGGCCACGCCCGACCTGGTTTCCGATTTTCCGGCGGTTGCCGCCCGCAACATGGGCCTGTCGCAGACGCCGCTGCTCTGCGCCCAGGAGATTCCGGTGGCCGGCAGCGTCGAGCGCTGCGTCCGCATTATCATGCACGTCTACTCGCCCAAAGCCAAGAGGGAGATCCGGCATGCGTACCTCCATGGCGCCCGCCAGCTTAGGACCGATCTGCCGGAATAGCAGTGGATGAAGGCTTAATCGGCAAGCGAATTAAGGCAACGGCCGGCAAACTGCCAGTTGTCCGCCTCGCCCGGATCGTGCTGTTTACCTTCCTGCTGGCATTTATCAGCGCTCGCATCTTCGTTTATCTGACGCTGATCCACCGCCCACCTGGCCCTGATCGCTTTTGCGCCTTCGATCCGCCGCTTCGGACCGCGCCGCTGGCTGCTCACCTTCATCCTGCTCGTATTCGTGACCACGTTTTACTATCTGATTTATTTTTCCAGGACTTGAGCAGACCGCCGGCAACAGAAGTGGCCGTCTCGCCAAAACAATTTTACCGCCGGTTGATCATCAGCTCCCCGGCGCTCCCAGCATATGCAGATCAGCTTCTGGGCGCCGTCCGGATTGGTATGCCCGTTGATTGCGCTCGTTGACGAGCAGCTTTTTTCTATCCGGCAGCCGTTACTCGCTCAATTCGGCCGGAGCAGTTATTCAGCCTGGCGCTGTTTGGCCCCCCGGGCCGGGGACTGATAGGCTTTATTCGTTATGGTCAGGTTCGTAAAACAACTTGAAGGAATCACTCCCTATGTCGCGGGGGCGCCGATCGAGCTGGTGTCCCGGCGTTACGGGCTCGACGCCGAAAAAGTCATCAAGCTGGCGTCCAACGAATCGCCGCTGCCGCCGTTCCCGGAGGTTCTGGAGGTCATTACACGGAAATTCAACGATCTTAACCGCTACCCCGACAGCGAATGCCGTGACCTGAAGGCGGCGCTGGCCGAGCGCCACGGCGTTACGACTGATGAACTGGTTGTCGGTAACGGCTCCTGCGAGCTGCTCATCTGGCTGAGCCTGATCGTGCTGGAACCGGGGACGGAGGCCGTCTTTTCCGACCCCACCTTCCTGGTCTACGAGGAAGCGACGTGCGCGCGGGGCGCCGCGCCGGTCAAGGTGCCACTGATGGGATTTGCCAACGATCTGAACTCGCTGGCGGCCGCTGTCACGGACAGAACCCGGATTGTTTTTCTGACAAATCCGCATAACCCCACCGGCTCGTACCTGCCATACAGCGACATCGCCGCCTTCGCGGCCGGCATTCCGGAGGATTGCCTGCTGGTGCTCGATGAGGCTTACAACGAGTACGCCGAACAGCCTGATTCCCAGGATGGCCTTAAGCTGGCGCGGGAGCGCGCCAACGTGGTGGTGTTGCGGACTTTCTCCAAGATCTACGGCCTTTGCGGCCTGCGCGTGGGTTATGGCATTAGTTCGCGTCAGGTCAAGGAAGCAATAGACAAGGTGCGCCAACCATTCAACGTCAACATGCTGGCCCAGGCGGCGGCGCTTAAAGCGCTCAGCCTGGAGGACCGCCTGCGGGAAAGGCGCGCGCAGAACCGCGCCGGTCGCCGCCAGCTCTACGATGGCCTGGCGGCCCTGGGTATCGGTTATGTTGAGACCCAGAGCAACTTCATGCTGGTGGATGTCAGTGGATTGTCAACGCCCGCCGATGACGTCCCGGAGGAGCTGATGAAGCGCGGGGTCATCGTCAGGCCGGGCCGGCCGCTCGCCTGCCCGGGTTACGTCCGCGTCAGCGTCGGGACCGGGGAAGAGAACAGGATATTTCTTGAGAGGCTGGCTGAATTAAATAACGGTTAATCTTCCGCGTTTAACGATTCACGAAAAATCCGCAGATGCAAGCTGTCATTAAACGTGAAACGTTACAATGAAACGCAAAGCCCTGCGTGAAACGGGCGCTGGAAAATTTGGCCGCTACCTTGCCGCTTACGCGGTTTTATCGCTTTTGGCTTCGGATTCCTTTTTCTGGGAATCGTCGCTGGTCTCCGAGATGGCGTCGTTCATCGAGCCCTTGAATTCCCGGATGCCTTTTCCCAGACCCCGGCCGATTTCAGGCAACCGCTTCGGCCCGAAGATGACCAGGGCAATCGCCAGCACGATTAAAAGTTTTTCCGGTGCGAAAATTCCGTCAAACATGATATCTCCTTTCGGAGCTGGGACAGTTGCCCTTTCAGCCCGCCTTGAAAACCGGAAGGTTATTCCAGTCAAATCCAGCTAATTATATCAGGCTACCGGCAGGAAAACAGCCCGCAACTCGCAATTTACTGTTAAGTTACCGCCAATCGGGCCGGCGCAAACCTAATCAATCGGACGCTGGAAGCTGGATGCTGGATTTTGGATAAACCAAAAAAACAATTTACCAAAGTATTCGCTAAGTCAAAGTCCAAAATTTAAAATGAAATACAACTTGATCTGAAGAGCCAATGTTAATCCGCCAGGAGTTTGATCGAGCCATACGGACGAGCGGATTCTGAGCCGGATTAAAATAGTCAACAAATTACAGAACCAGAACCCGGAAGCCAGCTAACTCGAAACTGAAGTCCAATTTCTTGCCCATGTCCTTTTGGACCGGCGGCAGCTGGCGTTAAAGCCTGCCGGAGGACATGCCGTAATGAGGCGGCAGAGAGCTTCCGGCGCTGCCGCCCGAGCCGCTGCCGGATGACGGGCTGGAGCCATTTTCCATTCCCTGGCTCCCGGATGGAGTTGCCGATTGGGTTGGCGACCCCCCCGAGCTTTGTCCCATCTGCGAGCCGCGGGATGGCGCGGGCGTCTGCGAGCCGCCGCTGCCACTGCCATGAACCGGCATCGCGCCGCTTCCGGCGCCGGCTGCGGAGCCGTTGCTGCCGCCTCCCATGCCACCAGGGGCCGGGGCGGGAGCCGTCTGGCCCGGCATGCCCGTTCCTGGAGCAGCGCCCTGGACGGGGGAATTGCCCCGACCGTTATTTCCGGGTTGATGTCCCATCTCATTTTCGATCACAGCGCGCACGCGGGCCGGCACCTTGCCGGCGATTTCCTGGAGCAGCGCGTCATGACGGGCGCGGGTGATCTTGATCATGTTCATGACAGCAGATGTATTGGCGCCCTGGCGGGCCGCCTGATCGACAAGCCGCTGCGCATCTGCCATCTCGCTGTCGTAGTTCTTCAGCAAAGAGGTAACATACCCCGGCTCGTTCTTGTTTACCATGGACTGGATCTCGTCCAGCCGTTTGCCGGCGTCGCCCACCTCGACCGCGGCGCGGTCAAGCGGCTGGTAGGCGATAAGGCCTCTCACCTGTTCCAAATCTTGCTTGAGCGGATAGAGGAAGCTGTCCGGGCCGGCCGCGTTTGCCGCCAGCGCCGTACCGGCCGAGGCCACAAGCAAAATCCCGGCAACTGCCGCCGGCCGCCACAGCAGGCGGCGCACTGTGCGGCGGCGCCGGTAGCGCCTGCCTTCGGCCTGCATCCGGGCCTGCGCTTTTGTCATCATGCTCTCCCTGACGGCAGCAGGCGGATTTGCCGGCAGGCCAGCCTTTAAAGCACCGCCTACAGATGACGCCAGCTCGAGCAAGGGCATGATTTCAGCCTTGACTTCGGCAGGCTCCATCGCAGCCGCCGCCTCAGGCGAAACGCCGCCGGCGATTTCCTTAAGCTTCTGATCCAGGATGTCAACAATCTCTTTCATTGCACAATTTCGGGTTATGGCGCTAGGCTATTTCTTCATCCTCGACGTTTTCGGGCTCGAGGATTTTCCTCAGATTTAACAGGGCGCGGTGCTGGAGGGCTTTCACCGCTCCCTCACTCTTGGACATTACGGCGGCGATCTGCCGGTTGCTGAAATTTACCAGCAGCTTCAGCAGCACCACCTGCTGCTGTTCGTCGGAAAGCTGCCAGACGGCTTCCCGGAGCTGGCGCTCCTCCCAGGCCGCCGCGGTGATCTGTTCAACCAGCTCTCCAGACGGAAATTTCATTTCCTGCTCTCCTAAAGCCGTTTCCCTGTTCCGGCCGCGACGCCGGTGGTAATCGAGAACATCGTGACGGGCGATGCTAAAAAGCCACGCCCCGAAACCGGCGCCGCGCCAGCTAAAGCCGCCAATCTTTTCCAGCGCGTCCAGGAAAACCCCGGAAACGATGTCTTCAGCATCCTGTGGCGACCTGACCTGGTGGAGAACAAAGCCGTAAACCGGACCGTAAAAC
>JAMDDD010000038.1:0-2631 GCA_023489275.1 Actinomycetota bacterium
CGCCGCGGGCCGGTTCTTCGCCGAAGCGGTGCCGCGCCGCCGGGAAGCAAACTCGGCCCGGACAACCTCATGCAAAACGGCGATCTTTGGCTTAACACCGAAAATTTCCGGATCAAGACCGGCCTGCTCGCCCTCAAGAGCCTTGACCTCAGGCACCCTGACCTCCCGCTTTGCGACCTCTGCTTTCTTTTTCCGCCTCGATTTCCGGGAAGTCTTTTTCCTGGGCTTCGCTTCTTTGGCGGACGCTGTGGCCTCAGCCCCGGTTTGCGACTCTTCCTCGCCCTCGGCGGCAGCCGCTGCTGCTTCAGGCGCAGCCTCCACGTCCGCCGGCGTTTCCGGCTCCGGATTTTCCGCCGCCTCCGCCTCTACGGCGCCGGTTGGGGTCGCATCAGTTTCCGGCTCAGACTGGCTCCCGGCCGCTTCTTTCTCCGGTTCCGGCTGCAATTCCTGATTTTCAGTTTTTTCTTCGTTGTCAGTCATAAAACCAGTTCAAAAATTCAAAATTCAAAGTCCCAAGTTGATCCGGAGCTGCTTTAAGGCGTCCGGATGAACACAATCGCGTTGCTGGCGCCCGGCACCGCGCCCTTTACCATGATCAGGTTCTGCTCCGGCTCAGTCGCAACCACCTCCAGGCCAAGCTGGGTCGAACGTTTGTTGCCCATCTGTCCCGGGAGCCGGAGTCCTTTAAACACCCGCGAAGGGTAGGCCGAAGCACCAACTGATCCGGGAGCCCGATGAAAATGAGCCCCGTGCGATCCCGGTCCGCCGGCAAATCCGTGGCGCTTGATGACGCCGGCAAAGCCTTTGCCCTTGGAAACGCCGGTCACCTTGACCTTCTGTCCGATCTCGAACGCCTCTACCGTGATCTGGTCGCCGGCCTGCGGCATCTCCCTCGCGGCCGGCAGCGCGGGCGCAGCCTCATCTGCTTCAGCCTTGATTTCTGCCGCCGCTTTTTCGTCAGCCGCGCCGGCCTCATCAGATTCAGCTGCTTCCTTTCCTTCCTTCTCCGCCTCTTTGGCGGCTTTCTTCGCTTTCGCCCGGGTTTTTTTCGGCGGCTTTTCCGCGGTTTCAACTACTGACACCCAGGCGGTTGCTTCCTTCAGATCGCAGCGCACTTCGGCCAGATAACGCCGGGGGCCGACGCCGGCTTTTTTGAAGTGGCCCGCCGCGGGCTTGTTCAGCCGGCTCTCTTTGATTTCGCCGAACCCGATCTGCAGCGCCTCATACCCGTCCCGGGCAACCGTTTTCACCTGCGTTACCGTACAGGGACCGGCCTCAATCACCGTTACTGGAATCCGGTCGCCGCCTTCGGTGAAGATCTGGGACATGCCCAGTTTTTTCCCCAGAATGGCGGCCATCACAATTTAATCTCAATATCAACGCCGGCCGGCACGTCAAGCCGCATCAGGGAATCGACGGTTTTCGGCGTCGGCTGATGGATGTCGATCAGCCGCTTGTGTGTCCGCATTTCGAAGTGCTCGCGCGAATCCTTGTCCTTGAACGGACTCTTGATCACGCAGTAGACATTCTTTTCCGTCGGCAGCGGCACCGGACCTACCACGGTGGCGCCGGTCCGCTGAGCCTGCTCCACGATTAGCCGCGCACTCCGGTCGATCAACTCATGATCGTAAGCTTTAAGCCTGATTCTTATTTTTTGCTGTGCCATTTAAAACCCAGTTTCGAGTTTCGGGTTTCCAGTTTCCATCCTCGTCGCCGTTTTCCAACTTGAAACCGGCAACTAGAAACCAGAAACTTATCAACCGCCGTTATGCGGCGGTTGATTGTTGGTTATTTAATGATCTGCGTCACCGCGCCCGCGCCGACGGTGTGGCCGCCCTCGCGGATGGCGAAGCGGAGGCCTTCCTCCATGGCGATCGGCGTGATCAGCTGAACTTCCATATTCGTGCTGTCACCGGGCATAATCATCTCGACGCCCTCTTCCAGCTGGATCGTCCCGGTCACGTCAGTCGTCCGGAAATAAAACTGGGGGCGGTAGCCCGGGAAGAACGGGGTGTGACGGCCGCCCTCTTCCTTGGACAGAACGTATACCTGTGCCTTGAAATGCGTATGCGGGGTGATCGAGCCCGGCTTGGCCAGAACCATGCCGCGCTGGATGTCCTCGCGCTTGGTGCCGCGAAGCAGCACGCCGATGTTATCGCCGGCGCGGCCCTCATCCAGCAGCTTGCGGAACATCTCCACGCCGGTGCAGACGGTTTTGTCGATCTTTTCCTGCATGCCAACGATCTCGACTTCCTCGCTCACTTTGACGATGCCGCGCTCGACACGACCGGTGGCGACGGTGCCACGGCCGGTAATCGTAAATACGTCTTCAATCGGCATCAGGAAAGGCTTGTCGATGTCGCGCTCCGGCTCAGGGAGATAGTCATCGACGGCCTGCATCAGCTCCAGGATGGGATTACAGGCTTCACACTCCTGCTTGCCGCAGCCGCACTCGAGCGCCTTGAGCGCGGAGCCCTTGACGACGGGGATGTCATCGCCGGGAAATTCATATTCCGAAAGCAACTCCCGCACCTCGATCTCCACCAGCTCCAGCAGCTCGGGATCGTCGACCATGTCAACCTTGTTAAGAAAGACATTCTTTTCCGTCGGCAGCGGCACCGGACCTACCAC
>JAMDDD010000038.1:2641-7870 GCA_023489275.1 Actinomycetota bacterium
TGTAAGGAACACCGACCTGGCGGGCCAGCAGGATGTGCTCCCGCGTCTGCGGCATCGGGCCGTCAGCCGCGCTTACCACCAGGATGGCGCCGTCCATCTGGGCCGCCCCGGTGATCATGTTCTTGATGTAGTCAGCATGGCCGGGGCAATCCACGTGCGCGTAGTGGCGGTTGGCCGTCTCGTACTCGACGTGAGCGGTGGCGATGGTGATGCCGCGTTCCCGCTCTTCCGGCGCGTTGTCAATCGAATCGAAGCTGCGCACTTCCACATTCTCGCCGTGTCCCGCCAGGCAAGAAGTAATGGCTGCGGTCAGCGTCGTCTTGCCATGATCGATATGGCCGATGGTGCCGACGTTCAGATGCGGCTTCGTTCTTTCAAATTTTGCTTTTGCCATGGGTTACTCCTTTCGTCACTAAAAATCGAGCAAGTTATAAAATTCTCTTTGAATCTTTATTGCTTTCAAGTTGCGCAACCGGTTTTGCCGTTTAAAACCCGCCGATTCCCCCGGGCGGGTAACTATATATCAAACAGCCATCCCGGACAAATACTACCTGGCGCCCACCTGCTCCATGATGCCCTCGGCAATGGAGCTGGGGACCTCTTCATATTTTTCGAACTGCATCGTATACTGCGCCCGCCCCTGGCTGATAGACCGTAAATCTGTGGCATATCCAAACATTGACGCCAGCGGCACATGGGCGCGGATGATCTGCGCGTTGCCGCGCGGCTCCATGCCTTCGATCTTGCCCCGCCGGGAATTCAGGTCGCCGATGACGTCTCCCATGTACTCTTCCGGAGTGACAATCTCAACCTCCATTACAGGCTCCAGCAGCACCGGCTTCCCTTTGCCGGCAGCCTCTTTCAGCGCCATGGAGCCGGCAATGCGAAAAGCCATCTCCGATGAGTCCACCTCATGGTATGAGCCGTCGATCAGGGTTACCTTGATCCCAACCATCGGGTAGCCGGCCAGCACGCCGTTGTCCATCGCTTCCCTGATCCCCTCGTTAACGGCGGGGATATAGTCCTTGGGAATGACGCCGCCGGTAATCTGGTCGTCGAACTCGTAGCCCTCGCCGGGGCCAGCCGGCTCGACGTTGATGACGACATGACCGTACTGGCCGCGGCCGCCGGACTGCCGCACGAACCTGCCTACCACCTTCTCCACCGGCCGGCGGATCGTCTCGCGGTAGGCAACCTGGGGCCGGCCCACGTTGGCGTCTACCCGGAACTCCCGCAGGAGCCTGTCAACGATAATCTCCAGGTGCAACTCGCCCATGCCGGAGATGACTGTCTGGCCGGTCTCCTCATCGGTGCGAACCTGGAAGGTCGGGTCCTCCTCCGCCAGACGATGCAGCGAAATGCCAAGTTTTTCCTGATCGGCCTTGGTCTTCGGCTCGATCGCAACCGAAATTACCGGCGCCGGAAAGTCCATTGATTCGAGAATAATGGGGCTGCCCTGAACGCAAAGTGTGTCGCCGGTAGTCGTATGTTTGAGGCCGATGGCCGCCGCCAGTTCCCCGGCATAGATTTCATCGCGGTCCTCGCGATGATTCGCGTGCATCTGCAGAATGCGGCCGATGCGCTCTTTCTTGTCCTTGGTGGCATTGTAAATGTGGCTGCCGGCCTTCAGCGAGCCGGAGTAAACCCGGAAATAGGTCAGTTTGCCGACATGGGGGTCGGTCATAACCTTGAAAGCCAGCGCCGCAAACGGCTCGCTGTCATCGGCATGCCTCGCCTCTTCGGCGCCGGTATCAGGGTTGATTCCCTTGATCGCGGGAACGTCAACCGGCGAAGGGAGATAGTCAATGACGGCGTCCAGCAGCGGTTGCACTCCCTTGTTCTTAAAAGCGGAGCCGCACAGAACCGGCGTAATCACAATATCATTGGTGGCTTTGCGGATGATCCGCTTCAGCGTAGCCGTTTCAATCTCTTTTCCTTCCAGGAAGGCTTCCATCAGCTCGTCGTCGTGATCGGCGAGTTTCTCGATCATCAGCTCGCGCCATTCCTGGGCGAAATCTTTCATATCTTCGGGAATTTCCTCGACTTTCCAGCTCTCGCCCTTGTCATCGCTTACGTGAACAAGAGCCTTCATCTCTACCAGGTCAATGACCCCCTGGAAAGCGCTCTCCCGCCCGATCGGCAACTGGATCGCCACCGGGTGGGCGTCCAGCCGTTTGACCATCATGTCCAGAACGGCGAAATAATCGGCGCCGATCCGGTCCATCTTGTTCACGTAAGCGATGCGGGGGACGCCGTATTTGTCGGCCTGGCGCCAGACCGTCTCCGACTGCGGCTCGACGCCGCCGACGGAGCAAAACAGGGCGATGGCCCCGTCCAGCACCCGGAGCGAGCGCTCGACCTCAACGGTAAAGTCCACGTGCCCGGGAGTGTCTATAAGATTTATGCGGCAATCACGCCAATGATAGGTTGTAGCAGCGGAGGTGATGGTGATTCCCCGCTCCTGTTCCTGCTGCATCCAGTCCATGACGGCCGCGCCTTCGTGAACTTCGCCAATCTTGTGGGTCCTGCCGGTGTAGTACAGGATCCGCTCGGTGGTGGTCGTCTTGCCGGCGTCAATATGGGCCATAATGCCGATATTTCTTGTTTTTTCTAACGAGAACTTTCTGGTCATGTTACCGCTCTTGTTCCCTTTGCTTACAGTAGTAGCCTGTGTCGTCATTTATTAATCAAAACCTTTAATTATCAATTGTTTGTCAGCTGCTTTCGCCGACCTTCATTCATTGTTACGCCCCTACCAGCGGTAGTGAGCAAACGCCCGGTTGGCCTGAGCCATCCGGTAAAGATCGTCCTTCTTCTTCCAGGCGCTGCCCTGGCCCGACAGAGCATCGAGGCATTCATTTGCCAGACGCTCCGCCATTGTTTTCTCCCGCCGCTGCCGCGCATAGCCGACCATCCAGCGCACCGCCAGCGTTCTGGCCCTGCGGGTAGGAACCTCCACCGGCACTTGATAAGTGGCCCCGCCGACCCGGCGCGACCGGACCTCCAACTGCGGCGTCACCGCATCGATGGCCTTTTTGAGTACCGACACCGGATCGTCGCTGTTTTTTTCACCCAGAATTTCCAGCATCCGGTAAACGATGTGCTCCGCGGTTGATTTCTTGCCGCCCAGCATTACCTTGTTGACAAACTGGGCTACCAGCTTGCTGCTGTAAACCGGATCAGGCGTGACGTCACGCTTCTGGGCTGCGGCTCGTCTCGGCATGGCTTAGGGAGTCTTGACTCCATATTTGGACCGGCCCTGCCGCCGATCGGTTACGCCGGCCGTGTCCAGCGCCGCCCTGACGATCTTGTACCTCACACCCGGAAGGTCCTTGACCCGGCCGCCCTTTACCAGAACCACCGAGTGCTCCTGCAGGTTGTGGCCGATGCCGGGGATGTAGGCGGTAACTTCAATGCCGCTCGTCAGACGGACGCGGGCAACCTTGCGCAGGGCCGAATTCGGCTTTTTGGGCGTGGTCGTGTACACGCGTGTGCAGACGCCCCGGCGTTGCGGGCTGCCTTTCAGAGCCGGCGTCGACACCTTCTCCGAAGGAGTGACGCGGCCTTTCCTGATAAGTTGATTTACGGTCGGCATAATATCCGGTTTTAAAGTTCCCAGTTCAAAGTTCGGGCATTCATGACTTTGCGGAGGATCCTCATTGCACGCAAACGAGCTGCAGGCCAATTCCCTCCGGAGAACAAAGCCGGAGCGAGCCTGCGGCTCGGTGATACTTACAATAATTCCCTTGCAGAATCACACGCCTGCTTCTTGAGGCGCAAGAAGGCAGTATAGCAAGGGGCAAAAGTGGAGTCAAGAAAATGAAAAAACAGCCGGCCCCGGAGTTTTTACATGCCGGGCATCCCCTGCATTCCTCCGCCGGTGCTCGTTCCAGTGGAGGCACCGCCGGCGGACGGACTGGCGGAAGAATTTGCGGGAATTGCCGGATTTACCCAGTAATCAGAGGCCATTTTTGCCGCTGTGTCCTCTGAATAGGCGGACCAGTCCATCTTGACGGCGGCGGCTCTGGTGATCACCGTCTTGACCACCAGGGGCTGATCCATGTTCATGGAGCCGGTCATGTTAACCGATGTCTGCAGGTCGCTGTACAGGTTTATCTGGACCCGGGATACGTCCTTGTATTCAAACAAAATGCTGGCAACCTTTTGGGTGGCGTCGGCCGCCACACCAGGAAGTTGTTCAGGCGTACACACCATCTCCATCGCGATCATGGGACATTCAGTCCGGTTCATATCAATGTCGATGGAAGTGCCGCCCGCCGCGGGCGTCAGTGTTATATTCCGGACGAGAGGTTCTTGCATCACGCCTTTGGTGCCCAGCTCGTGGTCGATTACCTGCTGGACGTCATCCTTGGTCACCCGCCCCGGCCTGGTAATCCGGCCGGTCAAGGTTCCCAGCGATTGCGTATTAGTTTCCACAGGAGGAGTGACGTAAGACCCGCCGCAGCCCCAGGCCACAAGCGCCGCCGCGAGAACTACAACGGGAAGCGCCAACAGCAACGTGGCTTTCGGATTCAACGCAAAAAACCTGCGGCGGCGGAAAAAACGAGGTACGTTCAGTGGATGATCTCCTAATTTGCGAGCCGGCCGGCACAGCCGCTTGTCCTGGACCGAAGTATACCATTTTTTCGTCAGACAGGCAGCTATACCGGCGCCACCAGGATTGATCCGGATATTTCACGGATGAGGCTTCAGGCGCAGAGCCAGGCAGATCGTCATCCCGAGCATTTCGCAGCCGCTACCGGAAAAAGCAGGCCCATCCCGGAAGCTCCGGGACGGGCTGTCTACTTATAGTGCGGCAGGCCGGGTTTTTAAGCCAGCGGGTCTTCGTCGTCGCTTGCGGCTCCCACGGCCAGCATCTCCGCCTCCACCGGCGGCACCGTCGAATATATCTCCAGCGTGCGATACCTTCTGAGGCCGGTTGACGCCGGAATCAGCTTGCCGATGATGACATTCTCTTTCAGGCCTAGCAGATGATCAACTTTCCCTTCGATGGCGGCGTCCGTCAGCACCTTAGTCGTCTCCTGGAACGACGCCGCCGACAGGAAGCTTTCCGTAGCCAGCGAAGCTTTGGTTATACCAAGAATTGCTTGCTCAGCAACGGCAGGCTCTCCTTTGGCCTTGATCACCTGCTCGTTTATCTTCTTGAACTGGACCCTGTCCACCAGCTGGCCCGGGAGCAGGTCCGTGTCGCCCCTGGACTCCACCCGC
>JAMDDD010000004.1:0-15558 GCA_023489275.1 Actinomycetota bacterium
GTCGCTTCTCCGGCAGCGACTAATACCTACACGCCACCGCCCACGGTGCCGGGCGGTTGCAGCAGCACCGGCGGCGACGCCGACCTGGTCCGCTGCGCGGCTGAGTGGGCCATCAGCCAGGATGCCGGTGAAGGCAACGTTGGCAACGGCCAGAATGTAGGCGCCACCATGACCGCCGGCCAGGTGGTTGATGTTAGAGCGGATACGCCTGCAAGCACCGTGAACCTGAACGGTTCCCTGGCTGCGAATCAGATCCCGATCAGCACTATCTTCAACACCGGCCTGACTAACGTCAATCCGGCGGTGAGCAACGGCGTTCTCATTGCCAGCGCCTCCCAGGGACCGGGCGGCATCGTCGCCGAGGGTCTCAGGATGCTGGGATACACCACCGCCCCCGGCGGCTATATCCATAGCGGCGTGCCGTACTATAACAACACCCTGTCGGTAAGCCAGGGACAGCCGAACACCGGCACAACTTATACGCTCGATCCGGTCGCGCCGCAGTGCGCCGCTGCCAGCAACGGCTGCAACCAGATCTATGGTACTCAGGATCTGGGCGCGGAGATGAACACCACCGCGCCGGCGATCTCGGCAATTGGCGAGACGCTCATGGGCACATCCGCCAAAATTACCTGGACCACCAGCCAGCCGGGCACGAGCATGGTCCAGTACGGAACCACCTCCGGCGGACCGTACAACACCACCGTCAGGACCGGCTGCGATAGCGGCGGCACGCCGGAAGCCTGCACGATCCTGCGTGGCAGCCACAGCCTCACCATCACGGGCTTGACACCATCACAGAAGTACTACTTCAAAGTCACGTCATATAACAACGGGCCTCAGGGCAGCACCAGCCCCGAGAACAGCTTCACCGCGGCGCCGCCGATGCTCCCGACGGACTACGTGTATTACTTCCCCTGGTATGATTCCCGCGTCGCCGGCGGCTGGGGCGGCAACGACTGGATCTGCATCGCCAACCCGGGTGCAAACCCGGTCAAAGCCGATATCTACGTCGGCACTACGTACTATGGAACGCAGCAGCTTGCGGCTGGCGCATACTACAACTGGACCACGCCGGACCTGATGGGCGGCCCGGTCCAGGTCAGGTGCGAAGGCTGCCAGGCAAGCGGCGACCATCTGACGGTGACCGACCGAACGCTGTATATGGGCACCTTCCATGAGACAATGGCGCCTGAGCATACTGAGGCTTCCGGCGGCACGACGCAGCTTGGCACCGCCTACTCATGGCCGTGGTATGACAACGCCAACGCCGGCTTTGTGGGCGACTGGGTCATGGTTGGCAACGCCGATCCGACAAACAGCGCCACGGTCGACGTCTATCTGGGATCCACCCTGGAGCAGACGTTTACCATCGCGCCGCGCTCGGTGGCGAATCCGGTCCAGATCATCCCGCGGACCGACAACGGCCCGGTAAAGGTGGTATCGACGGGCGGTCAGCTGATCTTCGCCACGCAGCGCGTTCTCTATAACAACAGCTTCAACGAGATATACGGCAACAGAATCACACCGTAAATCAAGTTGAATCAGCCCGGCGTCCACCCGGACGTTGAGGTTACAGGAAGCTAACGGGGCGGCCCCTTCCGGGGCCGCCCCTATCTGTTCCCTTGGCGGGACCACCCGCCTCTAGGCACCCCACCCCCCTGGCGATGGCCGGGGCGGTTTTAAGAAGGGGTGCGAGTGGGCGGGAGCGGTTTTTTCAATAGTTGACACATAGAACTACTGGATGAAGTACTCATGCGATCAGGACCATGATGACAATAATTACCGCCGGTATTGTTATGCCGCCAAGAACCGCCATCAAACAACCGCCGGTAGCCATCTTGCCAATTTTGCGCTGGCGCCCGCTCTTAGTTAGAGGGATTCCCGTTGCCCGGGAAATCTTTCTTTTTGCTCGTGTAATACCTATCGCGCGTTTCCATGAGAACCCGCCTTTATTCATTAGGGTTTCTCCTCCTCGCTTCTTGAGCTGGTCCAGCTTTTGTGGACACTTTTCTTAAGGCTCCTGCTGCTCTAGCCAAAGCTCCTCGAATTTCTTCGGACTGACATATCCGAGCGATGAATGTGGCCGGCTGGAATTGTAGTACATCTCGATGTAGTCAACTATATCTCTTGTGGCCTCTTCTTGGCTATGGTAGCGACGACCGCGCACCCGGTCCGATTTGAGTCTGGAGAAGAAGCTCTCCACCACAACGTTATCATATGGATCGCCCTAGCGGCTCATGCTGCCGGTGATTTTGTTTCTGGCAAGAAGCTGCTGAAAAATAAAACCGGCATACTGCGAGCCCTGGTCCGAATGAAATATTCCGGCCGCCGGCGCCAGAGCGCCATCTCCAGGGCACCCATTGCCAGCCGGGCGGTCATGCGGCGGCTTGGCGGCCAGCCGACTACGCGGCGGGAGAACAGATCGAGGACCACCGCCAGATGAAGCCAACCCTCGGCGGTCCAGATATAGATGATGTCACCTGTTTTGGTTTCTTCCTCTCGCCCTACTGCCCCGGCGGCACCGTAACGCTGCACTGCCAGTTGGCGCACTCAAAGGTGAGATCCTTGATGTTCTCGTGCTTTGTAAGCTCCGGCTTGGTGTAGGGCTTTAAGTTATCTTTTGCTTTGCTCACGTGTTCTTGTTCCTTTCAGATGCAATAGTGGCAAGGGGCGCAGCGTGCCGCGCCCCTTGCGGTTATCGTTTCTAGGGATAGGTATAAGTAGTCCCCACGCCGTCCTGGGCACTGCCCGAAAGGGTTGAGACCCAGGAGCCGACGCCGGCGGGCACGTTGTACCTTAAAGTGACGCTTCCTGAAGATCCGGGCAGGATGTCGCCCGTTCCAACCGTTGCCGGCAGGGTCGATGCCAGTGTGACGCCGCCGGTGTTGGTGCTCCCGGTAAGCTGCACTGACCAGGCCTCATTGGCGCCGGTATTGTTTACGGTCCAGGTCACAGAGAGCACGCCTGCCTGGTAGTCGGACAGGGAGGCCCAGGAAGGACTGGGAAGGTCCAGGGTAAGGGGCGGCTTGCCGCTGGCAACAGGCTGCGTCAGGGGCAGGTCGTCCTCTGGGTTTCCAGCACCAGCACTATAATTGTAGTCGGGGGAATCGCAAAAGCCGTCATGATCGGCGTCATTGCAACCGGGGCTAAAGTCGCTCCAGTAGTTGCCGCCAACCGGGGCGGGAAGGCTAAAGACGTCGCTGCTAGTCGAACCATTTGCCTGGGTCGCATTGTCAATGAAGTTGTTGTGATAAACTTGGCTGTTGTAAGTATTGTTACCTAAATTCAGTCCTAGGTAGTTAGAGCCAATAGTGTTTCCGGCAATGGTTAAATAACTGCAGCCGTATACGTGGATTCCGGATCCGTATATCAGTGTGTTTGAATCAAACGTGTTGTTCTTAATGATGTCGCTTGCGCAACTGCCATTACCAAAGGCGCTGTTGGCTTGAAGAAAGATCCCGTCGCCTCCACCCATGCCGGAGTACCCGTTTGAATTGCTGACGTTGCCGGAAATGGTGCTGTCAGAAACACTTGCGAGATATATGCCTGGAAGTTCCCACTCACTATAAAGGCCGTTTGGGCCCATGCCACCGTTGTAACTCGTGTCGTTATTCGAGATTGTGTCTCCACTGGAGCCATAGAGAGAAATTCCGCTATTTCCGCTGCCGTTTTGGCCATTATCGTGGACAGTATTTCCTGAGATCGTGCTGTTGTTTAAGCTGTCGCCGACTGACGAGATTCCGGCCCATCCGTTTGAGCTGGCGGTATTGCCGGAAATAGTATCGCCGCTGCCGGTGGCGAAAATTCCCCTGCCCCCATTGTTATTGGCAGTGTTGTTCTCAGCTGCGTTGTTGTTTCCGTACAAACTGATGCCACTGGTATTTGAATCAACGGTGTTGCCTGAGATGGTGTTTCCTGAGCTCTGAACAATTATTCCTCCATAAGGCCCCGCGTCCGAGTCAACGGTGTTTCCCGAAACGGTGTTGCCGTCGCCAAGAAGCTGGATTCCGCCGCACGACCCTTTTGTACAGTTAATGCCATTATTGCTGACATTGTTGCCGGAAAGGGTGTTGTTTGGGCCCCAGAGAAAGAAGCCGGCATCAGAATTTATGGCAGAATCGTTTGTGAAAGTGTTGGTTGAACTGGTCGATTTTTCGAAGATGGCCGAGTCGGCGCCGGCCCAATGTATGTTTTGATTGCTGGTGGTAGGCGAGTCGCTGCCTAAAAACCCGCTGGCGCTTAAATTTTCTACCGTTACTCCCGAAGTGTAATCGCCAATGATGACCCCGAAGTGAACATCGGAGCCCCAATTCACCAGATGAGAATTGCCGTTCAGGGTTACCCCGGAGCTGACAATCCAGACGGTGGTGTCAGTAATGTCTGTATTTAGGGTGCAGCTCTGGCTGGACTGGTCCCAGGTCCCCACCGAGCTGCACTCATCGCCGGTGCTGTTAATGGTTATCTGGTGCGAGTAGGCGGTATAAGCCGCTGAAGCAGCGGCCGGCCCGCCGCCTGACATCAGCGCCAGGATTAATACCGCCAGGAGGGCAAACACAAGACTCGCTGAAAAACCTAAAAACCTACTTCCTGACAACCTGCCCTGTTCTCCCATTACACCCTTCACTCTCCAATCGCTGTTTCAAAAATGAACGCTAAAACTACCTAATGATAAGTTCTTTAGTAGGATTTAAATATAGGGGAATTCCCTGATATTTCTAATAATCTTACCGGCAGTGTCCTAGTCCTATGTTAGGAAGTTTTGGTTTCTTCCTCTCGCCCTACTGCCCCGGCGGCACCGTAACGCTGCACTGCCAGTTGGCGCACTCAAAGGTGAGATCCTTGATGTTCTCATGCTTTGTAAGCTCCGGCTTGGCGTAGGGCTTTAAGTTATCTTTTGCTTTGCTCACGTGCTCTTGTTCCTTTCAGATGCAATAGTGGCAAGGGGCGCAGCGTGCCGCGCCCCTTGCGGTTATCGTTTCTAGGGATAGGTATAAGTAGTCCCCACGCCGTCCTGGGCACTGCCCGAAAGGGTTGAGACCCAGGAGCCGACGCCGGCGGGCACGTTGTACCTTAAAGTGACGCTTCCTGAAGATCCGGGCAGGATGTCGCCCGTTCCAACCGTTGCCGGCAGGGTCGATGCCAGTGTGACGCCGCCGGTGTTGGTGCTCCCGGTAAGCTGCACTGACCAGGCCTCATTGGCGCCGGTATTGTTTACGGTCCAGGTCACAGAGAGCACGCCTGCCTGGTAGTCGGACAGGGAGGCCCAGGAAGGACTGGGAAGGTCCAGGGTAAGGGGCGGCTTGCCGCTGGCAACAGGCTGCGTCAGGGGCAGGTAGTCCGGGGATGCCGCGGTATGATTATAAGGAGAATCACAAAAGCCGTCGCCATTGGCGTCGGTGCATCCCTGGGCAGGCGTGCTAAAGTCGCTCCAGTAGTTGCCGCCGATGGGAGCGGCCAGATTGAACGACAGGGTAACGGCGCCGCTGCCATCATTTGCCGTTTGATAGATCCAGTTACCTATGAAGTCGTTGTGATAGATGATGTTGCCCGGGACCTGGAGCTCAGACGGGTATCCAAAGAAGAGTCCGCCGCCTTTGTTGGAGCTTATGGTATTGCCGATGATGGAGTTTCCGGCGCTGCCACCATCGATCTTGATGCCATTGTTTCCGTTTGAATCGAGAGTGTTGCCGGAAATGACACTGCCGCTGACGCTGCTGAAATAAAAGCCATCATTGTTGGCGTGACCGCTGTTGGAGCTGGCAGTGTTGCCGGAGACGGTGAGATTTTGGCTGTTGCTGCAGCCCGAGTTATTAATCCCGATTCCCGTGTCATCCATATCGGTGGTGTTATTTTCGATCAGGTCGCTGGTGTTGCAGCCATAACCGGTGCCGACAGAAATGCCGGTGCCATTTGCATTGCTGATGTTGCCGGAGATCGTGCTGTTGCTGACGCCTGAAAGAGACATCCCGGGTTGATCGAAATAGCCATCGACATTGTTTGAGCTGGTATTGTTGTTCGAAACGGTATCTCCACTGCCGCTATAAAGGGAAATGCCGTTGGCGCCGTTTGAGGCTGCCGTGTTGCCGGAAATAACGCTGTTATTCAGGCTGTAACCAGCTGAGGAAATGCCGCCCCATTTGTTAGAGCTGGTGGTGTTGCCGGAGATGGTGTCGCCGCTGCCGCTCGCGAATATCCCGGTAAAGTTGTAATCAACCACGTTATTCTCAACGGTGTCATTGCTGCCCCATAGCTGGATGCCGCTTGCGGGATTCGTGCCTTCGCCCAGGCCGTTTGAATCCACGGTGTTCCCGGAAATGCTGTCGCCGGAAGAAGAGGAACCGACGACGATCCCGCTGCCGGGGTTGGAGCCCACGGTGTTTGCCGAGAGGATGCTTCCGGAGCCGTTTAGGACTATCCCGACGCCGTATTGCGGACCCTTGTTCGCACTGGCAGTATTGCCCGAGAGGCTGTTGCCCGGCCCGTTGAGGATGATGCCATAGAAGTTATTCGTACTGGCAGTATTGCCCGAGAGCGTGTTGTTGGCGCCGTCGACTCCGATGCCGTTGTTGCAGGTTGTCACAGTATTAGAGGAAAGCGTGTTTCCCGAGCTTGTCGGTTTTATGTAGATTCCGTAGCCGCCGTAATCATCGTTCGAGTACCGGCCCGACTGCACAAACCCGCTCGCGTTCAGGTTCTCCACCGTGATGCCCGTGGTGTTATCGTCCAGAATCACACCGTAGTGCACATCCGCACCACTGCTTACCAGATGAGAATTGCCGTTCAGGGTGACCCCGGAGCTGACAATCCAGACGGTGGTGTCGGTAATGTCTGTATTTAGGGTGCAGCTCTGGCTGTACTGGTCCCAGGTCCCCACCGAGCTGCACTCGTCGCCGGTGCTGTTAATGGTTATCTGGTGTGAGTTGGCGGTGTACGCCGCTGAAGCGGCGCTGGCCTGGTGCGTGAAGCTGGCCGTCAGAAGCGCCAGCCCCAGAACCACCGCCAGACTGAAAAGCAAACCAAAACCGAAGCCATTGAACCTGCTCGAACGTGCCCCCTTGACACCCTTCTTGCGCATGAAAGCTTCACTTCCTTTGCCCCCCGCCGGATAACAGGACGGGATTAAAACAGCCCCGGAGCGACGGTGAAACATCGCACCGCGCTGCGACTTACAGGCCAGATACCGGTGGGCGAGGCGGTGATGGTGCGGGAGCGCGTGAAGCGGCAGAAAGAATGGGCGGGAGATACTGGAGGCGGTGATGAGAAAGAGAGCGGTTCGACTTCAGATCGAACGGGAGAGACGAGGGGATCGCGGTAACGATTGGCCGTGCATATGAGCTTGAACATTATCCTCTGGCCTTTCACCTCCAGCGTTTCAGAGCCGGTAATTCGCAGCCCGTTTTATAATGCAACAGTAAGAATAGCATAAGAATTAATTTTGTGCAATCTTTCACAAGTTGCATTTGACACAAAAACCGCCAGCTGCTAAAAGCCGGGGCCAGGCTTTCCTACTCGCGGACAGGAAGGCCGGAGGACAACGCCATGATCGAATCCTTCTTCGGCCGCCTCAAGGAGGAATGGGGAACCATCTTTGCCCAGGCCGAAACCGAAAGCGAGGTGAAAGAGTTAATCAACCGGGCTATGAGCAGGCGGGGGGGCGAATTTTTCAGCAGATGTTAGAGGTGTATGGGTAGAGCCGCTGGCGTAGGTCGAGCCCATACTGGCACCCCATTGTTGCAACAGAACACACTACTCGCCTAATTAGAAACTAACACATACCCACCAACGAATCAACAAACAAAGAACACAAGCTCAGACCCCGTAACATCCGAAAACTCAGTAACTTCGTATTATTTGTCACAGAGCGCACTTTTGGAGGCCTCTATCTTCTATCCCTCTGTTCCCTTGACACCTGCCGCTGGCGGCTGTTAGACTTCTGGGGCTACAACCAGGAAACGCGTTGTTCGCATCCAGAGAGGCGGAGGGACTGGCCCTGTGAAGCCTCGGCAACCTGCGGGCCGGCGTGCGGCTTAAAGCCAAGCGCCCACATAAACCGCAAGGTGCCAAATCCTGCAGACCTTAACCGGCCTGGAAGATGTGGTGATAGGATCAGTAAATTTGCCTCTGCCACATCCGCAGGGGTTTTTTCATGCGCGCGCGCGGGAAAATGACCCCAAGAGCCTTTCCCGGCAGGCTTGCCACCGGGCTATACTCAAAATTCGGGAGCGCCAATGGCCACGACAGCCGAAAGCTTAAGATGCAAGGAGTGCGGCAGGACCTACCCCCTGCAGGCGCTGTTTGTCTGCGATTACTGCTTCGGCCCCCTGGAGGTCGTCTACGATTACGAGAAGATCCGCCGCCGGGCCACGAAGGAGCGGATCGCCTTCGGGCCGCCGTCTCTCTGGCGCTACGCCGACTTCCTGCCGGTAAGCGAGAAGCCGGCCGTCGATCTGCAGGCGGGCTACACGCCGCTGCTGAAGGCGGACAGGCTGGCGGCGGAACTGGGACTAAAAAAGCTGTGGGTCAAAAACGACACCGCCAATCCCACCCATTCTTTCAAGGACCGGGTCGTGTCGGTGGCGCTGCAGCGGGCGCTGGAGCTTAAATTTAACGTGGTGGCCTGCGCCTCCACCGGCAATCTGGCCAACAGCGTGGCGGCGCACGCCGCGGCCACCGGCACAGAGGCCTACGTGTTCGTGCCCGCCAATCTGGAGATCCAGAAGATCATCGCCACAGCGGTTTACGGCGTCAATGTCGTCAAGGTCAGGGGAAATTACGACGATGTCAACCGCCTCTGCACCGAGATCGCTTCCGAAAAAAACTGGGCCTTTGTCAACGTCAACGTGCGCCCGTATTACGCGGAAGGCAGCAAGACGCTCGCCTTCGAGACCGCCGAGCAGCTCGGCTGGCGGGCGCCGGACAAGATCGTCACGCCGGTGGCTTCCGGGTCGCTCCTGACCAAGATTTACAAGGGATACTGGGAACTGGGCGAAGTGGGCCTCATCCGCCGGAAAGAACCGGCGATCTGCGGCGCCCAAGCGGAGGGCTGCAGCCCGGTGGCGGCCGCTTTCAAGGAAGGCCTGGAACATGTAAAGCCCGTAAAGCCGGACACCATCGCCAAGTCGCTGGCGATCGGCAATCCCGCCGACGGCATCTTCGCCCTGGAGATTGCCCGCCGCACCGGGGGCGTCATCGAGAGCGTCTCCGAGCAGGAGATCGTGGATGGCATCCGGCTGCTGGCCCAGACCACCGGCATCTTCACCGAGACCGCCGGCGGCGTCACTACCGCCGTGCTGGCCAAGCTGGCCGCCCGCGGGAAGATCCATCCCCAGGATGAGACGGTCATCTACATCACCGGCGACGGCCTGAAGACGCTGGACGCCGTGGCGGACACCATCTCCACCTTTGAAATCGATCCCGTGCTCGCGCAGTTTGAGGATCAGGTGCTGGGGTCAGGCGCCGCCGCCGGCGCGAAGCAGCTGGTCTCGGAGTGACGAACTTTGAACTTTGAACTTTAAACCGTTTGAAAGGAGAATCAGATGAGCGTCAGCGTGAGGATTCCATCCCAGTTACGGCAGTTGACCAGTAATGAGAGCATTGTTGAAATTGACTCCGGCCCCGTGGGCGGCATTATTATGGAGCTGGAAAACAAGCACCCGGGCATCGCCGAACGGCTGCTGGATGCCGGCGAACTGAGGCGGTTTATCAACATCTATGTGGACGGCGACGATATCCGCTTCGCCGACGGACTGCAAACGATAGCCAAAGACGGCAGCGAGGTCAGTATCGTGCCCGCCGTCGCCGGCGGTTAAGAAACCAACCGGCAGGCAGATTCCGGGCAGCCGCTGCCAGCCGCGGCCCTGACCCTATTTTTGCCTGGCTGCGGCTTTCCTGCCGGTCGACATCTTCCGTGAGGTTGCGGCCTTGCGGCGGCCTCCCGCGGCGGCCGGGGCCTTCACCGGCGTTTTCTTCCTGGCCCACTTGCCGTCGGCCAGCGCCGCCGCCAGCACCTCGCTGACGTCATCCACCGGGATGAACTTCATCTCCCGGCGCAGGTGCTCCGGCACGTCCTCCAGATCCTTCTCGTTTTCCCGCGGCAGGATGACCGTATCGAGGCCGGCGCGCCGGGCCGCCAGCACCTTCTCCTTGAGGCCGCCGATCGGCAGCACCTTGCCGCTTAAAGTAACCTCACCGGTCATGCCAATGTTGGCAAAAACCGGGACGCCGGTAACCAGCGAGGCCAGCGCCGTCGTCATCGTAACGCCCGCCGAGGGACCGTCCTTCGGCACCGCTCCCGCCGGCACGTGCACGTGCAGGTCATGCTTCTGGAAATAATCCTCCGGCACGCCGATCCCGTCCGTATGCGAACGCACCCATGACAGCGCCGCCTGCGCCGACTCCTTCATGACGTCGCCCAGCTGTCCCGTCAGGGTCAGGTGCCCGCTGCCGGGCATGGCGGTCGCTTCGATGAAGATGATGTCGCCGCCGCTCATGGTCCAGGCCAGGCCGGTGGCGACGCCCGGTTCGGAGGTCATCCGCCGCGCCTCCGAGAAGAATTTTTTCTTGCCCAGATACTGCTCCACCGCCTTCTCGTCGATCTTGAACTTTCCCTGCTTGCCCTCGGCCATCTCTCGCGCCACCTTTCGGCAGACAGAGCCGATCTCCCGCTCCAGATTCCTGAGGCCGGCTTCACGCGTGTAATCCTGGATGATCCGCAGGATCGCCTTGTCGGCGAAACTGATCATTTTGGCATCGAGCCCGTTGGCATCTGTCTGTTTCTTGACCAGATACCGTTTGGCGATATTGATCTTTTCCTCCTCCGTGTAGCCGGAAAGCTCGATCACTTCCATCCGGTCGCGCAGCGGCGGCGGAATCGTGTCCAGAATGTTAGCCGTGGCAATGAACAGCACTTTGCTCAAGTCAAAAGGCAGATCGAGATAGTGGTCCCGGAAGCTGAAATGCTGTTCGGGGTCAAGCACCTCCAGCAGCGCCGAGGACGGATCGCCGCGAAAATCGGCGCCCAGCTTGTCCATCTCGTCGATCATGAACACCGGATTGTTCGACTCGGAGTCGCGGATGGCCCGGATGATCGTGCCCGGCATGGCGCCGATGTACGTTCGCCGGTGGCCGCGGATCTCCGCCTCGTCGCGGACGCCGCCGACGGAGATGCGGATAAACTTGCGCTCCAGCGCCCGGGCGATCGAATGCCCCAGCGATGTCTTGCCGACGCCGGGCGGCCCGACGAAACAGAGAATCGGCCCCGTGATAACGCCTTCCTTGTCCCGCTTCAATTTCGCCACGGACAGGTATTCCAGAATGCGGTTCTTCACCTTTTCCAGGTCGTAATGGTCCTCATCAAGCACCCGCTGCGCCCGATTGATATCGAGATTGTCCTCGGTGCCTTTGTTCCATGGGATGGTCAAAATCCAGTCCAGGTAGGTGCGGATGACGGAATACTCGGCGGCCGCCGGCTGCAGCTTCGAAAGCCGGTCCAGCTCCCGCCGCGCCTGCTTGTCAACTTCTTCCGGCAGCTTCAGCTCGTCCAGCTGCTGGCGCAGTTCGTTGACCTCGGCGGTAATCTCATCGACTTCTCCCAGTTCCTCCTGGATCGCCTTCATCTGCTGCCGGAGGAAATATTCGCGCTGGCCCTTGTCCATCTCGCTCTGGACTTCGGACTGGATCTTGCTACCCAGCTCGAAGACCTCCAATTCACGATTAAGAATAAAGGTCAATCTGCGCAACCGCCGCTCCACATTCACTTCTTCCAGCAGCTCCTGCTTTTCTTCGGTCTTGATCTTGATCGCCGAGGCGATCAGGTAGCAGAGAGCGCTCGGGTCCTCCACGTTGGAGGCCGCCATCTGCAGCTCTTCCGGCAGGTACGGCACCAGGCCGATGATTTTGGTAAAGACGCTGAGCAGGTTGCGCGAGAGCGCCTCCACCTCTTTGGTTATCTCCACCTCGTCCTCGAGGGGTTCGGCGCTGGCCACCAGATAGGGCTCTGTCTGCGTAAAACCGGTGATCCGGATGCGCTTCAGCCCCTGCACGAGAATCCGGAGGGAGCCGTCCGGCACCTTGAGCATCTTGTGGATGATGGCGGCCGTGCCTATCTGGTAAACGTCGTCGGGACCGGCCAGCTCGACTTCCTTGTGCTTGATCGACACCAGGCCGATGATCTTGTCCTTGTGGAGCACATCGTCAATCAGCTTCACGGAGCGCTCCTGGCCCACGGCCAGCGGCGTCACGGTCTCCGGAAACACAACCGTGTCGCGCAGCGGCAGGATCGGAACGACCCCGGGTATCTCCTGGTCGGAGCTGACTATGGTGGTTTCGGCGAGATCGCCTTCCATTTCCATTATTTCTTGTCCTTTACGCTGATTGGCACCTTGATGGCCGACTTCTTCTGCTCGGCAACCGGCAGCTCCAGGGTGAGGAAGCCATCCTTGTATTCCGCCTTGGAGCCGGCCACATCCACGTTTACCGGCAACATGATCTTCCGCTTGAACGGGCCGTAATCGATCTCCATTTGCTGATAAACTTTCTCCCCCTCCTGCTGGGGATCAAACCGGCTGCCCTCAACGATCAGGGTTTTGTCCTGCAAAGTGATATTTACTTCTTCCGGCGAGATGCCGGGGATCTCCAGCTTGGCGATCACCACATTCTCTTTTTTCAGATAATAGACGTCGGCCAGCGGCTGAAAGGCGCCGCCTTTCATCATCCGCAGGCGGGGACCGCCGTAAAAGCGGTAAAACATCTCCTCAATCTCCGAGGACAGGCGCTCGAAATCAGCAAAGGGGTTTTTCTTCCTGGCCGTCATCTCAAGTCCTTTGTCAGGGACGCCGCGGCGCCGGTGAAGTTCAGTTACGCATCGTCAGCATCGTCAGATGAATGGATTTTAATGCTTCCAAAGATAGCACATCCCGCCCCTGACAGTTAGAAAAAAGCAGATGCCCGATAATGGATTTTAGCGACCAAGGCTTTGGTCTTGTTGATCATATATCCAATATAAAATATCCAGAATCCAGAGTCCGCAAGCGGAGTCCAAAATCTGGTTCTTGATCCTGTATTTTATAACCTGAAAAACCTGATTTTAATCATCAGGCAGGCGCATGCCGCTTTATCTGGAGGAGTTTCGCCGGGAGCTATTGCGGCGCGCTCTCTGCCGCTGGAGTCTGGCTTTAAACAGCCGGAAGCCAAAAGCAAGGCCGGCGAAGAGCGAACCGGCGTAAACCGCCAGCGTGGCGCCGCTTTGCCAGTGCAGAAAATGTGACATAACCATAACCGCGGCAAAGGCGAGGGCCGCCAGCAGCAGGTAATCGGAATATTTGTTAAACCAGCGCATCAGGCTTTTAAGGAAAAGTAATAAAAGTGACGTCGTCGAACTCGGGCTGATCGCGGATCTCGTTCAGAACCTCGGCCGGAATGGGTTTGTCGAGCGTAACCGACATGACAGCCTTGCCGCCCATCTTCTTGCGGCCCACGTTCATGTTGGCGATGTTAATGCCGCGGCCCCCCAGGATAGTGCCGACCTTGCCGATCATGCCGGGGACGTCGTCGTAGCGGAAAAAGGCCATGTACTGTCCCGGCTCGATATCAATGTCGTGCCGGTAAATCTTGACAAACCGGGGCCGGTGCTTCGGGCCGATGGTGGTGCCGCCCACCGTCAGCTCGCCGCGCTTGTCAACCGAAGCGACCGTGATCAGGTTGGTGAAGTCGGCGGCCCGGCGGTTCTTGGACTCGGTCACCTGGATGCCACGCTCCCGGGCGATGCCCTCAGCGTTCACGTAGTTAACCGTGTCCTCAACACGGCCCTCAAAGGCGCCTTTAAAGAAGGCCACGGTCAGCAGCCTGGCGTTGTAATCGGCCAGGGCTCCCTGATAAACGATATCGAACTTCTCCAACGGCCCGTCGGCAATCTCCACGATCAACCGGCCCAGCTTTTCCACCAGCGGCAGGAATGGCCGCACGACATTCATCTCTTCCGGGCTAACGGGGGCGATGTTGACCGCATTGCTGACGAACCGGTCATCCAGCGCCGCCGCCACCTGCTCGGCGATGATTGTGCCGGCGCGGTCCTGCGCCTCGACGGTCGAGGCGCCCAGATGCGGCGTAGCTATCAGGTTGTCAAACTCAAGCAACGGGTTGCCAACCGGCGGCTCGGTTTCAAACACATCCAGGGCGGCGCCGGCGCATTTGCCTGATTTGAGCGCTTCCAGCAAGGCGGCTTCCTTGATGATGCCGCCGCGGGCGCAGTTGACCACGCGGACGCCGTCTTTCATCTTGGCGAAGGCGGCCTCATCGACGAAGCCGGCCGTCTCCGGGCTTTTGGGCAGGTGCACCGTGATAAAATCCGCCCGGGCATACAGCTCGTCAACATTTTCAACGCCATCGACACCCAGCTCCTCGAACCGGGCGGCGCTGACGTAAGGATCAAAGGCAATCACTTTCATCTTCAGCCCCTGGGCCCGCTGCGCCACCAGCACGCCGATGCGGCCGAAGCCGATCACGCCGAGCACCTTGTCAGCCAGTTCGACGCCACCAAAGCTCGAGCGCTCCCACTTGCCCGCCTTCAGCGATGCGTTTGCCTGAGCGATATTGCGGCTCTGGGCCAGCAGCAGGCCGATCGTATGCTCCGCGGCGGCGACGATATTGCTCTCGGGAGCGTTGGCGACAATGATGCCCTTCTTGGTGGCCGCCTTGATGTCAACATTGTCAACGCCGATGCCGGCGCGGCCGATCACCTGAAGCGCATCCGCCGCCTCAATCACCTCGGCGGTCATCTTGGTGGCGCTACGGATGATGATGGCGTTGTATCCCTTGATCACCCCTGCCAGCTGATCCTGCTCAATATCAAGCCTGACGTCAACGTCAAACTTCTCCCTGAGCAGATCGATGCCGCTGTCGGCGATCTTTTCTTTGACCAGTACCCGAGGCTTGCTATTGTCTGTCAAACTGCTTCATCTCCCGTAGCTTCCGCGTCCGCCGCGAATACTTTTTCCGCCGCCCCGATACCTGCGCCCAGCTGGACCGGGTGTCCCAGGTCCGTGAGAGTCATCTCCAGGGCCGTAATCGCAACGATAATGTCCGAGTAATTGTAATAGCCACAGTGGCCAATGCGGATAATCTTCCCCTTGACCGGGCCCTGCCCGCCGGCCAGCTGCACCCCGTAAACGTCACGGATGTGCGTCCGCAGCCGCGACTCGTCGACGTTTTCGGGCACCTTCACGGCGGTCACCGAGCTGGAGCTGTCATCATCCGGCGAGAACAGCTCCAGGCCCATGCTCCTGATGGCGGCGCGGCAGGCGCGGCCCATAATTATATGGCGATGGAAGAGCGCCTCCAGCCCTTCTTCGCGGATGAGGCCGAGCGCCGCGTCCAGGCCCACCATCAACGATACCGGCGGCGTAAACGGGGTCGTCGGTTTGGCCTGCCCCAGCGCTTTTCTCGCCTTCAGCCAGTCGAAATAAAAGCGCGGGCTCCGGGCTTTCGCCGCCAGCTCCCAGGCCTTGCCGCTGACGCTGACAAAGGCCAGCCCCGGCGGGATCATTAACGCTTTTTGCG
>JAMDDD010000004.1:15568-92964 GCA_023489275.1 Actinomycetota bacterium
ACCGGTAGAGGTTTCACTATGGGTGACAAAAACGGCCTTGATATGGGGATTGGCTTCCAGCGACCGGCTGATGTCATCCGGGTTGACCGCTTCCCCGTATTCATATTCGTGAAATTCGACTGCGAGCCCGTAAACTTGCGCCAGGTCGCGCCAGCGTTCGCCGAACTTGCCGCAGGCGGCGATCAGGACGTCGTCGCCAGGCGAACAGAGGTTGATCACGGCCGATTCCATGGCGCCGGTGCCGGACGAGGCAAAGGAAAGGATCTCGTTGCCGGTCTGGTAGACATACTTGAGGTTCTCGTTGACCCGCGCGAACAGCTCCGAGTACTCCGAGGTGCGATGATGGATGACCGGCCGCGCCATCGCCGACAGCACTTGCGGCGGCACCTGTGTCGGCCCGGGAGTCATCAAGAATTTCTTTATCATATCGTTGCCTTGTTCTTGTAAGTTCTGGTTTCTGGTTTCAAGTTTCCAGTTGATAACCCCCTGCCGGGACAACTAGAAACCAGCAACTGGAAACGCGAAATTTTTTTAGATTTCTTCCCCGTCCAGGATATCGTCCTGGCCGCCGATCCAGCTCATCATGCTGCGCAGCCGCTTGCCGACGATCTCGATCTGGTGGGCGGCTTCGCGCCGCTGGATGGCGTTGAAGCTGGGCCGGCCGGCCTTGTTTTCCAGGATCCACTCGGTAGCGAAACGGCCGCTCTGGATCTCGCTCAGGATGCTCCGCATCTCGGCACGGGTTTTTTCGTTGATAATCCGCTTGCCACGTGTAATATCACCGTATTCAGCGGTGTCGGAGATGCTGTAGCGCATACCCGTAATGCCTTTTTCATACATGAGGTCAACAATCAGCTTGAGTTCGTGCAGGCATTCAAAGTAGGCGATCTCCGGCTGGTACCCGGCCTGCACCAGCGTCTCAAAGCCGGCCCGCACCAGTTCGCTGGCGCCGCCACAGAGAACCACCTGTTCGCCAAAGAGGTCGGTCTCGGTCTCTTCCGCAAATGTCGTCTCAATCACGCCGGCCCGGGTTGCGCCAATCCCTTTGGCGTAAGCCAGCCCGATTTGCTCGGCGTTGCCGCTGGCGTCCTGATGGATGGCGATCAGCGCGGGCACGCCGCGGCCTTCGGCATACTGCCGCCGCACCAGGTGCCCCGGTCCTTTCGGCGCCACCATCACAACATCGACGTCAGCCGGCGGCACGATCTGGTTGTAATGAATGTTAAATCCGTGGGCAAACATCAGGACATTGCCGGCTGCCAGCCCGGCAGCGATCTCATCCCGGTACGTCTCGGCCTGCGAGTGGTCGGGGGTGAGCACCATGATGATATCAGCCTCCGCCGCCGCGGCGGCGATCGGCTTGACGGAGAGGCCCGCGCCCTCCGCTTTCTTCCAGCTGGAGCTCGACTCGCGCAGACCGACGACGACGCTGACGCCAGAGTCTTTCAGGTTCAGGGAATGCGCGTGGCCCTGGCTGCCATAACCAATCACGGCCACGGTTTTGTCTTTGATCAAATCCAGATTTGCGTCTTTATCGTAATACATATTCACCCCGTTCAAAGTTCAAAGTTCATAAAAAACAATATCGATGATTTGCAATATGTCAAGTTTGTCTTTTTTGTTAATCCACCATCCACTATCTCCCATTCACCAGCCGGGTCATCATTTCCCTCCCCGCTCGATGGCGACGCGGCCGGTGCGCACGATCTCGACGACGCCGTGCGGCCGGAGCAGCTGCTCCAGCGCCTCGATCTTTCCGGTGGTGCCGGTGACCTCGATCGTCAGCGACTTCTTGCCGACGTCAAGGATCCGGGCCCGGAAGATCTCAGCGATCTGCATTACCTCGCCGCGCGTTTTCGCATCGGTGCTCACCTTTACCAGTGACAGCTCCCGGGCCACCGTCCGCTCCGGATCCAGATCGGTGATCTTGATCACGTTGATCAGCTTGTGCAGCTGTTTGGTCACCTGCTCGATCGGGTGCTCGGCGGCGTCGACCGTAATCGTCATCCGGGAGACATCCGGATCTTCAGTGATGCCAACCGCGAGGCTGTCAATGTTAAAGCCGCGCCGTGAGAACAGGCCGGCGATCCGGGCCAGAACGCCAGGTTTATTCTCGACTAAGACTGATAGTGTGTGTTTCATAAAAAAGTTCCGCGTTTTGAGTTCTGAGTTCCGAGTTCTGAGCGCTGCCCGAGTTCATTAACCCGGAACTACGTTCTATGTCCCCCGATCATCTCGTCGATCGACTTGCCTGCCGGAACCATGGGGAACACATTTTCCTCCGCCCGGACATGGAAGTCCAGCACCGCCGGCCGCCTGGCCTTGATCGCGGTGCGGATCGCGTCGCTGACGTCTTTCTTGTCGGTGATCGTCATGCCCAGCGCTCCGTATGCTTCCGCCACGGCGGCAAAATCCGGCTGGCAGGAGATGACCGTATCGGAATACCGCTTGTTCCAGAATAGCTCCTGCCACTGACGCACCATCCCCAGGAAACCATTGTTGAGAATACAGACGACCACAGGTATGTCATAGCAGACGGCGGTCGCCAGCTCCTGGATATTCATCTGGAAGCTGCCGTCGCCGGCGATGTCGATCACGATCTTGTCCGGCCGGCCCACTTTGGCGCCGATCGCGGCCGGAAAGCCAAACCCCATCGTTCCCAGCCCGCCGGAGCTGATAAAATGCCGCGGTTTGATATGCGTGTAGAAGAGGCAGGACCACATCTGGTGCTGACCGACATCGGTGCAAAGGATGGCGTCGCTCTTGCTGATCCGGTTGATCTCTTCGATGACATATTGCGGCATGATCGATCCCTTAAAATCCTTGTAATGCAACGGATGCTTCTGCTTCCAGGCGATTACCTGATCCATCCAGGCCGCGGTTTGTTTCGGGCGCCGCTTCAGCTTTCTCAGCTCGGCGACGATGCCGCCCAGCACGTCGCGGGCGTCGCCGACAATGGGGATGTCAATCGGCACGTTCTTGCTGATCTCCGCCGGATCCATGTCAATATGGATCTTCTTGGCGCCACGGGCAAACGTGGCGATCTTGCCGGTGACGCGATCGTCAAACCGGGCGCCGACGCCAAGCAGCAGATCGCAGTGGGTGACAGCGTAATTGGCGTAGCCGGTTCCGTGCATGCCCAGCATCCCCAGCGACAGGTCGTTGTTTTCGGGAAAGGCTCCCAGCCCCATCAGCGTCGTCGTCACCGGGATCTTCATCAGCTTCGCCAGCGCCAGCAGCTCCTTCTCGGCGCCGGCGGTGATCACGCCGCCGCCGGCATAGATAACCGGCCTCTCCGCAGCGGCAATCGCGGTGGCCGCCGAACGGATCTGTTTCATGTTGCCTTTTAGCGTAGGTTTGTAGCCGGGAAGGTTGAGCCGGCCGGCCGGCTTGTATCCGATATCCTCCAGCTGCATATCTGACGGGATGTCAATCACCACCGGACCGGGACGGCCGGTTGACGCGATGTAAAATGCCTCTTTAAACACGCGGGGGATGTCTTCCGTGCGCTTGATCAGGTAGCTGTGTTTGACGATTGGCTCGGTGATGCCGGTAATATCGGCCTCCTGGAAAGCGTCCGTGCCAATCAGGTCACTGCGCGCCTGGCCGGTAATGGCGATCATCGGCGTCGAGTCCATGTAGGCGTTGGCGATGCCGGTGACCAGGTTAGTGGCGCCGGGACCGCTGGTGGCGACGCAGACGCCGGTCCTTCCGGTGGCGCGGGCATAGCCGTCCGCCATATGGGCGGCGCCCTGCTCGTGGCGCACCAGGATGTGCCGCAGGTCGGAGTCATAAAGTGCGTCGTAGAGCGGGATGACCATGCCTCCCGGCAGGCCGAAGATGGTGTCAACTCCGGCCGCCTTCAGCGATTCAATTATTATTTCCGAGCCCTTCATAAAACCCTCAGTTTCGAGTTTCTGGTTCCCGGTTTCCAGTTGCCGGCCGCGAAACCCATCACATGAAACCAGCAACTTGAAACTTGAAACTTTATTCCAAAACGGCCCCTTCGTTGGCGCCATGCACCAGCTTAACATACCTGGACAGGAAACCGGTCTGGTAGCGGGGTTCGGGCGCCGACCACGCCGCAGCCCGGCGCTCAAGCTCCGCTTCGTCAACCAGCAGGTTGATACTTCTGCCGGGAATGTCAATCACAATCTCATCGCCGTTCTCGATTAGCGCGATCGGGCCTCCTGCAAATGCTTCGGGCGAGATATGCCCGATGCTCGCCCCCTTGGTCGCGCCGGAGAAGCGCCCGTCGGTGATCAGCGCCACCTCGCGGTCCAGTCCGGCCCCGGCGATGGCAGAGGTTGGCGTCAGCATCTCCGGCATCCCCGGGCCGCCTTTGGGGCCCTGATAACGGATGACGACCACGGTGCCAGGCGTAATGCCGCCGTCTTCAATCGCCGCCACGAGGTCCGGTTCGTTCTCGAACACCAGCGCCTTCCCCCGGTGCTGGAGCATTTCCGGCAGGACCGCTGATTCCTTGACCACGGCTCCGCGCGGCGCCAGATTGCCAAAGAGTACCGCCAGGCCGCCGGTCTGGTGATAGGCATTGGCGACCGGGCGGATGACATCGGCGTCGCGCACAACCGCCCCCTGAACCTGCTCAGCGACCGTTACACCGGAAATTGTGACGGCGCTGCCGTCAATCTTGCCGGCGTCCAGGAGCACTTTCATGATTGCCTGAACGCCGCCGGCGCGGTCAAGATCCTCCATGTGATACGAACCGCCCGGCCGCAGCGAGCACAGATGCGGGGTTCTTGCCGTGATTTCGTTGACTTCGGAAAGATCGAAATCCAAACCCACCGTGCGGGCGATCGCCGCCAGATGCAACACCGTGTTGGTGGAGCATCCCATGGCCGAATCAACCGCGAGGGCGTTACTGATGGCGACCGGCGTGACAACATCGAGCGGCCGCAACCCCTCGCTGACAAGCGCGACAATCCGCTCGCCCGCCCGCCGTGCCAGACGGATGCGCGCTGCGTCCACCGCCGGAACCGTGCCGTTGCCGGGCAGGCCCAGCCCCAGCACCTCCGTCAAGCAGTTCATGGAGTTGGCGGTAAACAAGCCGGAGCAGGAACCACAACCCGGACAGGCGCAACTTTCAATGCGGTTCAGCTGTGCTTCGCTAATCTTGCCGGTCAGGGCCGCGCCCACCGCTTCAAAGACGCTGCTTAAGTCGATCCTCTCGCCTTCCAGCTCGCCGGCCATCATCGGGCCGCCGCTGATCATGATCGCCGGCACATTGACGCGGAGCGCGCCCATCATCATCCCCGGGATGATCTTGTCACAGTTGGGAATCAGCACCAGCCCGTCGAAGGCGTGGGCCTTGGCCATCACTTCGACCTCGTCAGCGATCAACTCGCGGCTCGCCAGCGAAAAACGCATGCCCTCGTGGTTCATCGCCAGGCCGTCGCAGACGCCGATCCCGCCAAACTCAAAAGGCACGCCGCCAGCGGCCCTGATCCCATCCTTGACGGCGGCGGCAACGGAACGAAGCTGCAGATGCCCCGGGATTATCTCATTGAAAGAGTTTGCCACCCCGATAAACGGCCGCTCAAGATCGCTGTCATTGAGCCCCAGGGCCTTGAGCAGGGCCCGGTGCGGCGCCTTGGTGATACCTTTTTTAATTTCATCACTCGGTAAAGGCATGAACAACCATCCGTTGACCTGATCGCTTTGAACCGCTTTTTAGACATTTGCCACATTGACCATACAACCTGATCAGGAAGCTCCCGAAGACTTGCCATTTCGAGGGGGCGAAGCGACCGGGGAATCTTCTTTAAAACAGATCACTCGCGGAGCTTGTGCCAAGCGATCGCGAAGTGCCCGGAATGATTGGTCTTACCTGATCTGATTCAATTGTATGAATAGGCGACAAAGCCCGTTGTCATCGCGGGCAAGCCCATATATTATCACAAGGCTTGGAGATTGCTTAAAGAATCTGTCCCAAAAAGTATCTTCCGCCGCGCCTGCGCTGCGAAGAGCCTGAAGGGATAAGTTCCAAAGAACGCGGCTAAGGGGGCACGCGTGTTGACCGTCCCAGGCAGGATATTCAAGAAAAGCCGGGAAAGATCGATAACTGGGCAAACGGCCGGTTTGAAGCCCGGACCGAGGTCCGTGAAGAGAGCCACGATGAAGCTGCAAAACAAGATTCCTCTGTATGTGGTGGCGATTGTGTTGCTCGTGGGCGGGGCGGGAGCAATCGCTGTCCTCTCGATCCAGCGCCAGGCCAGCACCGACCAGTTTAAGCAAACCGCCATGGCGCTGACGAGCGCGATCTCCAGCACATTGCAGCAGGATATGCTCATCGACGAGCGAAGCCACATTCAGGATACGCTCAACAGTCTGAATACGCGCAACTCCGTCGCCAAGGTTGACATCCTGACGACAAAAAATCAGATCTGGGCCTCAACCAATTCCACCACGATCGGTTTTTACGGGCGGGCCGACACGCAAAACCTGATCTCTTCGGGCACCCCCAGATCAATGCTGAGCGAGCCGGAGAACGGCTCCCTGTCTGTCACGGAGCCGATCCAGGTGCAAAGCGCCTGCCTGGCATGCCATGGCAGGATCGCCCCGGCGCCCAACAAACAGGGGCTGCTGGGCGCCATCCGGGTTAACGTCAGCACCGCCGTGCTGGACCAGAGCCTGGCCCGCAGCCGTGATGTGATGATCGGCCTGGGCGCCCTGATGTTCGTGCTCGTCGCCGGAACAATCGTGTTCCTGCTCAGACGGTTGATCCTGAAGCCGCTTGGCTCCCTGATTAGCGCCGCTGCACTCATCTCCAGCGGCGACTATTCCACCCGGGTGCCGGTGTCCAAAAAAAAGAGCGAGCTGGGCGCCGTTTCCTTTGCCTTCAATAACATGGTCAATGAGATGGAAGAGCACACGCATCAATTGCAACAGGCCAACCGGGAGCTGGAGAGAGCAAGCCGGATGAAAACAGAATTCCTGGCAAACATGAGCCATGAGCTGCGGACGCCGCTAAACGTTATCATCGGGTTTTCAGAGGTTCTGAAGGATTCGCCGCCGGACGGGATCACCGAAACAGACCGGCAGGAATTCTGCGAAAATATCATCTCCAGCGGCTACCACCTGCTGGAGTTGATCAACGATGTGCTCGATCTGTCAAAAGTCGAGGCGGGCCGGATGCAATTCTCGCCGGAGGAATTCTATATCGGTCCGGCGCTTTCAGAGATCATCGCCAGCCTGCAGCCTCTGGCCGCCCGGAAAGATATCAAGCTGGAAGTCACCGTATCGGAGCGGCTGTCGTCGATCACTTCCGACCTTGGCAAATTCAAACAAATTGTCTATAACCTGGCCGGCAACGCCATCAAGTTCACACCTGCCGGCGGCGAGGTAATTGTCTCGGCGACGGTCCTCGGCAGTATGGCAAGGTTCGCCGTCGCCGATAACGGCATTGGCATCGCTGCGGCAGACCAGGAACGGATATTTGCCGAATTTCAGCAGGTGGACGGCTCCGCTTCCCGGCAGCATGAAGGCACCGGCCTGGGGCTGGCCCTGACCCGCCGGTTCGTCGAGATGCAGGGGGGGCACATCTGGGTGGAAAGCGCTCCGGACGAGGGAAGCACCTTTTATTTCACCTTGCCGCTTGCCGAGCGGACACTGCCCGCCGCCACTCCCGCGGACCGCCTGCCCGGCACCGGCGTAGCGGGCAGCCGGCCACGCTCGCAGCCGGCTGCCGAGCCGGACGTAACCAGGATCCTGGTGGTTGAGGACGATCCCAAAACGGCAGAGCTGATCGGCCTCTGGCTGGAGCAGGACGGTTATGACGTTGAGTTTGCCGCTGACGGCGCCGAAGCGGTGGAAAAAGCAAAAAACATCCATCCTTTCGCTGTCTGCCTGGACGTGATGCTGCCCAATCAGGACGGATGGCAGGTCTTGCGCCACCTGAAAGCAGATCCCGAGACGGCTGACGCCGGCGTCATCATCTGTTCCGCCGTTGATAACCCGCAGATGGGGTTTGCCCTGGGAGCAGCAGATTATTGCGTCAAGCCGCTCAGCCGGCGGCCGCTCCTGGACAAGCTCCGGCATCTACAGGTTGTCACGCCGCCCCGGCGCTCGCGGCCGCAAATGCTGGTGGCTGACAGTGATCCGCGCGCCTTGGCGGAGACCGCGGCCATCCTGGAGCGGCAGGGCTTTGCCGTCATTAAAGCCGGCACCGGTGAGGAAGCCTGGGAAATGGCGCTGGAAAACTTGCCTGACATCATCATTATGGATCAGCGGATCTCCGGTGCCGGTTTCTTCGATGTGATGTCGATGCTGAGACAGCATCCCATCACCGTCGATATTCCGGTTATCCTGACGGCAGGGAGCGACGCGGCCGTTGCCGAAAACGACCTGCTGGACACCGGCGCCGTCCGCCAGGTAATTCGCAAGGAAGGCGGCATCAGACAGGAGCTGCTCGACGAAGTCTTTCGTCTGGAAAGATTCCATCCAGAGAGAGCCAGGCTGGTCGATGTCGAGACGGGTCTTTTTAACCGCCGGTATTTTCAGAAACGCCTGACCCAGGAAGTCCGGAGGGCGATCCGCTACAGTCTCGACCTGTCAGTGTTACTGATCAGCATCGACGGCGGCGAGACTTCCGGGGCCGATCAAGCTTCTCTGGCCAAGGCCCTCGCCGGCCTGCTGGCGGCAAATGTCCGGGCCGCCGACCAGCCGGTCAGGTACGACGACAGGCGCTTCGCCGTGATCCTGCCGGAGACGGCCGGCGGCGATGCCGTCAAGGTGGCTCAGAAACTGGTTGATCTGGCAAGCAGGACCAAATTTTTTAACGACGCGGGCGCCGGCTTTCGGTTTACGGTCAGCGCCGCCGTTGCCGATTGTCCCCGCGGCGCCTTTACCGCGGAGCAGATTGTGGAAAAACTGGAATCAGGAGTCGAGAGCATTGTTAAACAAGGCGGCAATCAGTCCCGCCTGGTCTAAAGCGGATGGTGGATGGTGGATTAAAAACCATGTCCAGGAAATCTGGCAATTATTATCAAAGGGAAATGTTGGTTTTAATGCCCGGCCAGAATGATGAACTTTTAACTCGGGCCCTGGAATTCTTTCGGGCAAAAGGAGGAAAATGAGGAAGGTCCTGCTGGTTGAAGACAATGCGATGAACTCGCGCCTGGCTCAATTCGTTCTCGAGCGGGGCGGGTTTGAGGTGCTGCAGGCTGCGACGGCGGAAGTCGGCATCCAGATCGCCAACGAACGGGAACCGGACATCATCCTGCTGGATCTGCATCTTCCGGGAATGGACGGCTTGTCGGCCGCGCGGCTGCTAAAACAAAATCCGAAAACCCGTCACATCCCGATTGTCGTCCTGACGGCCCACGCCATGCAGGGGGACGAAGAGCGCGTCGTCGAAGCCGGGTGCGCCGGTTACATCACCAAGCCGATTGATACAAGGCAGCTTGCCGATACCGTGGCCGGCTACTTGAAAGATTGATCCGAAACGCACCCCCCGCGTAGCTTATGTTTGAGTTTTCTTTTTATTTGTGAGGATTTGACGGAATTGGGCCGCGGCGGAGCGGGCGGAATAGACAAATTGAGACCAGCCCCGGGGGAAATCCGCCGGCAGGTTGAAGGTTCGTAATGATCAATTAAAGGGAATATGTAGGGGAATGGAAAAAACCGCCGATAATATATTTTAAGCTGTATCCCCATGAACAAACTTTCCCGCTAAAAGCCGTCATGCAGAAAAGGCAGAGTGTATCCGAGTAGTTTCATTTCCCGCCTGTTCCGGGCAAAGACCCGCTTGGCGGCGCCGCTGCTTAAGTTGACAAACAGGCGTTATTTTGCTATTTTGCCTGCCGGCGCCCTGGCGGCGCTGGTGATGGCGGCTTCGGTTTATCTGGGGGTATACGCGGGCCGCTCGCTGCTTCCCCGGCCATTGCCGGAAGCGGCACTGCCGGCGCCCTTCGCCGCTTCTCTCCCCGTAATGCCCCTGGTCCCGGCGCCGGCTGTGAATCCTGTTCCTTCGGCGCCCGCCGCACCGTCAGCGATTGCCGCGTCCCCGGTGGCGGCACCACCGCCGTCCGCCAGGCCGGACGTTTCCGCACCCGCCAATCATATTGATGCTGCTTTAGCGCCTGCTGACCAGGCGCCCAACCCGGCCGGCAGGCTCGAGGCATACAACGGCGGCGGAACAATATCGGCAGACGAAGATGGAGCGGCCCAGGTTGAACCGGGCGGGCACGGCCGCTCCGCTGAAAACCGGCACCATCAGGAAAAAGCCGGAAATCAGGGTGGGCAGCGGGAGCCGGCAAAGTCGGCATGGGCTTCGTGCGGGCGCTGCCGTTCCGGATCCGATCGCTAGGAAACCACCCGGTTCTTTCCCTCCGCCTTGGCCTGGTACAGCGCCAGATCGGCCTTTCCAATCAAATCCTTTTCGTCTCCCGCGTCATCCGGAAACGCGGCCATGCCAATGCTCGCGGTAACCCGCACTTCCGGATTGCCGGCAACGGTCAGGTCCTCGATCGTGCCCCGGAGGCTTTCGGCGACCTTCATCGCCGCCGGCTTCGGCGTCTCGGGGAAGATAACAGCGAACTCCTCGCCGCCATAACGTGCGAGTATGTCAACCTGCCGCACCCGCCCGGCCAGCGCCCGGGCGACACCTTTCAGCAGCTCATCGCCGATCTGATGGCCAAATTTATCGTTGATGTGCTTGAAGTCGTCCAGGTCGATGATCGCCAGCGAGAGTTCGCGCCCGTAGCGGCGGCAGGCGTCCACTTCCCGGCTGAGCCGGTCCTGAAACGACCGGAAGTTGGAGATCCCAGTCATCGGGTCGGTGACCGCCAGCATCTTCTGCAGCTCGGCGAAGTTGACATTCTCAACGGCGCTGGCGGCCTGAGTGGCCAGCGATTCAAGGATGCGCTGGTTCTGGCCTGTGAGCGCCTCCCGGCCGGAAAACATGGCCAGCAACGAACCGAGCGCTTCGCGGCCATGGCGCAGGGGATAGCCGATGGCGGCCAAGTCGCCGGGCAGATCAATGATCTCGCCCGGCTCGATGCGGCCCGTACCGATGTCGTCAGCCACTGCCGTCGCCTGCCGGGAGCGCCCGCCCTCAAAGTAATCCCGGGGAGCGCCCGCCGACATGGCCTTGTGGCCGGGAGATCCGGCGTCGGCAAAAAGCTCGACCCAGACCGCCAGCGCCCCCGTGGCGAGCCGCGCCGCTTCAGCGGTGGTCTTGATCAGGCGCATCCGGTCGGAGGTCGCCCCGAGAATATCGCCGGCATAAGAAAGGGCAAGCATTATGTTGGATCGGGATTCTTCCAGCTCTTTGACATAACTACGGATATTTGCTTGCATTAAATTAAATGACGCCGCCAGGCTGCCGATCTCGTCGCGGGAATTTACTTTCACTTCCCGGCCGAGATCGCCGGCGGCGCCGGCCGCCGCCGCCTGGTTCACACGGCGGAGCGGGCCGGTAATCTTCCGGGAAAGCAGGATCCCCAGCACCACGGCGAGCGCCAGGGTCAGGAAAGTGAGAATCAGGCCGGCTGCCAGCGCTCTGCTGGAAGCGGCTCCCACGGCGGAAGCAGGCGCCGCCGCGACCATCACCAGAGGCTTGCTGGTCAATGTGGCGGGCAGTGACAGCGCCAGCGCCAACAGGTCAGAGCCGCCCGCACGCGCGTCAAAGGTGGAGTCGCCAGGGGCGCCGGGCGCAGCCGAAACTGAAGCGCCGGCAGAGGTCCGGAAAGAGCCTCCAGCCAGGGTTCCAGAGATAACCTTGCCGCCCTCGAGAATTCCCCACTCCAGCCCTTGCAGCGAAAACACGCCCGAGATGGAAGAGGAGTCCACCGTCTTGAGCGCCGTAACCTGCCAGCTGGAGCCGGCGCCGCTTAAGTTCACGGCCGTTTTTAGCTGCGCCGCGCCGCCGGGCGCGCTCCCCGAAACGGCCAGCGTCTGGCCCCCGCGCTCGAGCAGGACCTCACTGGCGCCGATCTCGCCGCGGATGGAATCAAGCTGCGCCGCGCGGGCGGGACTGTTTCCGGAAATGAGGGCAGCGGTATCGGCGCCCCGGAGCGCGGCAACCAGCGCATCACCGGCCGACCGCTGCTTCTCGGAAAGGATGGCCGCGGCGGCCGCCAGGCTGCTCTGCATGCGGGTGCGGTAGGTGCCCTGTTCCGAGCGCGCCAGAACAATGCTGGAGATCACCGTGACAACCAGCAGCGGCAGGATGACTATCCCGGCAAAAAAAAGATAAAGCTTGGTGCCAAGTTTCATAGTTTCTGGGTAAGCTTCAGGCAGAATTTCCCGGAAATGGAATACCCATTTGACGCCGTTTGTAGAATCGCCTCAAGAGATTCTTCGTAACGAGGCCGGGCGAAAAGGCTGCAGGCGCAGGATGAAGAGGCCCGCCGTCATATCTGCGGGCACGTCGAGGATTTGCTCCGGGGAAGCAGCTCGTGCCCCTTGCCGCAGTGAAATGTAACTTCTGGGATAGATTCTAATGCCTCCCGGAGCGGAGGATGCCACCCACCAGCCACAGCCCAAAAAATCCGGAGATCATAAAGCCAAACAAGGCAAACACGGAAATGCCCAGCAAGCGGGGGCCTCCCTGGGCAAACAGCCCGATAATCGAGGAGCCCAGAATCAGTGAGGCAAGGACAATGGCTATTACCAACCGGTTTGTCAAAATTGTCAGCCGGCGTGAGAAATCTTCCAGGTTGCGATGCACAAAATTGATCCTGACGTCGCCGGTGCGCACCTGCTCCAGCGCTTCGTGAACCTGGTAAGGGAAATCCATCAGCAGGCCCATGTAGTTTTGCGCTTCCCGGGCGCCGCGAGCCGCCAGGTTGGCCGGCGAGTAGCGCTTGCTGACAAATTCGCGCGCGTACGGCCGGGCAAACTCGAGCACGTTAAACGACGGGTATAGCTGGCTGGTGATCCCTTCCAGAGTGGCGATGGCCTTGTCCAGGAGCAGGTATTGCGTCGGCAGCTTCAGCTTCAGCCGGAAGATCGCCCCAAAGATATCGCGAAACACCGACACCGGCTCCAGCTCGCTCAGCCGGGCGTTGAAATATTTGGCGAACAGGTCTCTCAGCTCGCTGACGAACTGGGGCTCCAGCTCCCGCGGGAACTCCACTCCCAGCGCCTCCAGCCGCCGCGGAATTTTTTCAACCTTCTGATTTGTGATATCCACGAACAGGCTGATAACATTCTGGCGGTCATCCGCCGTGAGGATGCCGGTGATACCGAAATCAACCAAGCCGATGGTGCCGTCCCGGGCCACCAGGATGTTCGCCGGATGCGGATCCCCGTGAAAAAAACCGTGAATAAATACCTGCTTGAGCCAGCAATCCGCGATCAACGCCGCCAGCGCCCGGCGCTCTGACATTGTCATATTTTTAGTATCAAGGTCAACCAGCTGGACCCCTTCCAGGTATTCGAGGGTCAGCACCCGGGCGGTGCTGTACTGCCAGTAAACCTTGGGGATGTGAACGGAGCGGTCCAGATCAAACAGCTGGGCAAACCGCTCGGCGTTGCGCGCCTCGATCCGGTAATCCAGCTCGTTGCGGATGCCCCGGGCGAACTGATCGACGACGCCGACCGGATCGACCAGGATCTCCTGCCGCGTATGGTCGCTGAGCAGATGAGCGAACTGGTACAGCATGTCGATGTCCGCCTTCACCTGGCCTTCGGCGTCAGGCCGCTGCACCTTGACGATCACCCGGTCGCCGTTGGGGAGCACCGCCCGGTGCACCTGGCCGATGGAGGCGGCCGCGATCGGCGTTTCATCGAACTCGAGAAAGAGCTGCCTGACGGTCAGCTTCAGCTCCGATTCGATCGTTTGATACGCCTGCTCAACCGGGAAGGGGCGCACCTCGTCCTGCAGCCTGCGGAGCTCTATCAGGATGTCTTCCGGAACCACATCGGGCCGGGTGCTGAGCAGCTGGCCGAATTTGATGAAGGTGGGACCCATCTCCTCCAGCATCATCCGGATATGCAGGCCGCGCCGGCCCGGGTGCCTTTCCCGGGGCTCCCGGTGGAGGCGCGGCATCAGGTTGCGAAGGTTGTGCCGCTCGAAGAAGTAGCCAAAACCGTGCTTGACCGCGATCTCGGTGATCTGCCGCATGCGGTCAACGTTTCTGACGCTGGAAAGCTTCATTGGGTCAAAGTTCCAAGTTCAAAGTTCCAAGTAACCGGTTTGAACCGAAAAACCGTTATCTTAAGGCGAAACCGAAAGATCTCGATAAAACCGGGATTCTTCGGCACTTGAGGCGGCAAAGAATGACAATTTGCTATTCAGCTTTTTTGTTCTCATTTACAGCTTGCGTTTCCGGCTGTTCGAGCAGCGACAGGCGGTGCTCCAGCTGCGCCAGCTTCAGCTCCATTTCTTCCATCTGCTCCACCGTCGCCAGCCCCATGTCCCGGAAAGTCCGCTGCAGGCTGGCGTCGATCCGGCTGCGGGCGGCGCGGGTCTCGTCCCGGGCCCGTTCGAGCAGCTCGCCGGCGGCCTCCCGCCCCTGCTCGGAAGTCTTCTGGCCCCGACCCATGAAGTCCGCCGTCAGGGCTTCGGCAAAATCACGCGAGAGCGAAGCGGCGCCGATCGTAAGTAAAATGCTTCGTTCTAACAGGTTTGGCATCTTAATCGCCTCCGTGTTCTTGAGGAATGGCATTTGCACCTCGCAGATTAATAAATTAACGGCAGGGGTTCCAACAATGATTAGCTCGCGCGGCGTTTAGATTCTACCCTGGGCAGGCTTTCTTTACTCAGGCCGTCCGTGCCAACGGTCCTTGGCACGGGAAAAGCCTGTGCGGCGAAAAACTTCCGCTTTTAAGGCCTGTCGCAACCGGCAGTCCCGGTGCGGCCGCGGGGGACTGAGCCGCCTTCGCCGTTGAACCGCCTACTGGGATAAGCTCTTGGCTGTTTTCGCCTTCGCCTTCGCCTTGCCCTTGCCCTTGACCCTGACCGGCTGGGGACGGTAGCGCTTTTCCCGCTCCTTCCACATCGTCAGCAGCGGCGCGGCGACGAAGATTGACGAGTAGGCTCCGGAGGTGATGCCCACCAGCAGCGCGAAGGCGAAATCCTTGAGCGTCTCGCCGCCAAAGACCAGCAGGCAGGCCACCGGCAGCAGCGTCAGCAGCGTGGTGATAATTGACCGGGTCATGACCTCCCAGATGGAGCTGTTCACCATCTGGCCATAAAGTCCGCGCCGGGCTTTGGGAGAATTCTCCCGGATGCGGTCAAAGACAATAATGGTGTCATAGAGGGAGTAGCCGAGAATGGTCAGCACCGCGGCCACAGTGGCCGTAGTTACTTCCCGCCCCACAATCGAATAGACGCCGACCGTGACGAGCAGGTCATGGATGAGGGCGACCAGCGTCGCTACCGCCGATTTGTACTCAAACCGGAAGGAGACATAGACAATGATGATTACCCATGCCAGAATCACCGCCTCCAGCATGGAGGTTGCCACCTGGCGGCCAAAGGTAGGGCCGACGTCGTTCCATGACGCAGGCTCCGCCAGATGGAACCTGGCGTTGAGCGCGTTGTCGACGGCATCCTCCTGACTCGGCTGCAAGGAAGGAAGCGTCACCTGATAGTAGCCGCCACTAATTGTTTGCACCACCGCGCTGGGATATCCGGCGCCAGCGATGAGGCTGCGCACCTGGTTCACATTTGTCTTCTGGCTAAACTTCGCGGTCAAACGGCTGCCGCCCTTGAAATCAATGCTGAGGTTGAGGCCGCGGGTGGCGAGGCTGATGAGCCCGGTGATGATGATGATTCCGGAAAGGGCAAACCACCAGTACTTCCGGCCCATGAAGTCGAAGCGCAGTTTCTCGATCATGACAGCTTAGCCTCCGGCTTCTTCATTTTGATGCCCATCAGCGTCGGGCTGTTGAAAATCCGCATGTTCGCCAGCAGTCCCAGCATCGCCCGCGTGGCGACGATGGCTGTGAACATGCTGATGACAACACCAATAATCAGCGTCAGCGCAAATCCCTTGACGCCGGCGGTCGCCAGGCTGAAAATGATCAGGGCGGTGATGATGGTGACGGCGTTGGCGTCGAGGATCGTCTTGAACCCCTTTGAATAGCCAGAGTTGACCGCGGAGCGAATGGTCTTGCCCAGGCGCACCTCTTCCTTGATCCGCTCAAAAATGACCACGTTGGCGTCCGCCGCCACGCCGACGGTGAGGACCATGCCGGCGATGCCCGGCAGCGTCAGCGTTGCCGGGTGCCACGGGTTGGTGAGCGCCGCGTAGAACATGACTCCGTAAATGATCAGCGCCAGATCGGCGACAACCCCGAGCAGGCGGTAATAAAAAATGAGAAAGGCCATCACGATCGCCAGCCCGACCGCGCCGGCGATGAGGCCCTGGCGCAGCGAAGCCGCCCCGAGGGTGGCGCTGACTTCCTGTTTTTGAATCGTCTGGAGCGTCACCGGGAGAGCGCCGGTTTGCAGCACCAGCACGGTATTCTTGACTTCCTGCAGAGACATGTTGCCGGTAATCTCCGCCTGCCCTCCGGTAATCTTCTCCTTCACCGTCGGCGCCGACTCCACCTCGCCGTCCAGCACGATCGCCATCCGCTGCGTCTGGCCGGTGATGGCTCCCTCGGTTGCCAGTTTGTCTGTTACGTCCGCGAACTGCTGGGCTCCCTTGCTGTTGAAGCTCATATTTACCTGGGGCCGGTTAAAACTGTCATAGCCGACAGAGGCGTTATCAAGAGCACCGCCTGTCATCAGTGGTGTCTTGTCAACCACGATCGGCGTTTCCTCTTCCTTGCCGTTCTTTTTCTGGATGTTGCCGTTGCTGTCCCGCACCGGCTGGAAGAGCAGCTGCTTGTCGGCCGGGATTTTGGCAGGCGTGAGCGTCCCCGCCAGAACCTGAGAGGTCAGGTTCTGGTCTACCCGCTGGAACGTCAGCTGCGCCGTCTTGCCGATCAATGCCAGCGCCTGAGCCTGATTCTTTACGCCCGGCAGGGCAACTGAAATCTCGTTCTTGTTTTCCGTGCTGATCGAAGGCTCAGAAATTCCCAGTTTGTCAACACGGTTGCGGATGACCATCTCGGCCTGGTCCATCTGTTCGCTGGTCACATTGCCCTTGGCCTGGAGAGTTACCTCCAGCCCGCCCTGCAGATCGAGACCGAGCTTGGTTTTCTTGGCGGGAGGATAAATAATGAAAACCGAAATGCCCAGCAGGACCACCATGATCCCGAGTATGAGAAGATTTCTTTTCTTATCGCTCAAATTTTACCTGCATAGACCCCAAAAAACAGGCCCCCGTTAGTGGCCTTAAAGAAAGCATAGGCCAAAACACGCGGGGAGTCAAAAGCTTCCCGCCGGCTTCTTGCCGCAAACGGAGGCCCGATTGGTCCTGACCAGCCGGTGCTCGAGTTGCTTTACAGTTTCTGGCTGCTGGTTTCCGGTTTTCGCTCCCTAAGCCTCTGCTTCCGGCTCCTCTGATTCGGCCTCGGCCGCGACCTCCCGCCGGGAAATCGATCCGCGCGAGACCTTGATCTCCGTCTTCTTGGCTATCTCCAGGATGACGTAATCGTCCTTGACCTGCTTGATCGTACCGTAAATCCCTCCGGCGGTCATGACGGTATCGCCTTTGTTAAGATCCTGCACCAGACGGTCGTGCTCTTTTCTCTGCTTTTGGCTTGGCCGGATCAGCAGCAGATAAAAAACGATGATGAAAAGCACGAAAATGCCCATCGTCAGGATGCCGCTGCTGAGGCCGCTGCTTGACTGTGCCAGTACATGAGGGCTTGTGAAGATCAAGTGGGCTCCTTTCCCTAGCAATTTCGTTTAACGTTTAATGTTAAATGTCTAATGTTAAACAGGTTTCGTATTCCTTTTTAAGCTGGGCGAAGCGCCCTGCGATGATTGCCTGCCTGGCGCTACGAGTCAAGTCTAGCAGAAATGTGACATTGTGGAGAGAAAGCAGGTGCAGCCCCAGGATCTCCTTCTGGGTAACCAGATGCCGGATGTACGCGCGGCTGAAGCTGCGGCAGGCGTAACAGCCGCAGTCCGGATCAAGCGGCGCGTCTTCCCGGGCGAAGGCGGCGTTGCGCAGGTTTAACCGCCCTTCCCGCGTGAAGGCGCCGCCGTTGCGCGCCACCCGGGTGGGGAGCACGCAGTCAAACATGTCGATCCCGGCCTCGATCGCCTCGAGGATACCGGCAGGATCGCCCAGCCCCATGAAGTAGCGCGGCTTGCCGGCCGGGAGCAATTCCGCCGTGTATCGCATCGTCTCCAGCATGGCCGGCCGCTCCTCGCCGACGCTCAGGCCGCCGAGCGCGTACCCGTCAAAGCCGGTCTCAACGGTCAGCTCGACGCTCTCGCGGCGGAGCCTCAGGTCAGTGCCGCCCTGGACTATGCCCATCAGCAGCTGATCGCCGCGCCGGTGCTCCCGCCGGCAGCGAGCGGCCCACCCGGCGGTGCGGACTACCGCCTCCCGGAGGTAATCACCGCCGGCGCCGGCAGGGGGGCACTCATCGAAACACATGATGATATCGGCCCCGAGCTGTTCCTGGATCCGGATCGCCAGCTCCGGCGTGATTAAGTGGCGGGAACCGTCGAAGACCGACCGGAATTCGACGCCGTCGGCGGTGACCCTGGCCCCCGGCCGGAGACTAAAGACCTGGAATCCACCGCTGTCGGTCAGCAGCGGCTTTTCCCAGGACATGAACCGGTGCAGGCCTCCCAGTGCCTGCACCTGCTCCGCTCCCGGCCGGAAGTGCAGATGATAGGCATTGGCCAGGACGACCTGGGCGCCGGCCTCCTCAAGGTCGCGCGGCGACAGCGTCTTGACGGTGGCCAGCGTGCCTACCGGCATGAAGCAGGGCGTCTCGATCCGGCCGTGCGGGGTCGAGAGGACCGCGGCCCGCGCCCGGCCGGCTTCCTCCTCCAGATGAAAATCAAATGTATCCCCCAATTTAAGCCTCTTCGTTGCGTACAGAGATCATTCGCCTCCGGTCCAGGATGACAGGCAGGCATTATTATTATATGTCATCATAATTGTCAACACTTGAGATCAAAACCGGTCGCCGGGTTTCAAGATTCATCACGTCATGCTAGAATCATCGCGGATGCGACCCCTTCGTAGCAAGAAATTCTTAACCCTCCTCGTCTTCGTAGTTGCCGGACTTGGCTTCTCCACAGCCGTTCTCGCCAGCAACGGCCCGCCGCCGCCCGCGAAAGCGTCCCCCCGGACCGCCCACCGCCTTGTTGCCGCCGCCCCGAAACCAGCAGCAAAATCCATCCCCAGCAGCCGCAGGTTCGCCGTCATCATTGGCATTGATTATGACCATTATGACTTTGGGGCGGTCAGGTACGCGGATCATGACGCCGCCTCGGTCTACCAGATGCTGACCACCGAGATGGGCTTCCCCCGGCAGAATATCGCTTACCTGATAAACGGCCAGGCTACAGGAGCAAATATCATCAGCGCTCTCAACTGGATTTCAACCAACCCGGCCGCAGTCTCCGGCTCGGAGGTCGTCTTTTTCTATAGCGGTCACGGCCTCCGGAACGGCCCCGGCGACGGGCTTGACATCCCGGGCCTTTCTCCCGGTTATGCGCTGGTGCCGTTTGATTTTTACAACTTCAACTACATGACCGGAGCGGGCCTGATCTGGGACTGGGACGTCGCCGCCCGCTTGGGGAAGATCCACCCGGCGAAGATGTGGGTCTCTTTCGACAGCTGCTTTTCCGGCGGTTTTATCCGTCCCGGCATCACCGGGCCCAACCGGGTCGTTACCGCTTCCAGCCAGGCCGACCAGCTTTCCAATGAACTGCCGCAGGCCCAGCATGGCGTCTTTTCCAATTTCATGGACGACAGCGTCGCCCTGGGGATGTCGGTGGAGCAGGCGTATCTTGAGGCCTATCCCCGCTCCCTCCCGTACTCGCAGACGCCGCAGATCTCGGACGAATATCCCGGCGGCCTTCAGCTGGGTCCGTAGCCGTCAACCGGCCGGCGATTGCCGGTATCAGTCCATGATTTGACGGACCAGGAGACTTCACCGGCGGCGGAGGCGGCAATCAGGCAGCTGTCAGTCCGGCCGCTTCATAGCGCCAGCATCGCGTCGCCAAAGCTGAAAAAGCGGTACTCCCGCGCGACTGCCTCACGGTACAGGCGCCGGGTCTGATCGACGCCGGCAAAGGCCATCACCATCGCCAGCAGCGTCGACCTGGGCAGATGGAAATTGGTCAGCAGCCCGTCCACGGACCGGAATTTAAATCCCGGCGTGATAAACAGGCCGGTCTCACCCTCAAGCGCCGCGGACTCCGGGCCAAAGACGGTCTCCAGAACCCGTGCCGATGTGGTCCCGACGGCGATGACCCTGCCGCCGCGATTTCTTGCCGCCAGCGCTTGTTCGTAGGTCTCCTGCGGCACCCGGTAATATTCGCGGTGGATTTGATGCCTGGCCAGATTCGCTTCTCCCACCGGCCGGAAGGTATCAAGCCCGATGTGAAGCGTGACGGGCGCCATCGCGGCCCCCGCCGCCTTTATGTCATTAATCAGCTTTAAAGTAAAGTGCAGCCCGGCGGTCGGGGCGGCGGCCGACCCGGGCCTGGCGGCGTAAACGGTCTGGTAGCGCTCCGGATCGGTCAGCTTCTCCTTGATGTAGGGCGGCAGCGGCGTCTCGCCCGCCTGTTCCAGAACGTCCGCGGTCGCCGCCCGGCTGGCGTTGGCGATCAGCCAGCGGCCGCCGCCGAGCCGGTCCTGCAGGACAAAGGGATAGCCGGAGCCCCCGGCGGTCGTTTCCGGGCCGCCGGCGGTCACGACCATTCCTGGCTTCAGGCGCGCCGAAGGTTTAACCAGCGCCTCCCAGATGCGCGCCTGCCGCCGCTTCAGCAGCAAGAGCTCTACCCGGCCGCCGGTCGGCTTAAAGGCAAGGACGCGCGCCTTGATCACCCGGGAGTCGTTAAAGACGAGCAGGTCTCCCGGACCCAGGAGGCCGGGCAGCTCCGTCAGGCGCCGGTGTGTTATCCTGCCGGAAAGCCGGTCATACGCCAGCAGCCGGCTGCTATCGCGCGGAGTCAGGGGGCGCTGGGCGATAAGACGCCCGGGCAGATTGAAATCAAGCTCGCTGGTAAGCACGGCCGTGGCTTTAAGAGTTCTTTTTCAGGCGGGAAGCGCGGCTCAAAGCGGCCTCTGCCTCGCTGTAGATACAGCCGCAGTACTTCTGCCGGTAAAGCCCGGCGGCGCGGGAAAGCTCGATGCTGCGCCGGTACTTCGGCCTGAGGTCGCGGTAGGCAAACTCGACGTCCGCCTCCCGGGCGGCTCGCTCGGCTTCCTGAATGACAATCTCATGCTCCTGATAGGGGCTGATCAGGAGGCTGGTGCTGAAGGCGTCGAAGCCGCCGGCTGATGCCATCTGCGCGACATGCTCCAGGCGCTGGGAGATGCAAAGCCGGCAGCGATCCGGTTTGGCGTCATTTGCTGAGACCATCCGGAGCCAGGCAGCAACATCATATTCGGGCTCGCCGGCCAGCGGCAGCTCGATCTTGCTGGCATACGCCAGCAGGGTATCGTAACGGCGCTGATGCTCGTAATAGGGCTGGATATTCGGGTTGAAGTAAACTCCGGTAACCTGGGCGCCATCGAGCCGCCAGGCGTCAACCGTGGCGGTGGCGCAGGGAGCGCAGCAGATGTGAAGCAGCAGATCCAACGTTTAATGTATGATGTCCCGGGAATGGAGTCTCCCGTCGAGCTTACCAGACCCCGGTTTACATTTTAAGAGCCCAATCCGGGTTTGGTTTTATCCACCATCCACCATCCGCTTTTTGACTTTTCCCAACGGGTCGGTTACGCTCTGGTGGCTTTGAACGCCCCGGAAAAGAAACACCCCTGAACTCCTCGCGCAACAAATGGATCGCCGCCGGACTGATCGGCTTACTGCTGCTATCGGCGGTCTTCCTTGGCTGGGCCATCTGGCATTCACGGCAGCGGCAACCGGCCGCCCCGGCGACCGTGGCCCAGACGCAGACCGCGTCGTCACCACCACCGCCGCCGCCCGTGTATAAATGCCCGCTGGACGGAACCACCCAGACCGACAGGAACAGGACGATGAACCGGCCCATCGTAATTCAGATCGATAACGCGCCGGCAGCCCGCCCCCAGTCAGGCTTGAGCAAAGCCGACATCGTCTACGAGGAAATGGCGGAAGGACAGATCACCCGCTACAACGCTATTTTCGCCTGCCGCAATGTCGACACGGTTGGACCGGTGCGCAGCGCCAGGCTGATTGATCTGGAGCTGGCGCCGGAGTACCAGGCGCTCCTGTCAAACTCGGGCGCAAGCTCCGGCACCGCTGCCGCGCTGAAGGCGGCTTCGGCAGACGTCCCCAATCTCGATGACGCCACGGTCCCGTCGGCATACCGCCGCTCCAGTGACCGCTACGCCCCTCATAACCTGTATCTGAACACGGCAAAATTAAGGACAGCCGCCGGCAGCATGGGACTGTCCCTTCAGGTTGCCATCAACGGCCCGCAGTTCAAACCTGACTCCCCGGCGCCCGCGCAGGGGCAGGTAAATAACATTCACGTCGACTATTCTCCCTACGCCGACGTCACTTTTAACTATGACGCCGGCAGCAATACCTGGCTTCGATCGGTTGACGGATCACCCGATGTTGATGCCCTCACGGGAACGCAGATCGCGCCCAAGAATGTCATCATTCAGTACGTTAACGTCACTACCAGCAATATTGTCGAGGATGAGAACGGCAACCGGGGACTGGAATTCGCGATGACCGGTAGCGGCAAGGTCGAAATCTTCCGCGATGGTCAGGCCATCAGCGGCCAGTGGCAGCGGGCGGCAAAAAGTGCCGTGACTACTTATGCCGACGCCAGCGGCGCCGTTATCCCCCTGGATGTGGGCCAGACCTGGATCGAGGTCGTGCCGTTAGATTTCCAGGCCAGCTGGAAGTAACGGTTCTTTAAGCGACCGTCTCCCGACCAGTCCGCCAACTAATCGCGATCCTATTTTCCCCCGGTTTTTTTGCTAGTAACGACAGGGATATTTTCGACTTGCCAAGCGGTGGGCGGAATATTTGACAAGGTCCCGGCTATCTTGACGGCCGGCGCCGGCCGCCAGTTACGGAAGTGGATGTTCCCCGGGCGCTTCCACGACTGGCGCCGATCTGGGCTTGTTCGCCCTGGCCGTTGCCGCACTGCTTGGAATTGGGTACTTTCTCACCAGGCGGTCGAAGGCTTAGCCATGCTTCCCGGCAGTGGAGAGCCGCCCTCACCGGGCGGCGCTTTTTTTCGCCAAGATGAAGACTTCCCTTCCACTGCTGAAAGGATACTGGCTACCCGGTTCTTTTAATTCTCGTTTTCCGTTTCCGGGCTGGGAATGACCCGCAAGCGGGGTTGCCTGGCCTGGCGCCGCTCAGCGACCACGGCCGCGTGATCCCGGCAGAGCCGGGACGGCCACCAGTTCCACCGGCCCAGCAGCACGGCGACGGAGGGCACCAGCAGGGTCCTGACAAAAAAAGTGTCCAGCAGGATGCCGAAGGCGATCGCGAAGCCGATCTGCTCGATCTGGGTGTTGCCGCCGCCGCTAAATCCCAGCACGGTAAACGTGCCCGCCAGAATCAGGCCGGCCGACGTGACCGTGCCGCCGGTGACACTGACCGCCTTGGCGATTGCGTCGCGCAGTGAAATGTGACCGTGTGCCTCCTCGCGGATGCGGCTCATCACCAGGATGTTGTAATCCTCCCCCAATGCCATGGAAAAGATGAACATCAGGAATGGCAGAATAAAGTTCAGCCCTTCCTCCCCGCCCCAGTGAACGAAAACGATCATCGCAAATCCAAGCGAAGATATGTAGGAAAGCCCGACGGTGGCGATCAGGTACCAGGGCGCCACGAGGCTCCGGAGCATGATCGCCAGCAGCGCGGCGATGATCACCAGGACAATCGGCACGATGCGCCAGAGATCGGACGTCGCGGCGCTGCTGACGTCATATGCGGCGGCGTCCTGCCCGGCAACGCCGCTTTTGGCCGCACCGACGCTGCCGGCAACTTTGGCCAGCTGTGTCCGCAGAGCCGGCACCGCGTGCATCGCCGCGTCCGATCCGGACGCGCCTGCCCTGAGCTGGCCGTAGAACTGGACGGTGCGGCCATCGGGGCTGATGTATTGCGCCGTCGAGCGGTATAGCTGGTAGAGCTGCGGAGTCAGCGCCCCGCCCGCCTTTGCCAGCAGCTTTGGATCTGGCGTGGCCGGCAGCGATCCCGGCGGTCCCAGCAGATGATGGAGCCGGGTCAACTCGACCGGGTTTAGCGATGCCTTGCCGCCGCCAAAAGGGCCGCCGACGGCGCTGAACATGGGCGAGGCCGCCAGCTTGTTTTCCGCCGCCGCCACTGCGCCCAGATTGTTCCAGACAGGCTGATCAAACGCCATCAGCAGGCTTTCCGGATTATTGCTGGCTGCCGGAAAGTGGGATGTGATTACCGCGGATCCCTGATCGGAGTCGCTGCTGCCACCTGAGGAGCTGTTATCCGTAAAACCGGTCGTCTGCCAGCCAATGACTCCGCCCGCCAGTGCGCCAAAGAGGATGATGCCGGCGAGAAGCATGATCACCGGCCGCTGAACGATGCTGCCGGCCAGCCTGCCCCAGAGCCGGCTTTTTTGCGGTTTTGACAGATTTGCGGGCCAGAAGACCGCCCGTCCCAGAACCGCCAGGAGCGCCGGCAGCAGCGTCAGCGCCGCCAGCAGCATCACCGCCAGGCCGATGGCAAGTCCCGGCCCGATCCCTTTGTAAATACCAAACGTGGCCAGCAGCAGGCTGACCAGCGCGGCCATCACGGTTAAAGCGGAGAATGTGATCGACTCGCCGACACGGGAGACACCCCTGATCACCGCCTCTTTGGGCGCCAGGCCGCGGCGCAGCTCCTCCCGCACCCGGAAAACCAGGAAGAGCCCGTAATCGGTGCCCGCTCCCAGAATCAGCACGATCAGGAGTATCTGCGTGATTTCCGACGCCTGGAGCCCGAGCTTTGTTGCTTCGGCGATCAGCGGGCCGGCAAGCGCCAGCGAAATCCCGGCGGGAAGCAGCGTTACCAGCGGCGCCAGCAGCGACCGGTAGACAAGTAGTAACAATATGATAATGAGCAGGATGGAATAGATCTCCGCCGTATCGCGCGAACTCTTGCTGGTAGAGTTGGCGTCCACCTGTTTGGCAAGCGATCCGGTCAGATGAAAAGAAAGCCCGGCCGGCGCGGAAACCCGGGTGAAGCTGGAGCGGATGCCGGAGACGAGCCTGTCGGCGCCGGACCCAAAATCGGAGTTGACGCCCACCATGATTTCATCCGCCTGGCCGTCCGGCGACAGCCCCTGGTCGCGCACCATGCTGACGCCGGGAAGTTTCCGCACCGCCTGCTCGACCTGCGCAGCCGCCTGCTGGTCGGCGGCGGTGAGGGAGCCGGAGGCGCGCGACATGACGATGGTTACGGTAGTGTTCGTCTGCTTGCCGCGGAAAGGCGCCGCCATCTGCATCGCCCGCATGCTGGGAGAATCGGCGGGCAGGAATGCTGAATTGTTGGACTGGCTGACGCTGGCCAGCGACGGCAGCGTCTTGATGACGATGGGAACCGCCGCAATCCAGGCGGCAATGACCAGCCAGCGATAGCGGACGGAGAAGCGGGCAAGAGCGCTAAACATGCGCGGCAGATTCTTTGTGATTACGGATCATATATGACATAACCGGCCGGCTCCGGCCGGATACTGATTGCCTGCGCCGGACTTTTGGCTTCCATAAAAATACCTGTATGAAGCCGTAACCACAAGATTATAGGCGGCGCTTGTAAGCAATTTGTAAAACCTGCCCTTGGGACACATTTTCCGAGGGCAGCCGGGCAGTTGCCGCTGGTCAAAGGGGACCCAGCAGGTATTTACCTCCACTAACGGCGCTAAAACAGCTTGTCTTCGGCAGAAGGCGCTTCCGCTCCCAGGTGCTCGTAGGCCAGCCGGGTGGCGATGCGGCCGCGGGGGGTGCGCCGGATCAGCCCGCACTTGAGCAGGTAGGGTTCGTAGACATCCTCGATCGTGTCCCGCTCTTCGCCGATCGCCACCGACAGGGTGCTGAGGCCGACCGGGCCACCGTCGAACTTGTCGATGATCAGCCTCAGGATTTCGCGGTCGACCTTGTCCAGGCCTTCGCTGTCGACTTCCAGCATCCCCAGCGCCTGCCTTGCCACTTCCTCCGTGATCGTGCCGTTCCCCTTGACCTGGGCGTAGTCGCGCACGCGCTTCAGCAGCCGGTTGCAGACGCGGGGAGTTCCCCGCGAGCGGCCGGCGATCTCGATCAGGCCAGCATCCTCAGCATCCACACCCAGGATCGACGCCGAGCGGCCGGCAATTTTTGACAGCTCTTCCGCGTTGTAGTAGTCAAGCCGGTGGGTAACGCCAAACCGGTCCCGGAGCGGCGTGGTAATGAGGCCGGCGCGCGTAGTGGCCCCCACCATCGTAAACGGGGGCACGTCCAGCCGGATGGTGCGGGCGCTGGGCCCCTGACCGATGATGATATCAAGCTGATAATCCTCCATGGCCGGGTAGAGCACTTCCTCCACGGAGCGGCCGAGACGATGGATCTCATCGATGAAGAGGATGTCACCTTCCTGAAGATTAGTCAAAATAGCGGCAATGTCGGCCTTGCGTTCCAGCGCCGGGCCCGAAGTCGTGCGGATGGAAACGCCCATCTCGCTGGCGATGATTCCCGCCAGCGTGGTTTTGCCCAGTCCGGGAGGGCCCACCAGCAGCACATGGTCAAGCGCCTCGTGCCGCGACTGCGCCGCCTCGATGAAGATCGCCAGCTGCCCGCGGACGCTATCCTGACCGACAAACTCGGCAAACCGGCGGGGACGGAGTGAACCCTCCATCTCCGCTTCTTCCAGTTGCACCGCCGGGTCCGACAAGCGGAAATCATCATTCATCGCTTTTCTTTCCTTCGAGATTCCCGATTACGCTCTGCTGACTGCCGCATAGTTCTGAAATATTCTTTCTTGTCATGCCAGTAAGTGAAAAGAAAATGAAATAAAGGAGCGGTGCGCCAAAAATCAGTCCGGGGACAGCGCCAGTTATTTGCGGCCGCTCCAAGGGAAAATCATCCTCCTAGATTTTACTAATCTTCTTCAGCGCGCCCTTCACCAGTTCCTCCACGTCTTGCCCCGGATCGGCGCCGGCCAGCGCCGCTTCAGCTTCCGTAAAATTGTAGCCGAGGCTGATGAGCGCTTCCCGCGCCAGATAGTAGCCGCCGCCGGCCGCGTCACCGCCGGCCGCGCTTCCCCCGGCAGGCGTCATCGCCGCTTCGCCCACCTTGTCCTTCAGCTCCAGCACCAGCCGCTCGGCTGTTTTCTTGCCGATCCCGGTGATGCTTTGAAACAGCGTTATATCCTTGTTGATTACAGCGCGCCTGAGATCGGCGGGCGAATAGGCGGACAGGATGGAAATCGCGACTTTCGGCCCCACCCCCGACACCCCTTTGAGAATCTCGAAAAATTCTCGCTCCTTGTCTTCGACAAAGCCGAACAGGCTGAGGGTGTCTTCGCGTACGTACAGATATGTATGGATAAAAACCTCGCCGGCGGCCCCTTCCAGAAATGAGAGGCTGCGGGCGGACATCTTCAGCCGGTAGCCGACGCCGCCAACGTCAAGGACGATCCCGTCGCCTTGACGCGACTGGATCTTCCCGGTCAAAGAGGCAATCACGTTCTTCCTTTGGTGGCAACCGGTCTGCTGCGCGCGGGCCGGCCGCCGGAATTGCCTGCGGTGGCGGCGCCGGCCCGGACTCCGTTTGTTAATCTCATGGAATGAACGTGGCACAGTGCCACTGCCAGCGCATCAGCGGCGTGATCAGGAGTCGGAATCCGGGGCAAGCAAAGCAGAACCTTCACCATTTGCTGCACCTGCTCCTTGCCGGCACGGCCGTAGCCCGCCACTGCCTGCTTGATCCTCAGCGCCGTGTAGTCATGAGGGACGACGCCCCGCTCACCGCAAGCCAGGACCGCCACCCCGCGCGCCTGGCCGACGGCCAGCGCCGTCTTCAGATTGATTCCGCCGAAAAGCTCTTCGATAGCCGCCCCGTCAGGTTCATGCCTGTCGATCACCGCCGTGACGCCGGCGTAAATTTGGGACAGCCTTGCATGGGGGGCGCTTCGGGAAGACGTGGTGATGACGCCATGCTCCACCAGGCGCGAGCGGCCGGAGCGATGCTCAATGACTCCCCAGCCGGTGGCGGCGATGCCGGGATCGATGCCCATGATCCGGACCGGCGTCACTGATGAATTCGTCACATAAACCATATGAATAGTTTCAGTTTCGAGTTTCTGGCTTCGAATACTGGTGCGCGCTGATTTCAAATATTAAAATGTGCCAACTAGAAGCTTTGAACCAAAAACTGGAAACTGGTCTTTTACGCCAGCGCCTCCAGCACTTCCTCGCTGATATCGAAGTTGGCGTGAACTTCCTGGACGTCGTCGTTATCCTCCAGGGCATCCATTAACCGCAAAATCTTTTTGGCGTCGCTTTGCTCCAGTTCGATTGTGTTTTTCGGCAGCATTGCCAGCTCCGCCGACTCAAAGTCGATTCCCGCCTCTGCCAGCGCCGCGCGCACCGGCATGAAATCGGCCGGCTCGGTGACGATCTCGTAAGTGCTCTCGTCCTGGGAAACATCCTCCGCGCCGGCGTCAATGGCGGCGGTCATCAGCTGGTCCTCATCCACCTTATTCGCATCGACAACGATGGAACCCTTGCGCTCAAACATCCAGGCGACCGAGCCTGTTTCACCCAGTTTGCCGTTGTTGCGGTTAAAGATGTTCCGCACTTCGGCCGCGGTGCGGTTCCGGTTATCGGTCATCGCTTCCACCAGTACGGCGACGCCAGCCGGCCCGTATCCCTCATAAGTGATTGTTTCGTAAATCTCGCCGTCTCCGCCGCCCGCGCCCCGCTGGATGGCCCGCTCGATGTTATCCTTCGGCATCGAGTTGTCCTTGGCCTTCTGGATAGCTGTCGCCAGCGTGGCGTTGCCGGTCGGGTCGGGGCCGCCTTCCTTGGCGGCCACGGTGATGGCGCGTGACAGCTTGGAGAAGAGCTTGCCGCGCTTGGCGTCCGCGGCGCCCTTTTTATGCTTGATGGATGACCATTTGGAATGTCCGGACATAGTTCCTCCGGGGTAGGATTACAGGGAAACGGCCGGATGCGGGTGCGGCGAACAGCTATATGCCTTTTGAAAAATGGGGCCTATGCCGGTCGCACGGCCCTCGCCGGGGCCCGATTTTGCTCAAGTAATTCAAGTAATAATATACCAGAGCGGGCGGGCTTGCATGCCCGACCCCGCCGGTGCCGGTAGCGCAAACTGGATTCGGTTGTCCCCCGGGCCCTCGACACAAAAGATCAGGTTTCCTCTTTTAAGACGTGCAAATAGCGCCGGCATTCAAACATGCCGGGTCGCCTGCTGGCGTTTTCCGCCAGACCGGTTGGTTCTCCCATTGACATGCGAAAATTGTTTCACCGGGTGCCGGCGGGCTCACTGGCGCGAACTGTCATCAGCCCGGCCTTTTCCGAACGGCGGACTCCCCTGGCTACGACAGGCCCAGAGTGGTGAGGGCGCTCCTGGTTTGTGCCAGGCTTTCGTGGACGATCGCATTTATCCCCAGCCTGCCGGTAACATTCCCGTTGGAGGAGGATGAATCACAAGGTTTAAGGCGGTTAACTGCAGATTTGCCGGTAGATGAAATGCCGGCGGCTTTCAGCGAGAAATTCTTCCCCGTTCATCTTCACCGGCACCCGCGCGGGCTCCCAGCCTTCCTGGTAAATACCACGGATCAGCTCCGGCAGCTACGCGCCCAGGTTGGCCGCTTCGTTGACCGGCAGCCGGTCCTTAATCCTCTAACTGGATTATCGCCGGTGGGCAGATGGCCAAACTTTCGAAATCGCGCCAGCAGATATACGCGACTCACTCCCCGTTTTGTTTGAGGTAATACATCGCTCCGATGAAGCCGCCAAAGAAGATAATCGTTGACCAGAGCAGGAATGAATGGTCATCGACGGATCCGATTCGATGAAGGTAAGAAAGATGGCGGATTGCCCGCGCCTGAAGCCTCAACTGCAAGTAGAGGAGCGGCAAGACCACCAGGATAATGACTATTGCCGTCAGCGCCACGGCGTTAAGCTCGCGGCCATGCCGATAAACTGCCGGTGCAGCCGGAGGTCCTCTGTAAGCTCAGGGTGGAATGCCGTCACCAGCAGGTTGTCCTGGCGGGCGGCGACGGCATGACCCTGATATTCGGCCAGAACCTCGACCCCGGGGCCGGCGGATTCAATCCAGGGAGCGCGGATGAAGACGCCGTGGAACGGCTCCTTGCCCAGAAGGGGGAGGTCGAGGTCGGCCTCAAAGCTTCTCACCTGCCGGCCAAAGGCGTTGCGCCGCACCCGAATGTCCATCAGTCCCAGCAACGGCTGTTCGCCTTCCACGACTTCGCGCGCCAGCATCACCAGTCCGGCGCAGGTGCCAAAGACCGGCAGCCCGGCCGCCGCCAGTTCCCGCACGGACTCGAGCAAATGGTAGCTGACCATCAGTTTGCCGATAGTGGTGCTCTCACCGCCGGGGATTACAAGCGCGTCGAGTCCTTCCAGCTCGGCGGGGAGGCGCACCTCGCGGGCGGCGGCGCCGGCCTTTGCCAGCGCCCGGCGATGCTCGCGAAAGGCGCCCTGCAGAGCCAGGACGCCGATTAGCAAAGCTTTTCCTTGGGAAGAAGTCAAAGCTCTTCTCTTCTTTTTAGCAGACTCACCCAGGATCGAACTGCTGATAAGAAAGTGTGCTCTAACCAGGAAGCGATGGCTCAGCAAAGATGCTCATCAATAAAAGCAGAGGGCAGCGTTTTTGATGTTACCAACCGCGGTGCTGGATCAGGTTCTCCTCGCCCAGCTCTTTGATGTCAAGGCCGCGCATGGCGTCCTTGAGGCCGGCGGAAACGCGGGCCAGCACCTCCGGGTCATTGAAGTGTGTGGTCGCCTCGACGATGGCCTTGCCGCGCGCGGCCGGGTCGGCGCTCTTGAAGATGCCGGATCCGACAAAGACGCCCTCGGCGCCCAGTTGCATCATCATCGCTGCGTCGGCCGGCGTCGCCAGTCCGCCGGCGGAGAAATTAACTACCGGCAGCCTGCCATTCTCAGCCACCCACTTGACCAGTTCGCAGGGAGCGCGCAGATCCTTCGCCGCCTTGAACAGCTCGTCTTCGTCCATGCCCGCCAGCTTGCGGATCTCGCCGGTGATGGTGCGCATATGCCGGACCGCCTCGACAACGTTGCCGGTGCCTGCCTCCCCCTTGGTGCGGATCATCGCCGCGCCCTCACTGATGCGCCGGAGCGCCTCGCCTAAATTGATGGCTCCGCAGACAAATGGTACTTTAAATTTCCACTTGTTGATGTGGTTGGACTCATCGGCCGGAGTCAGCACTTCGGACTCATCAACGTAGTCAACTTCGAGCGCCTCCAGAATCTGCGCCTCGACGAAGTGGCCGATGCGCGCCTTGGCCATCACCGGAATGGACACCGCTTCCTGGATTTCCTTGATCTTTTCCGGATCGGACATGCGCGCCACCCCGCCATCGGCGCGGATGTCGGACGGCACCCGCTCCAGCGCCATCACCGCACAGGCGCCGGCTTCCTCGGCGACGCGGGCCTGCTCGGCGTCGGTCACGTCCATAATGACACCGCCCTTGAGCATTTCCGCCAGGCCGGTTTTTACTTTCATCGTACCGATTTTCATGCCTTAAACCTCCTCGGAATCAGATAAATAGTTTATCAAAAAGGAGTTCCCACTTCCGGGTTCCCCGGTCCCTGGTTTCGACTTCTGGCTTTGGGGTTGCCGATCCGGCATCCGGAATCCATCGCCTGTCCAGGTTGTGGCTTTCTATTGCAGGGTATAAAATCCGACTATTCCGGAATGACCTGCCCTGGGATTTTCAGGTAGTTTTTGGTTCATCCAGAATCCAGCATTCAGAATCCAGTATCTGCCAAACGGAGGTTTCATGGAAGTAGAGATCGGGCGAGGCAAAAAGGGAAGACGGGCCTACGGCCTGGACGATATTGCTATCGTCCCCAGCCGAAGGACACGCGACGTCGAAGATGTTGACATCAGCTGGCAGATCGGCAATCACCAGTTGGCGATTCCCTGCCTCGCCTCCGCGATGGACGGCGTTGTTGACCCGAAGTTCGCGGTGGAGATGGGAAAGATCGGCGGGCTGGCCGTACTCAACCTCGAAGGCATCCAGACGCGCTTTGCCGACGCCGAGGAGCAGCTGAAAAAGATCGCGGCGCTGCCGGTTGACCAGGCGACGCGCGGGCTTCAGGAGATTTACCAGGAGCCCATCAAGCCGGAATTGATCAGCCAGCGGATCAGGGAGATCAAGGACCAGGGCGTGATCGCCGCTGCATCGCTTACCCCTCAGAAAGTTACCCAGTACTATGAATTGGCGCTCGACGCCGGTCTGGACGTGCTCATCATCCAGGGAACAGTGGTAAGCGCGGAGCATGTCAGCTCCGTGGTGGAGCCGCTTAACCTGAAAAAATTCATCGCCGACGTGCCGGTTCCTGTCATTGTCGGCGGCTGCGCCTCTTACACCACCGCCCTGCATCTGATGCGCACCGGCGCTATTGGCGTGCTCGTGGGCGTCGGGCCCGGCGCCGCCTGCACCACCCGGGGCGTTCTGGGGATTGGCGTCCCTCAGGCTACCGCGGTCGCGGACGCCGCTGCTGCCCGGGTGCAGCACTTGCTGGAGACCGGCAATTTCGTCAAAGTCATCGCCGACGGCGGCATGCGCACCGGCGGCGACATCGCCAAAGCAATCGCCTGCGGCGCCGATGCCGTCATGATCGGCTCGCCGCTTTCCCGGGCCTTTGAAGCGCCCGGCCACGGCTATCACTGGGGCATGGCAACCTTCCACCCACAGCTTCCCCGGGGCACCCGGGTCAGGACAAATCAGGTGGCGAGCCTGAAAGAGATCCTTGTCGGACCGGCGCGTGAGAACGACGGCACCCTCAACCTGTTCGGTGCGCTCAAGACGTCGCTGGCAACCTGCGGCTATGAGAACATCCAGGCGTTCCAGAAAGCGGAAGTGATGGTGGCGCCATCGCTCCAGACGGAAGGCAAGAAGCTGCAGCGCGAGCAGGACGTGGGGATGGGATAAAATCCCAAGTTCCAAGTTTTGAGTCTTGGACTCTTTCGTCAGATTGTAAGCGTTTGACTCTTTAATAGGCCGGAAAATTTTGTCGTTCTGAGTCCTAAGTTGGCTGGGAAATAGCCAACCCATTGGATTTCCGGAGGGAAAGCTTGGAACCTGGAACTTTGAACCTGGAACCTGTTTCTCATGCCTGGCCGCACACGTAAACGTTTGCCGGACGGACACCTGGTCCGTGCCCTCCAGGAAAACTTTGAATCCTTTTCCAAATCGCGCAAGGCGATCGCCCGTTATCTCATCGATCATCTCTCCGAAGCGCCGGTGCTGTCGGCTCAGGAGCTGGCCCGGCGTACGAACACGACCAGTTCCACCGTAGTCCGGTTTGCCCAGAACCTGGGCTTTACCGGATTCACGGAAATGATGAAGGCAGCCTGGGAAGAGCACCGGCTGGCCGGCAGCAATAGCACCGCCGCCAAGCAGCTCCATTTTCCACTCGATGATGACTTCTCCGGCCGGGCCGTGCGCACCGATATCCTCATTCTGGAAGAAACGATCAAGCGCAATGATACCGATAACTTTTTGGAAATAATCGCTCAGCTGGAAAAAGCGGATCAGATCTACATTGCGGGAATGTCGGAAGCCGCGCTGGTTGTCAATTATCTTGATTATTACCTGTCGGTGATGGGTGTGCCTGTCATCGCCGTTACTGACGGCACCGAGGACTCCGTCGGCCGCCTTGCCGGCATCGACCGGAAGTCGGCGCTGATTGCCGCGGGCTTTGGCAGCGGTCACCAGTTCCTGCTCCGGTTAATCAGAGCCGCCCGCGAACTGGACGTCTTCACCGTGGGCATTAGCGAGAACCGGATCTCAGAGGTCGCCAAACTGGCCGACAAAAACCTTTACTGCTTTCAGGATTCAAGCTCTTTCGCGCCCTCGCTGGTTGGAGCTTTCAGCATCGCCAACGCCATCATCGCGGCGCTTTACAGCCATAACAGGCGCGCGTACGATGCCCACATCTCCCGCCTCCGGCGCCTGCCGCTCAGCTCCGACTGGCTTTAAAACCAGTTCAAAGTTAAAAGTTAAGCCCTTTAAATCAATTTGAATTTTAAACTCGGAACTCTATTTCACCAGTTCCTGGAGTTCGTGCATGCGCTGCTCGTCGGACGGGTTGGACGTGCCCGGGGTTTCCATAATCATGGGAACTTCCGCCAGCTGGGGGTGGCGGGCGATGGCCTTTAGCCCGGCTGAAATGTTTCCGTGGCCGATGTGTTCATGCCGGTCACGGAACGAAGCCCGCGCCACCGGCGAATCATTGAAATGGATCAGCCCCAGCCGGTCCAGGCCCACCAGTTCATTGAATTCGGCAATCGTCCGGCGGGCGGCGGCCGCTGATGAAAGGTCGTATCCGGCTCCCCAGAGATGCGCCGTGTCGAGGCAGATTCCCACCGGCGGGCTGATGCCCCGCGCCGCGGCTCCGGCCAGCACCTGGGCCAGCTCCTCGAAGCTCGCTCCCACCGTATCACCCGAGCCGGCGCCGTTTTCCAGCAGCAAGGCGGTCCTGCTGATCCTCAGGCGGCTGATGCCGTCAAGAAGCGCCTCCAGCGATTTGGCGGCGGTGGCGCCCCGGCGGCTGCCGGGGTGAAAGACGACATATTCGCAGGAAAGCGCCTCCGCCCGGTCGATATTTGCCTGCAGCAGCCTGACGGACTTGGCGTAAATGGGAGCGTTGCGGCCCGTGCGGCAGGCAAGATTGATCAGGTAACCGGCGTGCAGGAAAACCGGGCGGATGTCATGCTCGTCCAGATAGCCGGCAAACCTCGCCGACCCGGCCAGATCGATCTTGCCGGGATTCCAGGCCGACGGATTGCCGGACATGATCTGAAAAGTGGTGCAGCCGATTTCGCAGGCATGGCGGGCTCCATTAAGCAAGCCGCCTCCCGTGCGGATGTGGATGCCGAGGCGGCGCAGCGGTGTTAGTTTCCCAGCAGGGACAGATGGTTCAGCGGCCAGTAAATGAGCTCGGCGCGGCCGATGACATTGTTCATGGGAACGAATCCCCACCGATGGCTGTCATAACTCTCATCCCGGTTATCGCCGAGCACGAACAGCTGACCGGACGGCACGGTTTCAGGGGGCATGGTGTAGGTGGTTGGCCTTGCGTTGGGAACCACGAAAGGCTGGGCGCCCTTGCCGTCGTGTTTGTCAATCAGAACCTGATCATTTTTGACCTCGACTGTGTCCCCCGGGAGGCCGATGACCCGCTTGACAAATGGCGTATCCGAGCCGAGACTGGCCGGCGGATTGAAAACGATAACGTCGCCGCGGTGAATCGATTCAAAGTGGTAGACAAGACGGTCGGCAAGGATGCGGTCATTATCCTGGATCGTCGGAATCATCGATCCGGACGGAATCTGATACGGTTTGGCGACGGTGGCCTGAAAAATCATCGCCACCCCGAAAGCGATCACCAGCGGCGCCACGATATCAAGAAAGATGATGCGTAAAACGCCGCGTTTCTTTTTTTTCGGCGCCACCGCTTCCGGCGCCTGTTCGGGAGCGTCGGGATTAAAGTAATCATAATCCTCGTACTCCTGATAGACGGAATCAGGCTCCCGCGCCGGCCGATGGCTCCAGCCCAGCTCCGCCGGCGGTGGAGTAATCCAGCCGCCCCGGGGCTCGCCGGAATTTTTCTTTCCTGTCTCTTCGCGGTCGTTTTCGGGGAACAGGTCTCCCCCGTTAGTATCAGGCATGGCTTTCTCTTTTTTCAGCAGCCGGAGGCGATGCCCGCGGCCTTATCTTGCATCTTAACTGTTTTCGGCGAAGCCCGCCAAACGAAACCCGCAAACAGATTTTTACAGCTCCATCAGCCGGACAAACTCCTGCTGGAAGGTCTTGTTCAGGGGCAGCGCCACGTGCCTGATGCTGGCGCGAAGATCTGTCAGCCGCCGCCGGTTTTCCTCGCTCAGCAGCAGCACGGCTCCCTGGCAGGCGGCGTCGGGAGTCACTTCGACGCCGGCGGCGTCCGGAAACATTTTCAGCAGGCGGGCATTGTCCAGATTGATATAGCTGCCAAAGGTGCCAGTAATCAGCATCCGCGATAGCTCCCCCGCGCCCAGCTTTGTTTGCAGAACCGAGATAGCCGCATGGATGGAGGCTTTCACCAGCTGGAAGGAACGGATATCGTGCTGGCTCACCGTAATCGGGCGCTCGCCGCCCGCGACCGTTACCGGCCCTTCCCGGAGAAGGCGCCCGCTGCCGTCGATCCATCCATTTCGCCTCATCTCGGCAATTATATCAATGAGGCCGGAGCCGCAAATGCCTCTTGGCTCACCGCCTCCCACTACCTCAAACCGGAATTTTTCGCCGTCGAGCCTGGCTTTAAAAATCGCCCCTTGAGTCGCCGAGAGTCCAAATGACATGTGAGAATCCTCGTAGGCCGGACCGGCCGGAGCTGACGCGACAAATATACGGCCTTCACAACCAAGTGCTATTTCACAGTTCGTACCCACATCAACCGCCAGCGCCGGCTTTTCGCTGGCGGCCATGTTCATCAGGAAGATATCCGCCAGGGCGTCGGCGCCCACGAAGCCGAAAACCGGCCGGGGGACAAACAGCGTTGCCTCAGGCGCCGCCAGGCCCAGCGCCGCCGCCGGACCGAGGTAATCCTTGGCGCCCCTGATGTTAAAAGGCGTCCCGCACAGCGGGGCCGGATCGAGATCGAGGATAAAGGCGTACATGGCCGAGTTCCCCACGGCGACGATCTCCTTTAGATCGCGGGCGCCGATCCCTGCCTCGTCACCGAGAAACCCCAGAGAATCATTGATCGCTTCGATCACCTCCCGGTTGAGCTCCTGCCTGGCCGCCGGGTTCCCGGCGGCCAGCCCCAAACGGGTGGCGATATCGGCGCCGTGCTGCTGTTGCGGATTGGGCAGAACTGAAGTGCCGGCAACCGCCCCGTCCGCCAGCCGCACCAGCCGGGCCCAGATGCTCGATGTGCCGACGTCTATCGCCACCCCGTAACCGGAATCCGGGGCGCTTCCGCGGCTGATCCTGCTGTCGATTTTATCTGGCATTCGCCTTTGTCAAATATTTTCTTAAGTAGCTGTCCCGGGCTCGAAACTCCGGGAAATTTTACCCGCCGGGAAGGGCCAGGTAAAGGAAAAACCGGATTTTGGATTTTGGACTCCGGATTTTTTAACCTCTAAAGATGGAGAATTGTCTTTCCAAAAGCCCATCTCCTGCCACCGGCCTGGAGGCCAAAGCAAATGGAAAGAACCATATTTCTCTGATAAACTTGTTTTGTAATATGGGGTGTGGGATGTGGGATAATTTCACTTAAAGGGGGGATCTGCTTTAGAATGCCTCTCCTTTCCGGTCGCGGCCCAAATTATACCAAATGAATGCAAATGCATCAAAGTTGGGAGACAGCGTAAATGAAGTCCATGGTTATCCTCCCTTCCTGGAAGCCTGACGATATCTATCCCGCCAAACTCGCCCGGTCCGCAGTCAGCTACCAGCACCCCCTGGGTCTGCTTTATATTGCGACCTGCGTGCAGGAGGCCGGCCACGAGGTCGAGCTGGTTGATGGCGCTTTCTGGACGCATCAGGAGGTCCTAGACAAGGTGCGCCGCTTCCGGCCCCGGTTTGTCGGCGTCTCCGCCAACGCTTCGATGTGGACCAAGGCCATCAAGACCGCGGCCGGCATCAAGGCGATTGATCCCGCCATCCACGTCAGCGCCGCCGGTCCCTACCCTTCGGCTGTGGAGGAAAAGTGCCTGGTCGACTGCCCGGATTTCGATTCCGCGGTTATCGGAGAAGGAGAAAAAACCATGCCGGAGCTGCTGAGCCGGCTGGAAGCAAACGCCGGCCTGGAAGGGGTAGCCGGCACCGCCTTTCGCCGCGATGACGGCCGGGTTCACCTTAACGAGCCCCGGCCCCTGATCGAGGACCTGGATTCCATCCCGATTCCGCGGCGGGAGCTGCTGGGAGATTTTGACAAGTATGAATCGCCGCCGGGAAGCTACCGGCGCAAGCCGATCGCGATCGTGATGACCTCGCGCGGCTGCAAGGCTCGCTGCATCTACTGCTTCCAGATGAAGGGGGAGCACCGCATCCGCTTTCGCAGCGTTGATAATGTCGTCCGCGAAGTCAAAGAACTGGTGACCGATTACGGCTTTCGCGAGATCAGGTTCCTCGATGAGACCTTCACCGCGGACCGGGAGCGCGCCATGGAGCTTTGCCGGCGCTTTCGCGATATCAAACCCGATTTTAGTTTTTATGTATCATCCCGCGTGAACACCGTTGACTTTGAGCTGCTGCGTGAAATGAAACGGGCGGGCTGCTGGGCGATCCTTTTCGGCGCCGAGAGCGGCGTTCAGAAAAATCTCAACACGCTGCGGAAGGGCATCACCCTGGATCAGACCAGAGCCGCGGTGGCGGCCGCCAAGAAAGCCGGCCTGAAGGTTTATACTCCGTTTATTATTGGTATTCCGGGCGAGACATATGAGGAAGCGCTGGAAACAGTAGACTTCGCCATCGAGCTCGATCCGCATTACGCCAACTTTCACACAATGACTCCCTTTCCCGGAACGGAGCTCTACGACAACGTTGAAAAATACGGCGTCATGTCGTCCAATACTGACGATTACACTTTTGAAGGAGCGGCATTCGTGCCATTTTCCATGACTCGCGAGGAAATCGAGCAGGTCCGCACCCTGGCTTTTCGAAAGTTCTATTCCCGGCCAGGTTTTATTTTTAAAAGGATTTTCGAGATTCGCAGCGTTCATGATCTGAAAACCGTATCGAAGGGCGCAGCGAGTTTTTTCTGGCTGTGGACGCAGAGAAACGCCGCGTCGGCGAAATCCGGGATTCCCGGCAAGAAAACAGGGTAGCGGCGGTAATGAGCGCATCTGAAATTTCCTCCCCGTCCGTCTCGATTGTCATCCCGGTTTACAACGGCGCCAGAACCATCAGGCTGGTGCTGGCGGCCGTATATGCTTCAAAGTTTCCGGATTTCGAAGTCATAATTGTCAATGACGGCTCCGGGGACGACACCGCGGCCGTGCTGGACGGCTGCGCCGCCGGGTTTCCCTTCCGCCTGATCACCTTTGAGCGCAACATGGGAGTCTCCCGGGCGCGCAACGCCGGGGCCCATGCCGCCCGCGGCGAGATCATCCTCTTCATCGACGCCGACGTCCTCATCCAGCCGGACACCATCGACCTCTGCGTGGAACGGCTCAACCGGGGCGACTGCGTTTGCGTCGGCGGCGCCTACACCGTTGATGCCTGGGACAAGGACTTTTTTAGCAGGTTTCAGTCGCTTTATATCCATTATGTTGAAACCAAGAATCCTTATCCTGATTATATAGCCACGCACTGCATGGCCATTCGCAAGGATGTGTTTGAAGGCTACGGAAGCTTTATCGAGGACTCGTTCATCGGCCATCAGGCCAGCGTCGAGGACGTCGAATTTTCCCACAGGATCCTGAACGCGGGCGAGCGCCTGACGCGACCGTCCTACATCCAGGTGACGCATATCTTTCGCTTCAGTCTGGTCCGGTCGATCCGCAATGCCGTGAAAAAAAGCAAGTACTGGACCATGTACTCTTTGAAGAACCGCGATGTCACCAAGGACTCCGGAGCTGCCTCATATGAGCTAAAAGCCAATGTCTCGACCCAGACTTTGAACCTGGTCTTTGTGGTGGCCGCCCTGGCTACGCGTTTCTGGTGGCTCCTTTTGCCTGTCTCGCTCCTGTACGGCGCTAATATCGGGGTCAACTTTAATCTGTTCAAGTTGATGCTGAGAAAGCGCGGTCCCTGGTTTCTTATTCGCGGCCTGCTTTATTTTCAATTCATCTACCCATTTGCCGTCGCCTATGGATCTTTCATCGGCACTATGAAATATCTGTGGGAGGTCAAGCTGCTCCGCCGGTATGGATAACCAAGTTTCCCGTTGCCAGTTTCCGGTTTCGAGCATCGAGGCCGGAAACTTGAAACTCGACACCAGAAACTCGAAACTTTAGTTTATGTATTCTCCCCTAAAATACGCGCCCCAGATTTTATTGAAGAACAGGCCGGTTCAGTTCACGTTCTTCGTTACCTCCCGCTGCAACGCCCGCTGCCCGTTTTGTTTTTACTGGCGCGGGCGGCACAGCAAGCGCCGGGAACTCGATCTGGACGAGATCGAGAAGATCTCCCGCGGGATGGGAAGCCTGTTATGGTTGCTTTTTTCTGGCGGAGAGATCTTTCTGCGGCAGGACTTTGTCGATATCGCCGGCTCCTTTTACCGGAATAACAGACCCGCGATAATCACCCTGCCGACAAACGGGCTGGCCCCGGACCTGATCATCCCCAAGACGGAGGCGATCCTGGCCCTGGCCAGCAAAAGCGCGGTGGTGGTCAAGGTCTCGCTGGACGGCCTCGGCGATGAGCATGACCGGATCCGCAATACTCCCGGCAGCTTCGAAAAGGCGCTCGAGACCTGGGGAGAACTTAGCCGTCTGCGCGACCGCTTTCCCAACCTGCAGATCGGCATCAATACTGTTTTCTGCCGGGAAAATCAGGACCATATGGATCAGATCATTGATTTTGTCAACAATCTTCCCGGATGCGAAACCCATACAATCTCGCTGGTCAGAGGGGACCCGGCCGCACCTGAAACAAAGGATATCGATCTGGAGAAGTACCGCCGGGCAATCATGCGTCTGGAGTCTGACTTGAAAGGGGCAAGCCCCAAGATGTACCATTTCAACCTGTCGCGGATAAAATCCGCACAGGATCTGGTCCAGCGGCAGCTCATCTATGAAACCGTGCGCCAGGGCCGTCGTCAACTTCGCTGCTTTGCCGGGCGCCTGGCTCTGGTCATGAACGAGGTGGGTGACGTCTTTCCTTGCGAGATTCTGGATGAGCAGATGGGAAACATCCGCGAGGCCGGCTACGATATGATGAAAATCTACCGGTCGTCACCGGCGGACGCCGTCCGGGCCCAGATCAGTAATTCCCGGTGTTATTGCTCTCACGAATGTTATTTCGTCACAAATATTCTTTTCAACCCCTTGATACACGGCAAGGTGATCAGGCAATACGCGAGTCTGCCGCGGCCGGCCCGGTGAACCGGGACCAGCCGGTCCTGCCGCGCGTTTCCGTTGTTGACAACGTGCGGCACGGCCGGATAGCGGCGGTGGCCCGTGCCACGGTTATCTTCCTGTTCGTTCTTGCCGTCACCGTGCCTTTCCTGGGACAGGCGTTTCACGTTGACGACGCCATCTTCTGGGACTTTGCCCGCAATAACCTGTCCCATCCCCTGGAGCAGCATCTGCCCAACTATTTTCTGATGGGGAAAGAAATTGCGGCGATGCGGGACACCCATCCGCCCCTGGATGAGCTTTATATCTCGCTGATAATGTCCATTGCGGGGGTCACCGCTTCGGAGTTTTTTTTCCATCTGGGATTCATCGTGTTTCCCCTGATTGCCGGCGTTTCCATGTATTTCCTCGGCCGGCGCTTCACAAAGCATCCCCTCGCGGCAAGCCTGCTGTTCCTGTCGGCGCCGGCGGTAATGGTGATGTCGCACACGCTGATGGCGGACCTGCCGATGACGGCCCTCTGGATGGCCGCCACCGCCGCGTACATCTATGGTGTCGATGCGGACAGCCGGCGGCTGCTGGCGTTTTCGAGCCTGCTGATAACGCTGGCAATTTTCATGGGGTACCAGTCTCTGGCCCTTCTTGTCCTCCTGCCGGCATACGCCTGGATCCGGCGGGGACGTCCAAGCCGCCGGAACGCTCTGCCGTTCTTGCTGCCGCTCCTGTCCTTCGCGCTGTTTACGTTGTTTAATTACGCCCGCTACGAGTCGCCTCCCCGCTTTTCTCACGCCGGCGGTCTGGGCGTAACAGAGAATGACGTCATCAGCCGGTTTCAGGGGATGATACTGGAAATGGGGGGCATAACAATTTTCCCGCCGCTGCTCGCGGCAGGGTTCATGCTGCGGCGCAAAAAATATCTGGCTTTGCCGCTAATCGCAGCGATCGCGGCGCTTCTCGGCTGGCGCCAGCTGGCGCCCGGTTATCCGGTCGCCAGCGCCGTTTTGTTTGGCATATTTGTCTTCGCGGGCGCCTCGATGCTGACAGGCCTGATTACAGAAGGAATAATCCAAATCGTCAACTGGGCCCGGCGCCTTCCGCTCGACCGGGATTTTCTTTTTCTGGCCCTGTGGCTGGTTTCAATCCTGGCGGCAATTGTCATCCTGCTGCCCCATACCCCGGCCAAATACTATCTGCCCGTATTTGCCCCGTTGATCCTGTTGATGTTTCGTGAGGTGGAAACGGTATTTACTTCCCGGCGGATCGTGACCGGTTTTGCCGTCCTGGCCATCGTATTATCCTTAGTCACCGGCTTCTGGCTCTCGCTCGCCGACTACGAGCTGGCCCGGGCCTACAAGGACTTTGCCCTGTCCGTCCAGAGCCGCTACCGGCCCTCAGGCACGGTCTGGTTTGTGGGGGAATGGGGATTCCGGCACTACATGGAGCAACAAAATTACAAATATCTAACCTCGGACAGCACCGCTCCGAAAAAGGGGGATTTGATCATCGAGCCCAGTTACATGCAAAGGCCGGTAGCGCCTTCCCTCCAGAGCCGGATGCACCTGATCGGGGAACCGGCGGCCAATTGGGAGGTGCCGGTGCGGGTGATGAACATGCAGGCCGATGCCGGTTTTTACGGGACATACTGGGGCCGGCTGCCCTTTACCATTACCAGTCTCCCCCTGGAGCGGTTTAAGGTATTCCGCGTCGGGGACGGCAGCGGCTAGATCAGAACAGGAACTGTCTGGCGCTACGCAAATAATTGTTAAGAGTATGATAATTTTTCATGACGTGTATATGTTTAGCGATAATCCTCGGCCTCAAGTAGAATTCCCGGTACGCCTGCCGGGTTGCTTTGACCAGATCTTCGTGAGTTACGTTCCGATGCCGGTAAACCGGAACGCCGGTAGGTACATAATCGCGCCAGTCCTTCATTATCAGTAGGCCCTCACGGCTGTATTTCTCGAACTCCTCGGTTCCCGGGAAGGGAACCATCACGGCAAAGCCCGCGCTGTCTAACTTTAGCTCCTTCGCAAAGGAGATCGTCTCAGCAATTGTCTCTTTCGTCTCTTCCAGGAAGCCAAAGAGAAAATAGCCGTGCGCCAGGATGCCAGCCCCGCGAGTCTGCCGCACCGCCTCTGCCACCCGCGCTTTGCTGATCTTCTTGATCTTGAGCAGCATCTCCGCGTTCCCCACTTCGATGCCGTATTGCATCAGGCGGCAGCCCGCTTTTTTCATAGCCGCCAGCATCTCCGGGTCAATTTCGTTGGCCCGGGCGCTGCATGTCCAAGCGATAGAAAGATTTTTTTCCTCGATAAGCCGGCATATCTCCATCAGCCTGTTCCGGTCACAAATCATTGACGGGTCGCGAAAAGAAAACGTCGTTACGCCGAAATCAAGGTTTAGCCAGCTGATTTCATCCACGATATTTTCAGCGCTCCGCAGGCGGTACCGTCTGCCCTGCTGGGAAGTAACATCGCAGAAGCTGCAACGATAAGGACATCCGCGACCGCTGATGATGCACGAAAATTTTCCTCGGTTTCCCCAGGCCGGATACGGGTTATACCTGGCAGGTTCGGGTAGCAGATCATGAGCCGGAAATGGAAGGCTGTCAAGGTCCGAATTTCGGGCGCGGCCAGGATTGTGCTTTGGAATATTGCCTCCATTCATTGAAACCGTGCCGGCGATATTACCGATCGGAGAACCCGCGGCCACCGCATCACAAATCTCCTGCATTGTTTCTTCGCCCTCTCCCACCACAGCTATATCTACCGCATGATGGCTGGCGGCCTCTGCCGGTAAAGCAGTCACATGAGGTCCGCCGACGGCGGTGCAGATGTTTTTATTAACTCCTTTGACGATCACCGCGACCTTTTCCGCGTCGGGCCATTGCGGCGTTAAAGAAGAAATGCCAACAATCTGGGGCTGGAAAGAACGCACGGCCTCTCTGATTTCGCTGGCGGACGACCCGATCGAATATCCGTCCAATATTTGGACCACATGATGTTTCTGCCGAATAGCAGCGGCAATGTAAGCCAACCCCAGGGGCTGCGTAGAAATCCAGGGACGTTGCACAGAATCTTTCCAGAGCCCTGACGGCGGTGTAATCAACAGGACCTTCACAGCCGCGGCGGCGCCCGCTTGCTTATAATTGCAAGATTTAGTCAAAGAATCCCCACCGGATCGTGTTTTATTTGAATAACAAGAAAAGAGATTGCTTTCATACTAATGCTACAAGCAACGCCCTTGTTGGTCAATTGCGCGGGGCTAGTGTCCCCTTTTGCCCAGTAGCTCCCGGCACACCGCCAGCGTGCTTTTGACGTCACTGGCAAACGCATCGACGCCCACATCGCGGGCCAGCTCTTCCGAGTGGGCGGCTCCGCCGGAAACAACCTTCACGCGTCCGCGCAGGCCGGCCTCCTCCAACGCCGTAAGGACCTCGACCAGCGCCTGCTTGGTGGAGGTAGTAAAGGCAGAGAGGAGGAGCAGGTCTGCGTTTACCTCCTTGACCCGATCCACGAATTTGCCGGCAGGCACATTCACGCCGAGATCGTGCACTTCGTAACCGGAGGCCCGGAGCGCCGACACGATGATATTCTTGCCTATATTGTGGATATCGCCTTTGACCGTCCCGATGACGATGACGCCGCTAAAGTCACGACGCCGCTCAAACAGATATGGATCCAGCAACGAAAGCGCTTTCTCCACCGCTTCAGCCGAGCGGAGCATTTCCGGGATAAAATACTCCCCTGTTTCGTATTTCCCGCCGACAGTTTCCATAGCCCCGGAAAGGCTGTTGATGATTGCGTCGGGCCGAACCTCCGCCACCCTGGTTATATCCTCGGCGATGGCGGCGGCCGCGTCGGCGTCACCGTCAATGATGGCCTTTTGAAAACGGCTTAACAAATCCATATCTGTTCATTGTCCGGGTTAATATTTTCCAAATTCCCTGCCAAATTCGACCAGAGCAGCCACATTCTCTTCCGGAGCGCTTGATGGTATCGAGTCTCCGGTGCTAAGGATAAACCTTCCGCCGGGCTTCGCGGCCTCCAGGGCCGCCCGGACCGCGCTTTCGACATCGGCGCGGCTGCCTTTTTCAATAACGCCGACCGCATCGATATTCCCCTTCAGCACCACTGCGCTTCCCACCGCCTCGCGCGCCTTGATCAGGTCAACGGGAGAGTCGATCTCGAGCACGGCAGCTCCGGTCCTGGCCATATCCGGCAGGATTGGCAGGCTGTTCCGGCAGACGTGCAGAATCACCGGCAGCTTTCCCCCGAGCTCTTTAACTGCTTCCGCTTCTGACGGAAAGGCAAATTCGAGGTAGTGCCCCGGGGAAATCATGCTCGAAGATGCAAAGGAATCCTTGATGACCAGGGCGTCGACCCCGGAGCCGGCAAGCGCCAGTCCCAGCGTTATCGTTGCCGGAAAACAGGCATCGATTAGATCCCGGACCAGCCCCGGGTTCCCGTAAAAATCGGTCATGAAGCCGATCAAACCGCGAACCGTCGCCGCGAATTCAAACGGCGACCGGACCGACCCGATGACAACGCTGTCGCCGGCCGCCTCGACCAGCTGCTGAACGGGCTCCATCTTTCCCTCCGCCCAGGGATCCGGAACCTTGACCTTGGTCAGATCCTCCGGGCCGTTGACCAGCGTGTCAACCACCAGCGGCACCTGATGCCCCCGCACCTCCAGGGGACACCCAAGGACATTTGGATTTTCACCCAGGCCCATTTCGGCGACGACGCCGTCGCAGCCGAGCCGCCTCAGCCCCTCGGCCAGCGCCGCCGCCATGCAGGCGCCGTCCAGCCAGCATTCATCATTTTTCCGGCCGGTCAGCCGGGGGGCAAAGTACCCGTCCAGGACGGGGATGACAGGGACAAAATCGGGCTGCTCGCCGGCGATGACCGCCGCAAACCTGTCGCGGGGATTCATCCGGCGTCCCTCATCGAGAGCCCGGTTTCATGCCTGGACGGCCTCCAGATGCGGGGCTTCCTTCCAGAGGATTTCAAGACGGTAAAAATCGCGCGACTCCGGCGTGAAAATGTGCGCCATTACATTTAGATAATCCATCAAAATCCAGTCTCCCTCCTGCTCGCCCTCCACCCGGGGGGGAGCGGCGCCGGCGCTTTTCAGGCGCATCCTGATTTCTTCGCAGATTGCCTTCGCCTGGCGCGGATTACGGCCGGTGCAGATAACAAAATAATCGGTAAAAGAACACGTGTCTTTCATTTCAAGGACGATGATGTCCTCGGCTTTTTTCTCAGCGGCCGCCGCCGCGATCTCTTTTGCCAGCTGTTCGTTATTCAGTTAGTACCTCTCATTACTATCAGCGATTAATCATCATCATGAATTGCTTATATCTCTTCCTATAATAACAATGATTTGCTTCTTTTCCAGGGAGTCATCCTTGATTATCGTTCCCTTGCCCAGCAGATTCTCCACCTGCCCGCCGCCGTCAAGAGCGTCGCTGCCGCATCTGATCTGTGTGGAATCATAGCCTACATCTGACGCGTCGGTGGCAGGCGCCATCTTGAAACGGAGCGGCGCCAGTTTGGCGGTCACCGCGTCAATCACCGGCTGGCCGACACCGCCGTTCCGGATCTCGAGGGTAAACGCGGAATTGGCGGGGGAGCCGGACGTCAGCACGGAAAGCTCTGCCGGCTGCGGCTCAAAGTACCAGGCCTGGCCCTCCCCGGCAGCCTGCACCGGCAGCGCCCAGACGCCGAAAGGCTGTCCCGGGGTCGTAATGGAAACAAATAAATTGGCAAAGCTGTCCTCACCCAGGTCGGTCTGCACCTGCCGGTAGAGCTGCCCGGCAAAGGTCCTCCGTTCGCCTTCGGGCTTGCCGCTGAGTCCCGCGAACAACCCCTGATAAAACAATGCCTGAATCTGCGGACCGGCGCTGCCGTCATTGACAGTTTCATTTAGATATGACATGGCCTGCCGGGGGTCGGCAGGGTTGTCCCCCTTGCCAAGGTTGACGGACCCGTCGGCGCTCCGAAGCGGTTCCAGGGCCTTGAAATCGACACTGCCCGCCTCGGACGCCATCAGCCCTAGGGCGCCGGAATTAAAAATCACATGATAGCGGATGGGAAGCCGGAGCAGATCGGCCACCGTCTGGTCAAGTAAAGACTGGCCGCCGGTATTGATGATCTGGTCCAGCCGCTCAAAGCCGTGGCCCGGCACGTCCGCCAGCGTCCGCGCGGGCAGCGTGTAGAGGCTGTAACCTTTTTGAGAAACTTCCAGCAGCAAGATCTGGGTAAGATTTCCCTGGTCGATGCCGCTAAAGATAACGTTTTGGCTGTCTCCGGTTTCGGACCGGGCCGCCGCGGAACTTCCCCTGGATTTCTCCAGCAGGACGATGCCCGTAAATACGGCGGCAGAAAGAAATATGCCCGCGAGAAGAGTCAGGTATGTTTGCCGCCGGCGAAGACGCCGCCGCCGCTCGGCCAGCCGGGTCCGGCGCGAGCCGGGGGCCGGAACCTCGCCTGCCCGGGAGCGGTAATGGCTGCCGCGATAGCGCCGGCCCCGCCTATGCTTTTCGATAGAGCCCTTCCTCATAAATGAACCTGCGGACGCCCTCGGGCACCAGATATCTGATTGACTTTCCTTCTGAAACGCGGTCTCTGATCATGGTTGAGGAAATGCCTATGCCCGGTATTTCCATGATTTTTACCTTTTTTGCCTGCAGAAATTTTTCCAGGTTTCCGGATATCCGGTCCAGCGGATAGCCGGGCCTGGTCGCCCCGATCAACATCACCATCGACAGCAGCTCATCGGGATCTTTCCACTCCAGGATCTCAAGAATGGCGTCAGCTCCGGAAATAAAATAAAGGTCTGATTCCGGCTGCTGCCGGCGGAAGTGACGGATGGTATCAACGGTGTAGCTTGTTTCTTCCCTGTTGATCTCGTAGCGGGAAACCTCAAAAAGGGGGTTGTCCCGGGTGGCGATCATGCACATTTGAAACCGCGCCCCAGAGCTTACCCCTTTTCTGATTTCCTTGTGCGGAGGCAGGCCCGTGGGCATAAACAGCACTTGATCGAGCTCGAACTGCGACACAGCTTCCTCGGCGCAAACCAGATGACCGATATGAATCGGGTTAAAAGTGCCGCCCATAATGGCTAACTTCATAAAACCCCGGTTTCAATGTCAAAGTTCAAAGTTTGTTAGAAAGCTGGTTCATAAGTTGGCAACATTGAACTTTGAACTTTGAACTTTTGAACTAGGTCCTCACCTGCCCATCCCCGGTGACCACATATTTTGTCGAAGTCAGCTCGCGGAGGCCTACCGGCCCGCGGGCATGCAGCTTCTGCGTACTAATGCCGATTTCGGCGCCCATGCCGAATTGTCCTCCATCGGTAAACCTGGTTGACGCGTTGACATAAATACAGGCAGCGTCAACGCGGTCGGAGAAGTCGCGGGCGGCTCCCAGGTCTTCGGTGACGATCGCTTCTGAATGGCCGGTGCCGTAAGCGGCGATGTGGTCGATGGCCTCGTCCAGATTGTCAACAATCTTGACCGCCATTTTCAGGTCGAGAAATTCGGTGGCGAAATGCTCACTGACGGCGTCTTCCAGCTCTTTTGCCTTGCCGCCGGCGAGCTCCTTGACTTCCGGCGTTACAAACAGCTTCACTCCCCGGATTGTCAGCTCCTGGACGATCGAGGGAACAAAGTCGGCAGCGACGTCCTTGTGAATGAGCAGCGTCTCCGCCGCGTTGCAGACGCCGGGGCGCTGCACCTTTGCGTTAACGGTGATCGCGGCTGCCTTCTCCAGGTCGGCGCCGGCATCGACATAAACGTGGCAGTTGCCGCCAGCGGCGTAAATCACCGGGATGGTGGAGTTCTTGATCAGGAACTGTTTGAGCGATTCGCCGCCGCGGGGGATGACCAGGTCGACGTACTCCTTCATCGCCAGCAGTTTTTTAAGCGGGGCGCGGTCGCGGGAAGCCACCAGCTGCACCGCGTCGCTCGGCAGCCCGGCATCGAGCAGGGCGCCGCCCACCACTTCCGTCAGCATCCGGATGGAATGCAGCGAGGCGCTGCCGCCTCTGAGAATTACCGCGTTGCCGGTTTTAAGGCACAGGCCGGCCGCATCGGTGGTGACGTTGGGGCGGGCCTCATAAATGACGGCAACGACACCGAAGGGCACCCGCACCTTCTTCAGCTCCAGCCCGTTGGGAAGGCGCCGGCCTTCAACCACCTCACCCACCGGATCGGGCAGGTGGACCAGCTTGCGCAGGCCGGCCGCCATCTCCCTGATTCTGTCTTCATCCAGCATTAGCCGGTCCATCAAGGCACCGGAGAGGCGGGCGGCCTTTCCTTCCTTGACGTCATCCCGGTTCTCCCTGATGATCTCCCCCTTGCGTCGCTCCAGGGCGGCTGCCATCTCCAGCAGCGCCCGGTTGCGGTCCATCGTGGGAAGGCCGGCAAGCTGCCGCGAAGCCGCTTTCGCGCGTTGACATATTTCTGTTATTTGCGAGCTGTTATCTTTTTCTTTCCTGGATGGCACCAAAATTTATCCCTCCGCCAAAACAAAATAATCCCGATGAACTACTTCTTCCTCTCCGTGCGGCATCGCCTTGATCACATCGCCGCTTTGCATTCCTTTGATCCTGTCAAGTTCCTTCGCCGAATACGCCGCCACCCCTTTGCCGATCACTGCCCGGCTCTTTTCCTCCAGAACGTCCACCGCCTCTCCGGCGGCGAATTCCCCCTCGACCGCGACAATTCCCGCCGCCAGCAGGCTCTTTCCCCGCCGCCGCAAAGCCTCAGCGGCGCCCGCGTCAACAATGATCGCCCCGCTGCTGGGCCGGCCGTATTTCAGCCAAAGCTTGAAACTGCTCATGGTAGGCTTCAGCGGATGGAACCTGGTTCCAACCCTTTCACCCGCCGCCGCCGCCCTGATGACCCCGGCGCGCCCGCCGCTGGCGATCACCACCTCAATGTTGGCGGAAGTGGCCATATCCGCCGCCACAATCTTGCTTTTCATACCGCCGGAGCCAATCGAGCTGGACGGCTCCCCGGCTTCGATTCTGTCCAGCAGGGACCGGTCGCTCACTTCTTCAATCAGACGGGCGTGGGGATCCACGGAAGGGTCATTAGTATATAACCCTTCCGTATCCGTGAGCAACAGGAGCAGGTCCGCCTGCACCAGAATGGCAACCTGGGCCGCCAGAAAATCATTGTCCCCGTACCGGATCTCATCCGCCGATGTTGTGTCGTTTTCATTGATAACGGGAACGATCCCCCATTCCAGCAGCTTCCTGAGCGTGCCGCGGGCGTTCAGGTACTGGCTGCGGGCCTCGATGTCATATGAAGTAAGCAGAACCTGCGCGGTAGTGATTCCGGCGGCGCCAAGCAGCTCAAAGTAGCGTTGATAGAGCCTGCCCTGCCCTATTGCTGAAACGGCCTGCAGCTCCACCGTTTCCACCGGACGCCGTCCGGCCGGCAGCAGCCCCAGGCCGCAAGAGATCGCGCCCGAGGAGACAACCAGCAGGCCGTTGCCGCTCCGGACCAGTTCGGCGATATCACCGGTTAACCTTGTGACCTGGTCTTCACGGACGCAGCCGCTCTCATCGGTGAGGGTATTGCTTCCGATTTTGACGACGATGATTTTTGACAGCTTGATTGTTCCTTAACCGCGGGCGGCGCAGGGGAAAAAGCCTGCAGCCGCACATTCAGGGACGGCGAGGACTTCTTCTTCCTGAGGACGCCGCCCATGTCCTTTACAGCCCCCGCTCCGAATGATCCTTGTCACAGATTCCTAGAACGGCGCCGCTGACGGCGCGCGATTGCTGACCTCTACCCGTTGAATATCCGCCCCCAGCGCCTGCAGTTTTTGCTCAAAATTCTCGTAACCGCGATCGATATGACCGATGCGCCGCACCTCGGTCGTGCCGGCCGCCGCGAGGCCTGCCAGCGCCAGGGCGGCGCCGGCGCGCAGGTCGGGCGCCTCCACAATGGCTCCCTCCAGACGGCTCTGACCGTGAACGACGGCGTGATGGCCGCTCGTGCGGATGCTCGCGCCCAGCCGGTTCATTTCATCGACAAACACGAAACGGTTCTCGAAGACGTTTTCCGTGACGATACTATGCCCCCGCGCCAGGGACAGCAGCACCAATACCGGCGCCTGCAGATCTGTGGGAAATCCGGGATGCGGCAAAGTGGCGATATCAGTGCTGTGAAACTCGCCGGCGCCGCGGCACCGGATCTTGTGATCGAACTCCTGGACCTCAACGCCGATCGATCTCAGCTTGCTGATAAAGATTTCCAGGTGCAGCGGATTGACATCCTCGATCACCAGATCGCCGCGAGTCACCGCCGCCGCGATCATGAAGGTGCCGGCTTCAATCCGGTCCGGTACGACCGTGTGGGTGGCGCCGGCCAGTTCGTCAACACCATCGATGATGACGGTCTCGGAGCCGGCGCCGCTGATGCGCGCGCCCATCGAAGTCAAAAATTTGGCCAGATCAATGATCTCGGGTTCTCTGGCGGCGGATTCGATCACCGTGCGTCCGCGCGCCGTCACCGCGGCCATCATGATGTTCTCGGTGGCGCCGACGCTGGGATAGTCGAGACTGATTACGTCACCTGTAAGCCCATTTGTATCAACATTGATAAACCCGTGCTCAACATTGATGCGGGCTCCCAGCTTTTCCAGACCGCTTAAGTGGAAGTCAATTTTCCGCGGCCCGATATTGCAGCCGCCCGGCATCGCGACCCGCGCCCGGCCCAGCCGCGCCAGCAGCGGCCCCATGACAATGATGGAGGCGCGCATCTGGCGGACCAGTTCGTACGGCGCCGTGTCGGAGAGACCGCCGGACGGATCGATCTCCACCCGCTCCGGCGTGACAGTGACGCCGGCGCCCAGTTCCCGGAGGACGCTCGCCATCGTGCGGACGTCTTTGATCATGGGGACGTTTTGCAGGATAGTCTTATCCGGGGTGAGAAGCGCCGCCGCCATCAGCTTCAGGGCTGAATTCTTGGCTCCGGAAACCCTGACCGCGCCCGTCAGCGGATTGCCGCCGTTTATTAAAAAAGATTCCATAAACCAGACATTGGATCTTGGACATTGGACATTGGATACCCATTCACCTGGAATTCCAACCTGGATATCGATCCACAGTTTTTATCCAAAGTCCAATGCCTAAATTCCTGTCTCCGCTGTTACAGACCGGCGACCTTGATCCGGTTGAGAGCTCTCCGGCGGGCCCGCTGCGCGCGGTGCGTGTCCACCCCTTCTTCCTGGCTGCGGCCCAGCCATGACTCGGCCCGCGCCAGAGCCGCCTGGGCCCGTTCAATGTCAATCTCTGACGCCATTTCCGCAGTGTCAACCAGAAGCAACAGCCTGTCGAACTGCATCTTGGCATATCCGTCTCCCACGGCCAGTTCCTGCCGGCCGGTTGTTTCGCCGTACACGTGGGCCCTGCCGATTACCGTACTGGTCACGATCGGCGCATGCCGGGGCATGATGCCGAGCTCTCCCGTCTCGCCGGGGATGACTACTATCAAAGCGTCATCGCTCAAAATGAGCCCTTCCGGCGTAACGATCTCGCATTGGAGCCTTTTGCTAGTTTCTTCCATATCCGCAGGCCTTTTCCTTCCTGGCGCTTAAGCTACCGCCGCCTCAGTCTCGGGTTCTTCCGAGGGCTTTTCTTCCCCGGCAGCCGCCTGCTCGCCGGCCATGCCGCGCGCGTTTTTGACAACTTCGTCGATCCCGCCCATCATGTAAAACGCCTGCTCGGGCAGATCGTCGTGCTTGCCCTCAATGATCTCCTTGAAGCCGCGCACCGTCTCCTTGAGCGGCACGTAGGCTCCCTTGATGCCGGTGAATGTCTCTGCGACATGGAATGGCTGCGACAGGAAGCGCTGCAGCTTGCGGGCGCGCTGCACGGTGAGCTTGTCCTCGTCCGAGAGCTCGTCCATTCCCAGGATGGCGATAATGTCCTGCAGTTCCTTGTAGCGTTGCAGGGTTTCCTGCACCTGCGTCGCCACTTTGTAATGCTCCTCGCCCACAGCGTCCGGCGAGAGGATGCGCGACGTGGAATCCAGCGGATCGACCGCCGGGTAGATGCCCATCTCGGAGATGGCGCGCGAGAGAACGGTGGTGGCGTCCAGGTGTGCGAAAGTGTTAGCCGGCGCCGGGTCGGTGAGGTCATCGGCGGGGACGTAAACGGCCTGCACCGAAGTGATCGAGCCGTTCTTGGTCGAGGTGATCCGCTCCTGCAGCTCGCCCATCTCCGAGGCCAGCGTTGGCTGGTAACCGACGGCGGACGGCATCCGGCCCAGGAGGGCCGAGACCTCCGAGCCCGCCTGCGAGAAACGAAAGATGTTATCCAGGAAGTAAAGCACGTCCTGGCCCAGCTTGTCGCGGAAATATTCGGCCATGGTCAACGCCGTCAGGCCAACGCGGAGGCGGGCCCCGGGCGGCTCATTCATCTGGCCGTATACCAGGCAGGTCTTTTCGAGGACGCCGGACTCAATCATCTCATTGTAAAGGTCGTTGCCCTCGCGGGTGCGCTCGCCCACGCCGGAGACAACGGAGACGCCGCTGTGCTCCTTGCCGATGTTGTGGATCAGCTCCATGATCAGAACGGTCTTGCCCACGCCGGCGCCGCCAAAGAGGCCAGTCTTGCCGCCCTTGACATACGGCGCCAGCAGGTCAATGACCTTGATGCCGGTTTCAAAGACCTCATCGGTCGGAGTCAGGTCTTCGAAGGGAGGCGCCTCGCGGTGGATCGGCCATTTCTCCCCAGCCTTGACTTCGCCCTTGTTATCGATGGCTTCACCGATGACGTTAAACAGACGTCCCAGCGTGGCGTCGCCCACCGGCACGCTAATGGCGGCGCCGGTGTCGATGACCTCGAGGCCGCGAGGGATGCCGTCGGTGGAATCGAGCGCCACCGCGCGCACCTTGTTGTCTCCCAGGTGCTGCTGCACTTCCGCCACCAGCCGGAAAATCGACCCGTCCTCCCTGGGCACGCTGATCTGCAGAGCGTTGTAAATAGCCGGCAGCTGCTTTTCGAACTTGACGTCAAGCACCGGGCCGATGATCTCAACTATGGTTCCTGTATTCATGAATCACTCCCTATAAAATCAGGTTTCCAGTTTCTGGTTTCTAGTCTCTAGTTGTCATTTTTACAGGTTTTAACTAGAAACTGGAAACTATAAACTCAAAACTTTTATCCTAAAGCTTCCGCTCCCGCTACAACTTCCAGGATGTCCTGCGTAATCGCCGCCTGGCGCGCCTTGTTCATCGCCAGAGTCAGCTTTCCGACCATCTCCTCGGCGTTTTCCGAAGCGCTGCGCATCGCCGTCATCCGGGCGCCATGCTCGCTGGCGGTTGATTCCAGCAGTGCCCGGTAAATTGTGTTATCAACATAACTGGGGAGCAGGCTCCGGAGGATGCCGGCAGCGCTGGGCTCATAAATGAAATCCCCTTGCAGCTTTCGCGCTTCCTCGGAAACCTCGGGCTCCGTCGTCACGATCTCCTCACCCAGAGGCAGAATCACCTCTTCGGTAACGGTTTGCTCCATGGGGGACTTGAAATGGTTGTACACAAGATAAACGCGGTCAACTTCACCCGCGATATACATGGTAACAACGCGGTGGGCGATATCTTCCGCATCGGTAAATTTGGGGCGGTCGGTAATGCCGGTGATCGCCTCCCTCACGTTGACCCCGCGGAAGCGCATGGTGCCTACTCCCTTGCGGCCGACAATGACCCACTCAACGCCCTTGCCCTCGGCGTGCGCGGCGCTCTGGATTGACAGGGAATGCCTGATGATGTTGGCGTTAAACGCTCCGGCCAGGCCGCGGTCGCCGGTCAACATGACGATAGCGATCCGCTTTTCCTCGTCGTGCACCTTAAGCAACGGAAATTCTTCACCGCCCTCGGAGTGCCGGGCGACTTCCTGCATTAACTCCATCATCCGCTCGGCGTAAGGCCTCAGCGCTTCGATGCGATTCTGGGCGCGCCGGAGCCGGGCGGCCGCCACCATCTCCATGGCCTTGGTGGTCTTGCGAGTATTTTTTACCGAAGCAATCCGGCGTGCTATATCTCTGAACGCTGCCATCAGATATTATTCCTGATCAATTTTAACATCCTGTTTCCAGCTGTCATTCCGAGGAGCAAAGCGGCGAGGAGCCTCCAGCTCCTTCGCTTCGCTCAGGATGACAATATCGTTGTTTAAGCCGTGGCCGCTTCTGCAGCTTCCGGTTCCGCGGCCGTGGGCGCCGGCACATTCAGCTGCTCATGGTCCGGCTGGAAGTCCTTCAGGAATTCCTCCATGGCGGCGCGGAGCCTGGCATCGGTGTCGTCCGAGATTTCCTTCTCTTCGCGGATCACGGTCAGAAGCTCCGGATGCTCGCTGTGCAGCCGGGCGATCAGGCCGGAGTTGAAGTCCGGAACGCGGTCTACGCTGACCTTGTCCAGGAATCCCTGGGTCGCGGCAAAAATAACCGCTACCTCCTCTTCAACCGGAAAGGGCTGATACTGCCCCTGGTTAAGAGCGGCAACCATCCGCTCGCCCCGGGCCAGCTGCGCCTGCGTCGCCGCATCCAGCTCCGAGCCGAACTGCGCAAAAGCCTTTAGCTCGTTGTACTGGGCCAGGTCAAGCCGAAGCTTGCCGGCAACCTTCTTCATCGCCTTGATCTGGGCGTCGCCGCCAACGCGGCTGACCGAGATGCCGACGTTGATGGCCGGCCGCACGCCGGAGTAAAACAGGTCCGGCTCGAGGAAGATCTGGCCGTCCGTGATCGAAATGATATTGGTCGGGATGTAAGCTGAGACGTCACCGGCCTGGGTTTCCACGACTGGCAGAGAAGTGATCGAGCCACCGCCGAGGTCATCGGACAACTTGACGCCGCGTTCCAGCAACCGTGAATGCAGGTAGAAGACGTCACCGGGATAAGCTTCGCGCCCCGGCGGACGCCTGAGCAGCAGCGACATCTGGCGGTAGGCGTCAGCGTGCTTGGTCAGATCGTCGTAGATACACATGGCTTCGCCGCCCTTGTAGCAAAAATATTCAGCCATCGCGGTGCCGACATAGGGGGCCATGAACTTCAGCGGCGCGCGCTCGGAGGCGGCGGCGAGCACAACAATCGTATAATCCATGGCGCCGTGCTCTTCCAGTTTGGCGACGACGCTGGCCACATTGGAAGCCTTCTGGCCAATCGCCACATAGATGCAGATTACATCCTGCCCCTTCTGATTGATGATGGTGTCCACCGCGATGGCCGTCTTGCCGGTGCGGCGGTCGCCGATGATCAGCTCGCGCTGACCGCGGCCGATGGGGATCATCGAGTCGATCGACTTGATTCCGGTCTGCAGCGGCGTGCTTACGTGCTGCCGGGCAATCACGCCCGGGGCCTTGAACTCGACCGGCCGGTACTCGGATGTCTCGATCGGGCCCCTGTCGTCGATCGGCCTCCCGAGAGCATTGACAACGCGGCCGATCAGCGCTTCTCCCACCGGCACGCTCATGACCCTGCCAGTGCGCTTGACCAGGTCGCCCTCTTGAATCAGGGTGTCCTCGCCCATCAACACGGCGCCGACATTGTCTTCTTCCAGGTTTAGCGCCAGGCCCACGACATCGTGGGGAAGCTCGAGCATCTCCGATGCCATCGCCTTCTCCAGGCCGTGGATGCGGGCGATGCCGTCACCGACCTCGAGAACGCGGCCGACCTCTTCAACCTCGACCTCAGCCTCGTAGTTCTCAATCTGGCTCTTGAGAACAGCGGTAATTTCTTCAGGACGCAGTTTCAAAGCTATCTTCACTCCCTACAATAGTCGCTCGGGCCAGCCTGTTGTGAAGCTGCTGCAGCTTCGCTTTCAGGCTGCCATCAACAATTATGTCGCCGATCCGGAGGATCAGCCCTCCGACAACATCCTCGCGCACGATCGCTTTCATGTCGATCTGCTTGCCGGTGGCGGCGGCGATCCGGTCTCTGATCTTGGCTTTGGTCTCCTCAGGAAGTTCTATCGCTGAAACGATTTCAACCTCCACCACCTTGTTTTTCTTCTGCAGCAGACGCGTAAATCCGTCATAAACCTCCGGGATGAGATCCGGATGCCGTTTGTCAATCAGCAGGTTAATCCCGTTGACAAAAATGCGGTCGCCGCCTGCGGTGAGATCCTTGACAATCCTTTTTTTCTGAATGGAGCTTATCTGCGGATTATAAAGGACCGCGGTCAGCTCGCGGGAGCGCTGCATGGCCTCAACAAAAGCAGCAAGATCAGCTGATGTCGCTGCCAGCGAGCCGGCATCCTCGGCAGCCTCAAAGAGGGCCTGGGAGTAAACATTCGCTGTTCTCTGGTCAGCCAAGCCTAGTTGCCCCCGGCGCCCAACCGGTCGAAATCAACCTCCGCCAGCGCTTCGTCAACCAAACGAAGATGGTCTTCCTTGGTAATGGTTCTGCCGGCCACCTTGCCGGCCGCCAGGATGGTCAGATCCGCGACCTGATCCTTGATTTCATCGACCGCTTTCCTGGTCTCCCGCCGGATCTGATCGCGCGCATTTTCAACCTCTTTTTGCGCATGGACATGAGCCTCGCCGATGATCTCAGCCTTCTGGTCGTCTCCAATCTTGCGCGCTCTTTCGACGATCTGCTCCGCTTCCATCTTGGCGGTTGAGATTGACTGGCGGTACTCTGCCAGCGCTTCCTTGGCCTTCCGGTCCATCTCCTCCGCGTGATGGATGCTTTCCTCGATGGCGTCGCGACGCTGGTCGATCACGGCCTGCAGCGGTCCAAAAGCGTACTTCTTCAGGACGAACAGCAGGATCCCGAAAGTAATCAGGGTATATATCATTAGTCCAGGTTGAATACTGAGCATAGTGCTTGCAAGCACCTCCTAAGCCGTCAGGGCCGGGCATCACGCCTTGGCGCCGTGCCCAACCTTCTAGCCCTTGACGAAAACGAGCAGAAAAGCGACAACCAGCGCGTAGAGGGCGACAGCCTCTGTAACGCCGATGCCGATAAACATGGTGGTGCGGATGTCACCGGATGCCTCGGGCTGGCGAGCGATGCCTTCCACACTCTTGCCAACCAGGAAGCCAATGCCGAGTCCCGGACCGATGGCCCCCGCGCCGATGGCCAAACCGGCACCTAAAACCGCTGCTGCTTTCTCATCCATATAATCCTCCTCTCAAATGGTCAGATCGTAGATGACGGATATCCGGCATGCTGTGCCCGGTATCCGGCATCCGCTCGACAATTACCATTAATCTTCTAACCTATCAAAACTGATGGTGAATAACCAAAATCCAGCAGCCACTTTCCACATCCGATTTACAACTTCGCCGCCGGGGTACGCCCAACCATTAAACCATGATGGTGGAAAACTTTACCATCCACCATCTGCCATCCACAATCCGCCTTTAGTGTTCCTGGTGGATCGCGCCACCGATGTAAACCGCCGACAGGATGGCAAAAATATACGCTTGAATTCCCGCGACGAAAATCTCAAACAGGCTGACCGCGACCACGCTCGCTTCCAGCGGCACAATCAGGATGGCCAGGGCCACGGACTGAATCATCAGGATCATGGCGTAAAACACAAGCAAGACCAAGTGCCCGGCAACCAGATTGGCGAAAAGTCGCACGGACAGCGACACCAGGCGGAACAGCTCGCTGATGCCGTGCAGGACGAACAGCACCTGTTTCAGCACCGGCGGCGCCGTTGACGGCATCCAGCCCTTGAAATAGCCGATGGCGCCGTTGGCCCGTATGCCGGAAACGTGGGTTGCGACAAATGTAATGGCAGCCAGCGCGATGGTGACGTTAATGTTGGCGGTGGCCGCGTAGGTCTTGAACTCGGGAATATTGTGAAAACCCGACGCCAGGTTAAACGGAAGCGGTATCAGTCCGATGATGTTGCTGATCAGGATGAAGAAGAAAAGTCCGGCAATATACGGGAACCACGCTGCCGCCGCCTCCGCCGGCATCACCGCGCCCACCAGCACATCCCGCACGTATTCGTAGATCGCTTCAAAGCCGGCCTGCTTGCGCGTGGGCAGCACCCGGGCCACTTTGGAGATAAGGATGAAAACCAGCGCCGTAATCGCCGCGCCCAGGAACAGGTAAAGTACAACCTTGTTGATCGACATGTCAACGGGACCCAATTTGAACTGGAGATGATGACCGGCGATGTCAACCGGCTTGAGGGCGTCGGTAAATTCATCAGCGGGATTAAGAATGCTCACGCCTTCACCTCCTGCTTAAGCCCGGCGCGGCTGCGAAGCCCCACGAAAATCTCCAGAGTCAGAAACGCCGTATACACTACCAAAAAACAGATAGATGTCATGACAAAGTAGTTCGGCAGCGCCAGCGCCACCAGCAGCAGGCCCAGGCCGATCAGGCCGAAGCGGATCAGGAAACTGAGAATTGCCACTCCGGCTGCGGCCCCCGCATTTAGTCGCGCAATCAAGGGCAGGAAGGGCAGGGAAAGACCGTAGTTGACAACAAAGATCCCGGCGGCCAGCGCCCAGGGGGCAAACAGCGGCCGGACCAGAACGCCCACGAGCAGGCCGATGCCGATCACGATAGTCATCAGCGATGCCAGCTTTCCTACCATAACGCAACCTTTCCCGTGGTTTTCGGTGCTTTACAAACGCGGGGTGCCCTGCTCAAGCCCTGCCCGACAACGGTGGCGGCTGGCCCCCCGGCGCACTTTGGGCGCCACGTTCAAATTCCCGCGGCCCACCGGGTCTCCAGCGGATCAGAAAACAGTCTTGTAGATTCCGTAGAGCCCCGCGGCGAAACCGCCAAAGATGCCTAGAATCAGAAAAAGCGGAGTGGTTTTTAGAAGATAATCCAAACCCAGTCCGCAGACTGTGCCGAGTAAGACTCCGCCCAGAAGATAGAGAGCTATCCACTCCCAGCTGGCGGAGCTGCCTTGGCTGCCTTTCGGTTTTGCCATCTTGGGAGGCAATTTGAACCGCGTCAGTATACCATTAGAAAAACTTCGCTACAAGAGTTACTAATAGCGATTCACTATCTTACCTTAATTTCATCCTGCGTCTAGTCCTTATTTTTAATATTTCCAATAAGCAAAACAGATAGACGTTCGTATCAGCAGCCACGACTGCTAATAGCCTGGTTGCCAGGGCCGGTTATCTGGCGGGAAAAGCTATCATCGTGGTGAAGATTTGTGATTGAAACCCCGGCGGGCCTGACGGAGCATCAAAAGGCACGCGGATGAAAACGGGGGAATATTTCGATCAATAATCGGGGTGCCGCCGGCTCCGAACCTGGAGAATATCAAGCAGATAAATCAGGTAGAGGCTGACGCCGATCGCCACGCCGGCGAGAATGACAGTGACAAACCCGGGCGCAAACCGCATCGACAGCGCCACCGCGCTCATCAGGGTGGACCAGAAATACAGGACGAATACGGCCTTCCGCTGCGAGAAGCCGATATTAAACAGCCGGTGATGCACGTGTCCCCGGTCCGGACGAAAGATGTTCTGCCCGTTCTTCACGCGGCGGAGAATCGTCAGCGACAGGTCAAACATCGGCACGCCCATGATCAGCAGCGGGATGATCAGGGTGACGGCGGCGACGCTTTTCAGGACACCGTTCACGGTAACGGCGGCAAGGATGAACCCGAGCAGCATCGACCCGGAGTCTCCCATGAAAATCGACGCCGGGAAGAAGTTGTGCCGGAGAAAACCGAGCGTGGTTCCCGCCAGGATCGCCGCCAGGATGCCGGCGCCGGGCCGCCCCAGCGAAATGGCGATGACCGCGAAAGTGCCGGCAGCGATGGTGCACACACCTGCCGCGAGGCCGTCCATCCCGTCCATGAAGTTAACGATGTTGACCAGTGCGACTACCCATAATATTGTCAGCGGTACCGCCGCCGCCGCCGCCAGATTTATGGTGCCAATGTATGGCAGCGAGAAGTAGTCAATCCGCATGCCGTAATAGACGAGGCAGGCGGCGGCGATAAACTGGCCGGCGAATTTTACCAGGGGACCGGTGGGCCGGAAATCATCAACGGCGCCAAACAGGGTAATGATAGAGGCGCCGGCGAGCACCCCTTTCATCTGTGAATTAAGATCAAGGAAAAACAGCGCCGGAATCATGAAACCGAAAAAGATCGCCAGCCCGCCCAGCCGCGGGATCGGGTCCGCGTGGATCTTGCGGGCATTTGGTTCATCCATGGCGCCGACGAGGCGGGCGATAGAGCCCACCGTCGGCGTAACCACAAAAACAATCGCCGCCGCCACCACGAACGCGATCACGGCCGCTCTCGTTCCCGCAATCGGTGTCTCGATGAAATCCACTATCCGCCCATCCGATGCAACCTGATGCCCGCCTCGGCAAACAAGCCGGTTGCCAGCTCATCGGGATAACCCTTGTCAAAATAGACTTCCACGATGCCGGAATTAATAATCATCTTGGCGCACAGCGAGCAGGGCTGGTGCGTGCAGTAAAGCGTCGATCCATCGATCTTGACCCCGTGGAGGGCCGCCTGGGCGATCGCATTTTGCTCCGCGTGGAGCGCCCGGCAAAGCTCGTGCCGCTCACCCGAGGGGATGCCCATCTGCTCCCGGAGGCAGCCTACCTGCGTGCAGTGGCTGATCCCCCGGGGGGCGCCGTTATAGCCGGTTGACAGAATCCGCCTGTCCTTGACCAGCACCGCTCCCACCTGCCGGCGCATGCAGGTAGAGCGCGTGGCAACCTGCTCTGCTATCTGGAAAAAGTACTCGTCCCAGGAAGGGCGCGCCTGACGGCGGGGAAGGAGAACTGCAGCCAGGGATTCTTTTTTCGGTTTCTCGCCGTCCATGTTTTCCTTTGGTTCACATTGCTGGCGAACCCGATGCCCTAGGTTACCGGCCCGAAGCCGGTTTTGCAAATTCCGCGGGACATGGTCCCCAAACCGGGGCCAGGCAGCGACAGGGCGGCCCGGAAGCCGCCCTTAGATTTTCTTTGCCGGCGCCGCGTTTCCTTGTGCCGCCGGCCTCATGGCAATCGCCTGCGGAGGCAGGCCCCGAATTTTACTGACCCAGCACTTCGTTAAAATAGCCGTTCCAGAGGACGCGCTGCGAAGCGAGGACGGGACCGCCGGTGGAGGTGACGTTTACCGGCCCGCCCATCTTCCCCGGGAAGTCCGGATTCCAATTGCCGCCATGAGGGATGCTGTAGTTCCGGGTTACCGGAGTGCCGTCGAAGTTTTTAAAGCTTACAGTCACGCTGACTGTTGTCGTTGCAGAAGGATTGGAGACCATCACCCAACCAGGTCCAGAGGTAGTCGCTGGAGAGCTCCGAGGCGGGGGTGCCGGGAACCTCGTTAAAAGCTGAGCCGCCGTTTGAAAGCACCCGCTGGGAAGCGATGATATTGGCCGGTGCGGTCTTGCTGCTGGTAGTCCATGCCTGGACTTCTACGGGACCGCCGATCATTCCCGGGTAAGAAGGCATGATATCCTGACCGGCCGGCACCGGGTAAAAGCCTTTGACAGCTCCGGCAATTTTGACCTGACAGTAGACCTCAAACGGATTCGGATTTGACACCATCACCCAGTCGAGCCGGCCATTGGTCTGATCGTACCAGGTCCAGTAGTAATGATCGGACAGATTGTCAATGTCCTGGCCCGGCACCTCTTCCAGGGAGTTTCCCGCCCAGAGCGTGCGCTGGCTGGTGATCGCCTTGTCGGAGGTCAGCGAGGCCGCGTTTACCGGTCCGCCGATGACCCCCAGATACTGGGCGTACAGCGTGCTGCCGGGAGCCACGGCGCCGTTGCCGCTTAAATTCCACTGGCGCCCCCCGATAAACAGGTTGAACTGATCAGTCTGCGCCGAACCAGACGGGTTCGCCAGCAGCACCCAGTCAGAAGTGTCCGGCGACTGGTTGTCATACCAGGTGAAATAATATGGCCGGTTTGCCTTCAGCACCGCCCCCTGGTCCCCGCCGGCAAGCGCCTGGCGGTCTCCTAATGCGGACACGCAGTACATATCGTTGAACGTTCCCAGATTTTCCGCCGACCAGGTGGCGCCGCCGTCCTGCGTGTGGATTACCCGGCCCGAGGCCCCCACGGCAAAGCCGTTGGTAGTGCTGGAGAATGAAACCGCGGCCAGCAGCCTGACCGTGCCCGAGTTCTCAGGCTGCCAGGTGGAGCCGCCATCGGTGGTTTTGAGGACCACACCCAAGTCCCCAACGGCGTACCCCGTATTGGCGTCGATCATGTCGATTGAGGAGAGGAAATCCGTCGATGGCTCGTACGTCGGCGTCCAGGTCCCACCGCTGTATTTGTAGATGACGCCTTGGCTTGACAGACCAGGGTCACATGGGTCCGCCGTGGTGCAGGCAGCCTGCCCCGCGATCCAGCCGTTGCTGGCCGCGTCGGTGGCGTCCACCCAGTTAAGCTGTGCAAGTTCATTCAGGGAAGTATCCATCGACCAGGTCGACCCGTCGCTGGTCCGGAGAATGATGCTATTTTTGCCGACGGCCCAGCCGCTGGTGGCGCTGGTCATGTGAACGGAAAGAAGCCCGCTGCCGGCAACGCCCGACATAGGCGACCAGACGCCGCCGCTATATTTATAAGCCACGGAAAGAGGAGGCTGGTTGCCGCCGGCGCAGGCGGCGTCGTCACAGGAGCCGACGGCAAAGCCGGTATTTGCGTCCAGAAAACTGACCGAGCGCAGCGTGATGTCGGTCGGGATCGTGCCGGAGCCGGTGCTGTTGTCGGGAGTCCAGTTGACCCCGCCGTCAGTGGTTGTGACCACGGTGCCGCTGCTTCCCACCATCCAGCCGGCGCTGGCATTGATGAAGCTGGACCCGTAGACCGAAGCCAGCCCGGCGCTTCCCGCCACGAGCGTCCACGTGGAGCCGCCATCGGTGGTCTTCGTCACGGCGCCGCCGCTGCCGGCGGCGAAGCCGGTGCTGCCGGCGCCCGGAAACGTAACCGTCGCCAGCGAAGCCGCCGTCCCGGATGAGACGGAACCGGCAGCCAGCGCCGTGGCGACGGTATCGGCGCTGTCGGACCATGGGACGTCAGCAGCAGTCATGATGGCGCCGCCGCTGCCGACGGCCACGACTGTGTGCGGCGCGCCCCCGGCGCCGCCGATTACGGTCACGGCGCTGATTGGACCCAGCGGCGAGGCGTCGCTGCTGTAGGTCCAGGTGACGCCGCCATCGGTTGTCTCCAGCAGCCGGCCCTTCGTGCCATTTGAATAGGTGCCGGCCGCAAAACCATGATTTGAGTCAACAAAAAAGACGGAGCGGATGTCCGTGCCCGTGATCTGAGAGGCGGTGCAGCTGCTACAGCTGGTCCAGCTGCGTCCGCCGTCAGCCGTATTGTAAATCATGCCGTTATTGTTGCCGCCGGCAACGGCAAAGCCGGTATTGGCGTCAACCATCTGCACGCTGTTGGCGGTGCCATCGAGGCCGGTGCCGGCGTTCCAGGTGGCGCCGCCGTTGGTCGTGTAAAACGCCGTATATCCGCTTGCCTGCCCCACGGCCGCGCCGTCGCTGGAGTTAGCAAATGAAATGCCGCTCATGCCGGCAGGCTGGGAAGCGGGATAGGGCTGGCTGACCCAGGTGTAGCCGCCGTCAGACGTGTGCAGGATAACGCCGGGAAGCGACGCGTTTAGAGTATCTTCGCCGGCCGCCCAGCCATTGCTGGCGTCCGTGAAGTCGATGCTAAACAGGTTATATGACGTGCCCGAGTTCTCAGCCTGCCAGGTGGAGCCGCCATCGGTGGTTTTGAGGATGGTGCCGCCAATGCCGGCGGCCCAACCGGTGCTGGCGTTGATAAAAGAGACGGAATTGATCGTGCTGCCCTGGACGTTGGGCTTTACCCACTCCCAGGGACCGGCCCCGGTGTTGAGCATCTGCCGCGCCGGAGAGGCGCCCGCGGTCGATACAATGACAAACAGGCTCCCCATCAGCAGCGCCAGTGAGCATAACAGCCGGATTGACAAGATTCTCCCGATCATTTTTTCTCCTAGTGGATTTTGATTGGACGGCACACTTTCACGGCAAGCGCTGTGCCTTCCTGGTTTCAGGCGGCAGTAACTTCATCGGAAAATTATTGATTTTAGCAAACCCATGCCGTACCGCGTGATTTGGGTGGGGAGCCGGAATGGGAATATAACTTAACTCGAAGTCATTCCGCAGTCAAGTTAAGAATATGTTACGTTTTCCCGACGCCTTGCTTCCCCAAATCGTCAGGCGGCAGGATAGTAGTATTCGTTGCCCTCATTGTCATAGCAATGCGCGCGTACATCAGTCAAGAACGACTGCACGCCATTGGGAATTTGATATTTCACCGTGAAGCTGGCGTAACCGCCGCTGCCGACCAGATCACCCAGACTCTCAGGCAGGCTCGTGATAACGGCGACGCCGCTGTCGGTTTTGACGCTGTCCAGCGTCGCCTTGATCCCGGCTTCCTGCCCCTCATTGCTGATCCTGAAGTCTACCGAAAGGTCCCGGTTGGCATAATCGGATGCGGAGGCCCAATAGGTGTTGATTTTTAAAAGCTCAAGATCGGGCGTCGCCGGACCCAATTCCCCCGTGGATGCCCGCGGCAGACCAACCAGCTCATTGAAGCTGTTCTTGTAAATCGTGCGCTGGCTGGAAAGCAAGGGCTTGCCACCGTTGTTTATCACCCGCACCGGTCCGCCCTGCATGCCGGCAAGGCTTGAATTGGAGCTGCTGCCTTCGCCAATCGTAAGCGAGTCACTCGGCTGCGGCGCCTGCCCCAGATAAACGTCCGCGGACGCGCTGCCCACGCCCTGGTTGCCGATCATGACCCAGTCGCCGCTGAAACCGTCTTCCTGCCTGTTGTCATACCAGCCGTAGTCCATCTCCGTGTCCAGACCCGCGGGCGGCGTCCCCGGCACTTCCTTGAATGAGTTCTTGTACAGGGTGCGCTGGCTCACCAGAATATTCTCGCCGGCGGCGCAATTGGTGCAGACAACCCTGACCGGCCCACCGATCTGACCGGGGAAGAAGGGCGTGACGCTCTGTTCCGGCCCGATGGGGTACGTCTGTTTCGGATTGGGGTCGCTGCCGATATAAAGCTGCGCGTTTACGGGTGAAGTGCCCGGGTTTGACATCATCACCCAGTCACCGCTGAAATCCCCGGTCATATCATACCAGCTGAAAAAATATGCTTTGTCAAGACGCCCCTGCGGGTAGCCCATCACTTCGCTGAAGCTGTTCTTGTACAGTACTCTTTGAGAAACCATTAGCTTCTTGCCATTGGTGCTGATCACATGAACGGGCCCCCCGATCAGCCCGGGAAACTGCGGTTCGATCTGCTGGCCGGGATCGATATGGTAAGTGGTGTTCCCAACCTGCTTGGAACCGACAAAAAACTGGACATCCGCAGTCTGGCTGTCCTCATTGGCGACAATTAACCAGTTGCCGTTCATCCCGTCTTGCGGCAGGGAATCATACCAGGTGAAGTAATATGAAGAATCGAGATTGCTGTAAAGCAAGGCGGCTATCTCGTTGAAAGAATTCTTGTAGATGACCCTCTGGGTGACGGCGAGCGCCTGCCCGCCGGTGGAAATTACCCGGACGGGTCCGCCGATCTCATTAGCCCAGGAAACAACCCATTTGCCATGGGGGGGGATATCAAACGTGTTGCGCGGAGATTGCCCGGCGCCCAGAAAGACTTCAACGTGAGCCGTGGCGTTATCCAGATTTCCCAAGGTGATCCAGTCGCCGTTCATGCCGTCCTGGGGCAGGGAATCATACCACGCGAAGTAGTAAGTCTTTGGCTGTGAGGCTGTCATCGGCTGGGTCGTTGCCGCCGATCCGGCCCCCGCCGGAATAGCAAAAATCATAATGGCAGCCAGAATCAGCGCCGCCGCTGCTTTTGTTGCTGTCCCTTTTCCCAAGATGTATCGCCTATGCCTATGCCCTGCCGAACGCCCATCGGGCCCAAGTGCGACCAATGCCATCCCGTTGGATTTCTTGGCTTGCCCCCGGAGAACTTCTATCAGACAGCTAACGAACGCCAAAAAGAGCGGAATGCAACGCGCTCAAGAGCCGGTGATTTTTGCAACACCAGAACCCAACCCCCCCTGATAGACCAAAGACCCGGAGCGGGCTGCTATGAGCCTCCGGCCGCCAGAGCTTTTCAAGTATACATTTTTTGAAAAATATTACAAGACCACGAATGTATATAAGATCAAAAAACGGTCAACGGAGGCGAGGCGGGCGGATTACAGGTGCGGATAGAGGGGAAAGCCGGCCAGCAGCTCGTTCACTCTCCCGCGGAGCTTCTTCTTTTCCGCTTCATTGATGTTCCGGCTGAGCGCCGACAGGATGATCGCCGCCGTTTCCTCCATCTCCGGCTCCCTGAATCCCCGGGATGTTACCGCCGGCGTGCCGATGCGGATGCCGCTGGTCACGGTCGCCGGCAGCGGGTCGTAGGGAACGGCATTCTTGTTAACGGTGATGCCGACCTCCTCCAGGCGCTTTTCCGCTTCGACCCCGGTGAGACCGATGTCAGTCAGATCCGCCAGCATCAGATGGTTGTCGGTGCCGCCGGAGACCAGCTGGATGCCGCCCTCCTTCAGCCGCTTGGCCAGCAGGGCGGCATTGGCGACGGTCTGCCGCTGGCGCTCCCGGAACTCGTCCGTCGCGGCCAGCTTGAAGCAGGCCGCCTTGGCGGCAATGATGTGCATCAGCGGCCCGCCCTGCAGCCCGGGGAAAACCGCCTTGTCAATGCCTTTGCCCAGCCCGCGCTTGCACATGATGACGCCGGAGCGCGGGCCGGCCAGTGTTTTGTGGGTGGTAGTGGTGACGTAATCGCTGACGGCCACGGGATCAGGGTGCAGCTCCGCCGCCACCAGTCCAGCAATGTGAGCCATGTCAACCATCAGCCGGGCGCCAACCGAGCGGGCGATCCGGGCAAACCGCTCAAAATCAATGCTGCGGGGATAAGCGCTGGCGCCGGCGACAATCAGCCGGGGCTGATGCTCGCGGGCCAGCTCCTCGATCTCGTCGTAGTTGAGCCGTCCGGTCTCCCGGTCCAGCCCGTAACTGTGCACATGGTAATAGCGGCCGGAAAAATTAATCTTCATCCCATGCGTCAGATGGCCGCCATGAGTCAGCTTCATCGCCAGGATGGAATCCCCCACCGCCAGTTCGGCGAAATAGACGGCCTGGTTGGCAGAGGAGCCACTGTGGGGCTGGACATTGACATGTTCGGCGCCAAACAGCGACTTGCAGCGGGTTATGGCAAGGTTCTCCACTTCATCAACGACCTCGCAGCCGCCATAATAACGCGCTCCCGGATATCCTTCCGCGTACTTGTTGGTCAGGACGGAGGCCGCCGCTTCCAGGACGGCGCGGCTGGTGAAGTTCTCGGAGGCGATCAGCTCTATCGTGCTTCGCTGGCGCTCCAGCTCTCTTCTGATCATCTCCGCCAGATCGGGATCTGCTTCCGCGAGCGGAGCCCTGAACTCCGGCTGGGTTTTCGGTTCTATTCCGGGGCGAGCCAATTTTTCTCCAGTTCGACGATCTGGCCCAGGCGGCGGGCATGCCGGCCGCCATCGAAACCGGTTCGCAGCCAGACGTCAATGATGTCGAATGCGGTTTTATCCTCCATCATCCGCTGCCCCAGACAAAGGATGTTGGCGTCATTATGGCGCCGGCTGAGTACGGCCTGTTCGACGCTACAGGGACCGACTGCGCGGATGCCGGCGATTTTGTTGGCGGCGATGTACATTCCCAGGCCGGTGCCACAAACGAGAATGCCGCGGTCCGCCTTGCCGCCCGCGACTTCCCGCGCCACCCGGGTGGCGTAGACCGGGTAGTCGACGCTTTCACCGGAACCTGTGCCCATGTCGATCACTTCATGTCCCGCAGCCTCGAGGCGGCTTACCGTCATCTGCTTTAGTTCATAACCGGCATGATCCGCCGCCAGCGCGACTTTCATTTATCTTTCTCCTTCATGTTCAGCGCCAGCCCGCATGGCGAGAACGCCTTGGAAAACTCTTGGCAGCGTGGGTTTAAGCATGTTCAGCACTTCCAGATAATAGTCCACGGACTCCCCGACAGGATCGGGGATGTCGGTCTCGGCTGGCCGCTGGCCGGCCAGCCTCTGCGGGAAAAGCATTGCCAAGTATACCTTATTTTCGTGCTGAGGGAACCGGCGTCTGAGCCAGTCCTGGTGGTGTTGCGCAGCGGCGAGGATAATATCGGACCGGGCGGCAATCTGCGGCGTAACTTCGCGGGCGCGATGCCGGGAGAGGTCCAGGCCCCAGCGGCGGCCCGCTTCCTTCGCCTCGGCAGTGGCCGGATTTCCGGGAAGTGCGTGTGTGCCGGCGGAGCTGACCTGAAGTTGCCCGGAAGCGCCATGCCTGGCGGCAAAGTCCTGCAGCAGCGCCGCCGCCAGCGGGCTGCGGCAAATATTGCCGGTGCAGACGTATAAAACCGATACCTGATGCTGAATATTTGATGCCGGACCAAGCAAACCCATAATTTGCAACCGGTTATCTAGGCAATCTTTCCGATCAGGACCGCTACTTCCCGGCGCGGCATGGCGCCTTCCCGGAGGATGCGCGCCGGCCCGCCGGCGGCCAGCGGCCTGAGGTCAACCACGGTGGATGCGGCGCAATTCTCCACCGGCCCCGCGTCGACAATAAACTCGCAGGCTTCTTTAACAGAATCTGGAATGTCATCAACACAACACGGATCGGCGCCGCCGGCCAGATTGGCGCTGGTCAGCGCCAGCGGCGACGGCAGCCGCTGAAACAGGCCCGACTGCGGCTCCGGCAGCACGCGGACGCCGATGCCTCCCTCCCAAACGGCCGCGGCGCCGGGCTTGCCCGCCGCCGCGGCCGCCGGCAATATCAGCGTCACCGGTCCCGGCAGCAGCTCCTCCGCCGCGTTTAGCACCGCTGCCGGCAGCCGGGTGTACGTATGCACCAGCCGGATAAAATCGTCAAACACCAGTGCCACCGGTTTGCCCGGCGCCCTTCCCTTGACGGCGTATAGCCTCTCGAGCGCCTCGGGCTCGGGCTCGCAGGCGATGCCGTAAACCGTGTCCGCAGGCAGGGCGGCCAGCCGCCGGCGCTCCAGCGCCGCGGCCACGCCGGACCAGTCGAAGCGGGTCATGTCTTTTATAAGGAGGTGTTCCATGGTTATTTACGGTTTGAAACTATCTTCGCAGCCGGCCGTAGTCAAGGCCGTTTAGAGCCGGAGCCCAATGAGTCTATAACTTCAAAGGGTCCGGTGCGCCGGACGGGTTTTTTACAGTTCCAAGGAGGGGGTGGCGATGCGCGCAATGGTGCTGGTCAAGGAGAACGCGGACTCCGAGCCGGGCGTGATGCCGATCGCGAGAGCCTCGCCGCGATGGGCGGGTACAACGAGGAGCTGGCGCAGGCCGGCGAGCTGCTGGCCGGTTTCTGGATCTGGCGGGTGGGCTCGATGGAAGACGCCGTCCAGTGGCTGAAGCAGGCGCCCTTCGGCGGCGGCGTGGAAATCGGGATCCGCCCCGTCTTCGAGACCGAGGATTTCGGCGCCGTATTCACGCCGGAGATGCGGGAGCAGGAACAGTGTGTGCAGGAAATGGCGGAGCGGAACAAGGCGGCATAGGTTTATCCGGCATCCAGTTCCTGGTTTTTGGTTTTATCCGGAATCCGGCATCTGTCATCCAGCATCCCCTTGACAGGCGTACGTTCGTCCGCCTATAATGTTTTTCCCTACAAGGAAGGGGCAGCCGCCGGCGCCGGAGCGGCGCGAACAGGCCGGCGCCGCGCAAGCCACTCTCACCATGAACAGCAGGACGCCAAAACATTTTGACAGGATAGTCGCCTTCTACCGGGCCAACCGGCGCATGCCCAGCCACGCCGAGATCGCCGAGATCGCGGGCTTAAGCTCCAAGGGGACCACCTACAAGCTGGTCAACCGGCTGGTGTCCCTGGGCCTGGTGGAGCGCGACGGAAAGGGGAAACTGCTGCCGGGGAGCCGGTTCTTGAGCCTGCCGCGGCTGGGCACGGTCGAGGCCGGCTGGCCCTCGCCCGCCGAAGAGGAGCTGCTGGACACGATGAGCCTGGAAGAGTTCCTCATCGAGCGGCCGGATAACACCTTCATCCTCAAGGTGCAGGGCGACTCGATGCTCGATGCCGGCATCATGCCGGGCGACATGGTGCTGGTGGAACGGGGCGTACGCGAGAAGGATGGCGACATCATCATCGCCGAGGTCGACCGCGAGTGGACCATGAAGTACTACCGCAAGAAGAACGGCAAGGTCTGGCTGGAAGCAGCCAACAGCAAGTACGGACCGATATATCCGCAGGAAGAGCTGCGCGTCGCTGCCGTGGTCAAGGCGGTCATCCGGAAGTACTGATGCGGAAATCCAGGTTGACATCTTGCCCGTATAGTGTGAATATTGACGGCCCGGCGCCTTCATTGCCGGCGGCCGGCGCGCGCGGCGCGCACTAGAACAGGGGGCGTTGGTTGGCCGGCGGCAGACACGGCAATCTCACCATCTCCACATTTCCCCGGGCGGTGATCCATATCGACGCCGACGCCTTCTTTGCCGCCTGCGAGCAGGCGCGCGACCCGCGGCTGAGAGGACGGCCGGTGATTACCGGCAAGGAACGCAACATCGTCGCCTCGATGAGCTATGAGGCCAAGGCCCGCGGGGTCGTGCGGGCCATGCGCCTCTCAGAGGTGAAAAAGCTCTGCCCGGACGCGGTCTTCCTGCCGTCCGACTACGAGACATATAGCCTCTTGTCAAAAAGGTTCTTCGCCATTGTCAGGCGCTACACGCCGGATGTCGAGGAGTACGGCATCGACGAGTGTTTTGCCGACATCACCGGCATGCGCCGGCCACTCAAGATGGGCTACCCGCGCATCGCCGCGGCAATGAAAGAAGAGCTGGACCGCTCCTTCGGCCTTACCTTTTCCTGCGGCCTGGCGCCGAACAAGACGATCGCCAAGATCGCTTCGAAGTGGAAGAAACCGTCGGGACTGACAGTCATCCCCGGCCGCGACATCCAGGGCTTCATCGCCGATATGCCGGTGGAGAAGGTATGGGGCATCGGCCCGCAGACGACCGCGTACCTCAACAAGCTGGGCATCCGCACGGCGCTTCAATTCGCCCGCAAGGATGAGGACTGGGTGAAGGCGCGCTTCAGCAAGCCGTTCTACGAGACGTGGCAGGAGCTCAACGGCCGCATGGTCTGCGAGCTGGAGCTGGCGGAAAAGAACACCTACGCCTCGATTCAAAAAGTGAAGACCTTCACGCCGCCGTCGAGCGATCCGGAGTTCGTCTTCGCGCAGCTCTCCAAAAACGTGGAGAACGCCACCATGAAAGCGCGGCGCTACAAGTTGGCGGCCGAGCGCGCCATCCTGTTTTTAAAGACGCAGGATTTCCGCGGCGCCGGCGTCGAGGTCAGGTTCTCGCGCGCCACGCCCTTCCCCCACGAGATCATCGCGGCGATGGAGACGGCCTTCAAACAGCTGTTTAACCCCAAAGAGCTCTACCGTTCCACCGGCGTGGTGCTGTTCAGGCTCACTGAGGACCGCATCGTCCAGCCCGACCTGTTCGGCGTCACCGCCCGCTACGAGCGGCTGAGCAAGGTTTACGAGGCGGTGGACGGCGTCCGGGTCAAGTACGGCAAGCATACGCTGTTCCTCGGCTCCAGCTATTACGCCCACAAGTTCGGCCAGCACCTGGGCGAGCGCGGCGACGCCCCCCGGCGCAAGGAGGAGCTGTTCAAGGGCGAGACGAAACGGCAGCGGCTGGGAATACCAATGTTCATGGGTGAGGTAAAATAGGCTGAGGGTTTGATGAAATCTTGCCGGACGGCTTCAAGCAGCGTCAAGCCCGGCTCAGCTCGACCAGGCTCAGCCCTTTGTTGCTCCAGGCGGCGGCGTCTTTCGAGTTCAGCTCAAGCGCCCGGTCAAAACATTTAATGGCGTCGCGGAAGCGTCCCAAAGCATGCAAGCTGATCCCTTTGCTGTTCCAGACCTGGTCATTAGCATCATCAATATCAAGTGATTTATCAAAACTTTGCACCGCTTCCTTGAACATTTCCATGCCGTGCAGGCTCAAACCCCTGCTGTACCAGGCGCGCGGGTCGCGTGCTTCGATTTGCAGCGATTTATCAAAGCACTCCACGGCCTTTGACTGGCTGCCCAGAACCCGCAAGCTTTCGCCCTTGCTAAACAGCGCCACGGCACTGCCCGGATCCAATTTAAGCGTTTTATCAAAACAGCTTATTGCTTCCCGGTAGCGGCCCAGCTTGTGCAGGCAATCCCCTTGAGCCAGCCAGGCATCCGCTTCCATCGGTTCGATGGCCAGGGCTTTTCCGTAAGAGTCCGCCGCCGGCTGAAATCTTTCCAGCCCCCTCAGGCTCTCGCCCTTGCCGAACCAGGCGGCGGCGTTCTCCGGGTCCAGCTTCAGCGCCCGGTCATAGGCGCGCAGCGCAGCCTCCAGCCGTCTTAGCCCCCTCAGGCTCTCGGCTTTGCCCAGCCAGGCGGCCGATTCCGGATTCAGCTTCAGCGCCCGGTCATAGGCGCGCAGCGCCACATCCAGACGGCCAGCTTCCCGGAGGCTCTCGCCCTTGCCCAGCCAGGCGGCGGCGTGGCCGGGATCAAGCCGCAGCGCTTTGTCAAAGGCGCGAACCGCTTCCGGCTGGCCCAGCTTCAGCAGGCTCTCGCCTTTGCCGAACCAGGCGGCGGCGTTATCAGGGGCAAGCGAAGCCGCCCGGTTGTAACTCTGGACGGCAGCCTCAAAGTGCTCGAGCAAACGCTGGCTTTCGGCCTTTCCCAGCCAGGCGGCGGCATCTTTTTCGTTGATCGTGAGCGCCCTGTCATAACAGGCAATCGCTTCATCGAGCCTTTCCAGACTCCTGAGGCTATCCCCCCGGGAACGCCAGGCCGGAGCCAGACCGCGGTCAAGTTCCAGGGCTCTGCCAAAGAAATCAATTGACTCGCCGGGCTTTCCCATCGCGCGGAGGCTCTCACCCTTGCCATAATATGCTTCCGCCCGTCTTGGCGCGATATCCAGAACTTTTTCATAGGCAGCAACGGCATCGTCAAACCGTCCCAGGTGCAGCAGGCTGTCTGCCTTGCCAAACCACGCTTCTTCATTTTCCGGATCGATCTGAAGCGCCGAATCGAAACTTGCCGCCGACTTTTCAAAAACGCCCTGCCGCAGCAGGCTGTTTCCCAGGCCCAGCCTGACTCCGGAGGTCTCCAGCCCCAGTTTAAGAGCCTTTTCATAAGCGTTAAGAGCCTTCCGGTCTTCGCCCAGTTGCAAGAGATTTTCTCCCTTGCCGAACCAGGCGGCGGCGTTTTCGGGGTCCAGCTTCAGCGCCCGGTCATAGGCGCGGCTGGATGCATCCCAGCGCTTTAACTGCCGCAGGCTCTCGGCTTTGCCGAACCAGGCGGCGGACTGGCCCGGATCCAGTCTCAGCGCCCGCTCGTAAGAACGCACTGACTGCTCCGGGCGGCCGGTTCCCCGCTCACTCTCAGCCTTCCCGAACCAGGCACGCGCCCGGCCGGAATCCAGTTTGAGCGACTCGCCATACGCGGCCAGCGCCTCTTCGAAACGGCGGAGGGCAAGCAGGCATTCGCCTTTGCCGAACCAGGCGGCGGACTGCCTGGGGCCCAGCTTCAGCGACTCGCTGTAAACCGGCAGCGCCTCTTCGAAACGGCGGAGGGCAAGCAGGCATTCGCCTTTGCCGAACCAGGCGGCGGACTGCCTGGGGTCCAGCTTCAGCGACTCGCTGTAAACCGGCAGCGCCTCTTCAAAACGGTCAAGCCCACGCAGGCATTCCGCCTCGCCGCGCCGGGCAGCAGCGTTTTTTGGCTCAACTTTTATGAGGCTGGCGTAAGCCCCGGCGGCGGCTGTCAGTTGCCCTAGTGAATGAAGGGCCTCTGCCTTCCCCTGGAGCGCCGCGGTGTTTTTGGCGTCAAGCTCAAGCACCCGGTCGTAGCTGTCTACCGCCTTTTGAAAAACGGAGCTGGACCTTAAACTGTCGCCCCGGCCCTGCCATGCCTGAGCATTGCCCGGCTCCAGCTCGATCGCTTTATCATACGCAGCCGCCGCTTTCTTGAAATCTCCCAGCTGGCGAAGGCTTTCGGCGCGGCCGAAGTGGGCGGCGGCTTTGCCGGCTTCCAGCCGGAGCCCCTTGTCATAACCGGCAACCGCTTTTTTAAAATCTCCCAGCTGGCGGAGGCTTTCGGCGCGGCCGAAGTGGGCGGCGGCTCTCCCCGGCTCCAGCCGGATCGTCCGGTCATAACTTGCCAGAGATTTTTTCAAGCTGCCGCAAAACCGCAGGCTCTCGGCGAGGCCGAAATGAGCGGCAGCATTACCGGGGTCGAGTTTGATCGCCTTCTCGTAGCTTCCCGTTGCCGTTTTGTAACCGCCTGTCAGACGGAGACATTCACCGTTGCCAAAATGAGCCGCCGCATTTTGCGGATCCAGGGCCAGCGCGCGTGAATACGCCATACCCGCTTTCTTCCATTCGCCGCCGGCCCGCAGGCACTCGGCTCTGCCAAACCAGGCGGAGGCGACGCCGTCATCAAGCTTGAGCGCCTTTTCATACGCGCGCGCCGCGTCGTCCAGCCGCCCGAGGTCACGGAGGCTATCCGCCTTCCCCAGCAATGCCTCCGGGTTCCGAGCATCCTGCTTCAGGACGCGGTCAAACGATTCGGCGGCATCGGCGTGCCTGCCCAGAGAGCGCAGGTTCTGCCCCCGTTTCAGCCAGAAAACTGACTCTTTGGGCGCCGCCTGCGTGGCTCTGTCAAGACTGGCGGCGGCTTCCTCGTAACGCCCCAGGCCATGCAGGCTGTCACCGCGGCTGAACCAGCAAGATGCGTCCGATCCGTCCAGCTCGATCGCCTTGTCAAAGCTGGCAACCGCGTTTTCCAGGCGCCCCCATAAACGCAGGCTCTCACCGCGGCTGAACCAGCAAGATGCGTCCGATCCGTCCAGTTCGATCGCCTTGTCAAAGCTGGCCACGGCTTTACCGTACTGCTTGAGGTCATGCAGGTTTGTTCCTTTGGCAAACCAGGCTTCCCGGTTCGCCGGTTCCAGCTTTAGAACTCTGTCGAGCGCCGCCACCGCGTCGCTGTAACGGCCGAGGCGGCGGAGGCTCGCTGCTTTTCCCAGCCAGGCGCCGGCGTGGCCCGCATCGATGGCGGCGGCTTTTTCAAAACAGGCAAGCGCTTCCCCGGATTTGCCCAGGGCGGAAAGGCTGCTTCCCTTTTCAAACCAGGCGGCCGCCGATCCCGGATCAATTTCGATAACTTTGTCAAACGACGATATCGCGGCTTCATGCCGGTTCATCCGCCGGAGGCTTACGCCCCTGCCAAAATTGGCCTCGACCGACCGGGAGTTGATCCTGATTGCCCTGTCAAACCGCGAGACCACTTTTTCATGCTCACCCAGGGCTTCGAGGCTGGCGGCTTCCGCCATCCAGGCCGCCGCGTTGTCCGGATCGATCGCGACCGACTTGGCAAAGCTGCTGATTGCTTCTTCATGCCTTTCCTGATCCCGCAGGACCAGCCCGCGGTTAAACCAGGTGGCCGCGTCCTTGGGATTTATGCGCAAGGCTTCGTCAAAACAGCTAACCGGATCGACCGCTTCCGCTTCAGCGGCAGCTTCGGGTCCGGCACCGGCAATCGACATCTCTGCCCCTTTCCCAACCGCCGCCGCTTCAGTTTGCCCGGGCTCCGGGCGCTCATCATGCGGCGCCTCTGCCGCCGCCCCGATCAAAGACTCGAAAGGCTCTTCCGCTGGCGTAGTTTCCTGGACGGCTTCCGGCTCTTCGGCAGCTTTCGGCTCTCCCACGGCTACAGCCTCTTCTGGCTCTGAAATCTCTTCCGCGGCGCCGATTCCTTCTGGCAACTCTTGCTCCGCCGCGGTTTCTTGTTCCGCTGCTTCCAGCGCTCCTTCCAAAGCTTCTTCGGCCTGAGTCAAAGCCTCGCCCGCAGCGCCGGAAACGGTGACCTCTATTTCAATCTCTTCAGCAAAAATGGCCTGTTTTTCCAGTGCCGCCGCAGCCAGATCTTCACCGGCTGCTTCGTCCGCCTCTTCCCCGGCTGCAGAAGCAGGCGCCAATTCTTCCTCAAAACCTACAACAAACTCCTGGTGCTCATCTCCGGTAGCAGCGGACTCCGGCTCAGGCTCAGCCCAGGTTTCCGCTGCTGCGCTTTCTGCCCCGGCTTCGGCTTCGAC
>JAMDDD010000044.1 GCA_023489275.1 Actinomycetota bacterium
AACATTTCGATAAATTCAATCATTGTCTTGGGGTCGTTCACGGTGCACCTCCTGCCTGAAGTTTTAACTTACATACAGAAGATAGCAGCCGGTCCGGACGGAACCTGAGCGACTTGAATGGTCAGTTAGTAATTTAATTTGATGACATCGGGAAGGCGGAAGGCGTCCTGAGAAGAATGGTACAGCCTCTCCGACAATTCGACCGGTTCGGCCTTGCGCTTTAACATCAGGACGACCGCCCGCCTGGCGGTACAGACATTGAGCGGCTCATAGGTGGCATTGAGCACCAGCACCTTATCGCTCATGTGTTGCGGTTCCTTCCAAAGGGTTATTCCGTCAAAATTGTAGCTCGCAGAAACGGCGATTGGCAAGCTGGCAGGGCAATTTCAGGCGGTGGGCAGCCGGTCACCGGCCGTCATGATAAAATTTAACCATGGACGAATTTAATCTTTTTAACCTGCAAAACGGGGAAGTTGCTCATCCCCGGGGGCCGCTGCCGTACCGGATGCGGCCGGCGGCGCTGGCGGAATTCGCGGGCCAGGAGGAAATCCTCGCCCCCGGGGGAGCGCTGCGGCAGGCAATCGAGTCAGACCGGCTGCCGTCAATGATCTTTTTCGGTCCCCCCGGTACAGGGAAAACAAGCCTGGCGCGCATCATCGCCAGCCAGACCAAGGCAAACTTTCGCCAGGTAAGCGCCGTCAACTCGGGCGTGGCGGAGCTGCGCCGGGTATTTACCGAGGCGGACAGCGAGATGGCGGTGCACGGCAAGCAAACAATTCTGTTCGTGGATGAGATCCACCGCTTCAGCAAAGCCCAGCAGGACGCCCTGCTGCCCGTGGTGGAAAGCGGCAGCGTCACCCTGATTGGCGCCACCACCGAAAACCCCTATTTTGAGATCATCGGACCGCTGATTTCCCGCTGCGAGCTGTTTGAGTTCAAGCGTCTTGACCGGCAGTCGATTGAAGGAATTGTCAAGCGGGCGCTGACCGACCGCGGCCGGGGTCTGGGCGAGAGCGGACTGAAGCTGAACCAGGCCGGCCTGGAGGCAATCACCCGGGCGGCGGCCGGGGACGCCAGGGCGGCGCTGATCATTCTGGAAGCGGCGGCGGCGCTGATGCCGGCCGGTAAAACAGGCATGATACCTGTTGACAGCGTTGAAGAAGCTATACATAGAAAACCGGTTTTTTATCAAAAAGGCGGCGACCTTCATTATGATGCGATCTCCGCCTTCATCAAGAGCATGCGGGGCAGCGATCCCGACGCGGCCATCTACTGGCTGGCGGTGATGCTCACCGGAGGCGAGGACCCAAAATATATTGCCCGCCGCATGGTAATCTTTGCCTCGGAGGACATCGGCAACGCCGACCCGCAGGCGCTCCTGGTCGCCACCGCCGTTTCGCAGGCGGTTGAATTCGTCGGTCTGCCGGAGTGCCAGCTTAATCTGGCCCAGGGCGCCGCTTACCTGGCGCTCGCGCCCAGAAGCAACTCGTCCCTGCAGGCGATCGCCGCCGCCATGAATGACGTGAAAGAAGAGGGAACCCGGAGGCCGCCGAAGCATCTCCGCGACGCCCACTACCCCGGCGCCAGGAAGCTGGGGCATGGCGAAGGCTATAAATATCCGCATAATTATCCCGGGGGGCACGCGGCGCAGGATTACCTGCCGCCGGGGATGGAAGCCCGCAGCTACTATAACCCGTCAGACCGCGGGTTTGAGGAAGAGCTTGGCCGGAGACTTAGGGAATTGAGAAGAGGCTCAGTAGACAATGATAAATAGCTTTTGAGCTTCCTTTCTTTTTACCGAAACAGGTAATAAGATAGTGTTCCAAAAATCGGAGGGATTGGTTCGAATGGCAAAATTTTCCAAATTTTTATTCGGCGGCATCGTCGGCGCCGGTGTGGCGCTTTTGTTCGCTCCCAAACCGGGCCGCGAGCTGAGGCAGATGCTGCTGGGCAGCGGCCGGCCGGCGCTGCCTCGCCCTGAGGCCCCCGCTGCCGGGCCTGCCTCTACGGCGCCAGGCGACGGCGTCAATTTTGAGTCCAGACTGGCAGAAACCAGGCGTCAAGTGGAGACTCAACTGGCCGAGGCTCGTCCCGGTGCGGAAGTTGAGGCGGCCGCTGAAGGCTCGCCGGTTGGCGCCGCTGCGGGAGAAGAAGCGGCAGCGGCGCTGGAGCTTAAAATAGAGGCGGCCGCTGAGGCGGAGCTGGAGCCGGGAGCAGAGGCAGCCGCGCTTGTGGAAGAAGATTTCATCGTTGAGGAAACGGCGGCCGAAACGCCGGTTGCGGCCGGCGCCGGGGAGGAGGCTGAAGCTCCGGAAGAGCCGGCTGCCGAGCCCCCTGAAGCGGCTGCGCCACCCTTGGCCACGACGCCCGGGCCGGAACAGGCGGAGCCGGCAGAACCGGTGCGGTTTCCGGCGGAAGAACTCGAAAGCGAGATGGCCGAAGAAGAGCTGGCCGCTGCCGGCCTCGAAGCGGAAGCTGAGACTGAGGATTGGGAAAGGGCAGCGGAGTCAGACGAAACAATGGAGCCGCCGGCAGCTCCGCCTGAGCGGCCAAACCTGGCTGAGATGGCGCAGGTGGAGCCGGAGCCCGAAGCGGATATGTTTTCGGACCTAAAGACGCCCGTGGAAGGCGAGCCCACGGTGGCGGGGGAAAATGAACCGGAGCCGGAGGCTGCAGCGCCGGCGGCCCCGGCACCCGCCGCGGCTCCTCAGCCGAGCCGGTCCCGCCTGGACCAGGATGAAATGCGCCGCCGCATCGATGAGACCCGGGCTCGCCTGAAAGCAAAAGCTTTTGACGCCATGGTCAGCGGCGAGACCTTCGTGGAGACGGAAGCGGACAGGGACCGCAAGCGGGAGAGACTGTCAAGCCCGGAGCTCGAAGGCACCGTCGAGACGCAAATCGACAGGATAATTAAAGAGGATTCCTAGAGAACCGGCGGGAATGCTCTCACAGTTAGCCACGGTCATAGCCGGGCTCGCGGTCGGCGGCCGCCGGCTCATCTAACGGCCGGCGAAAATAATTCTTCACCTCTGGCCAGCTCAGTTCTCCCTTTCCCCGCAAAACCTCGAAGAATCCTTTGACACGAGCGTCGAGATTGTCGACATGGTGCAGCACCAGCGCCTCAGCGCTTTGCGGCCGCTTCGGCGCCCCCCATTCCAGCTCGCCGTGATGGCTGATGACGGCGTGCACCAGTTGCAGCTCCTTTTCCCGCGGGAAGTCCGGCAGTTCCTCCCGGAGGCGCTGCTCGATCATTCGCTGGCCAATAAGGACGTGGCCCAGGAGCTTCCCCTCGCGGCTGAGACTGATGCGTCCCTCATAACAAAACTCTTCAATTTTGCCAATATCATGGAGCAGCGCCGCCGTGATCAGGAGGTCGCTGTTGAGCCTGGGGTGCTGCACGGCGGTGTGCTGGCATAAAGTCGCGACCGACACCGTGTGTTCCAGCAACCCTCCCAGGTAGGCATGGTGAGAACGGACATCGCCGGGAGCCAGGCTGAATTTATCCATAAAACCGGACCGGGAAAAAAATGACTGAAGCAGCGTCCGGTAATCCTCATCGAAAACCTCAGTTAAAAAATAGCTGAGGAAGCCTGTCATCTCTTCCGTGCTGCGGTAAGAACCGGGAAGAAAATCGCGCTGATTCAAACCGGCGGCTTCGATAACCCCCGCCGCCTCCACCAGCAGGCGCAGCCGGCCGCGGTAGCGTTCAACGCGTCCCTCTATCCGGACGAACGTCAGCGGCGCCGGGTTGCCGGCGTCAAGCGTCTGCCCCCACATCCTCCCCTCGAGGATACCGGTGCGGTCGCTCAGCTTCAGCGCCAGAAAAGGCCGCCCGTCGCGGGTGCTCCGCTCCTCGATCTCTCTCAGGAAGAAGGTTTCCGACACGACTTCACCGGGAGAAAGCCGGGAAACAAATTGTTTTTTAACCGGTTTGTCGCTTGAGTGAGGTGCTGAATCTGGCATGAAGGCTCGCAAATGGAAGCGTGAACGGCAAAGCTGATCTTATCACGTTCCCGCGAGCTGCGCCGGACCGACCGGTCCCGAAATCAGAGATATGCGACTGACCATGCGAGCTCGCTAAAGATGAGATTTCTTGCTGGCCCCGGGCGAATTCTTGAGCAAGCTGCATTAACGGCCGGTTGTTAATTCCGGGTGAACAGCCCGGGATGGTTAACCGGCAGAGACGGTGACGCCGTCCTCCTGAAGGCGGGCCAGAAGCTCGTCTCCGGTCACCCGCCGCCGCGGACCGCGAAACATGACGGTGCCGCAGTCAATGCAGACACCGCAAAAATCTCCATCGGCGAGCGGCACGGGAGCGCCGCACCAGGAGCAGGGAATCTCTACCCGGCGCAAGTGCCGGTGAAGCTGAAAACTTTGCACAACTCTTTCCTTGGCCATATGTTTCCCTTCTCTTTTAAGTTCCGGAAGCGTTTCAGGCCTTCTTTTTCTACACGTCTCTCTGGTATCCTTTTAATGCTTCACAGGGACCTTGCGCCCGCACCCTTGCCGACGGCGAATTCATTTTATGGGAGGAATCATGCAGGAAGTCAAGCTAAATGTCCCCAATATATCTTGCGGTCATTGCACGATGACGATTGAAAATGCGGGCAGCGCCCTCACCGGGGTGGAATCGATCAGCGCTGACGTGGATACTAAAGAGGTGGACGTCGTTTTTGATGAAAACACGGTCAGCCTCGATGATATCAAAAAGACCCTGGCGGAAGCCGGCTACCCAGCCCGGTAAGAGCCCGGTCCCCTCGCGACCGCGCGCTTTCTTCCGGGAGCCAGCCACAAGGCCGGAAAGCGATTGCTGAATCTCATGACTGGATTCTGGAACAGTCCAAAATCCAATATTCGGCATCCGGCTTCAGGAACGGGTGACGACAACGTACCGGAAGGGCTCGTTTCCCTCGCTCTCGGTCTGGATGCCTTTGCGGTCCTGCAGGTGCACATGGATGATGCGGCGCTCCGCGGCGCTCATGGGCTTTAGTTCGTAGCGATGCTTTCCCTTCAGAACCTCGGCGGCAGCACGCTCGGCAAGCCCTACCAGGACGTCATTGCGGCGCTCGCGGTAGTCCTCGGCGTCGATAATCACCCGCTTGCGGCTGGGCATTCCCCTGAAGACAATAATGTTCGCCAGGTACTGGATCGCATCGATAGTCTGGCCGTGACGGCCAATCAGCAGCCCCAGATCATCGCCGCTGATATTTCCGACCAGGGTGCTGTAACCATCTGAGATAGCCACGGTGGCGTCCAGCGCCATCCCTGACAAGATCGCGCCCAGGAGCTCCTCCAGCCTCGCTTCGGCCTCGGGTCCGGCCGGCTCGAAGTCCTCCTCGGCCTCCTCGTAGCTTTCCTCCGGCTCCAGGCCGCCCGCACCGGCGCTCTCGGTTCCGTAGCCACCAGCCGGCTCTTCATCTTCGCCTGGAAGCGAAGCCTCAACCTGCGCCAGCGCCGAGCCCATCCCCAGAAATCCTTTGGACCCCTCAGAAAGCACCAGGAACTCCACCTCGTCTTTCCGGAAAGTCTCCGCCGCCGCTTCCTCAAGCTTGGCCAGAGCGTCCGCCTGCGCCTCCATCACCGTTTTGCCGCTGCCGACGACCTTCATCTCAGCGGCGCTTTTTCTTTTTGGATTTTGATTTTGCAGCATATTTTTTTCCTCCGCTTTTCTCAGCCGGGGGAGCGGCAGCCTTCACCGGCGCCGCCGGCACTCCCGTTTCCAGCGCCAGCTCTTCCTGCGCTTCTCTCTTCTTGACAAACTCCCTGACGATGAGCTGCTGCCCGACCATGAGAATGTTTGACGTAGCCCAGAATAGCAGCGCCCCAGCCGGAAATCCCAATGTAACCACCCCGATGAAAAGGGGCATCAGGAGCATCAGCAGGCGCTGTGACTTGTCCGTGGTTGTCGTCAGGAGCACGCTCGAGGCCATCTGGCTGGCGACATAAATACCGACCAGAATATGGTCCGCATTGTTAATATTGTGAATCCACAGGAAGCTGACGTCACCGGTTAAATGCTGGCTCCGGATCATGTAATACAGGGCCATGGTAATCGGGAGCTGAATCAGCAGCGGCAGGCAGGAACCAAAGGGATTCACCTTGTGCTCCTTGTAGAGCTTCATCACCTCTTCATTCAGTTTCTGGCGGTCGTCCTTGAACTTCTTCTGCAGCTCCTTCATTTTGGGTTGCAGTTTTTGCATCGCTCGCATGGAGGTGTACTGCTTTGCCGTTAGCGGAATCAGAATCATCCGGATGATTACGGTCAGGAGAATAATGGAAAGCGCCCAGGAGAGGTGAAGGTTGTTGTGAAAGAACACGAGCACCTCGCGCAGCGGATTGATCAGGAAGGAAAGCAGGCTTGTCAATTTAACTTCTTCCTTACCGGATCAAAACCGCCGTGAGACAGCGGGTTGCAACGGAGCAGCCTCCAGGAAGACATCAGGAACCCGCGGAAGAACCCCCATTCACGGAATGCCTCCAGGGCATAATTGGAGCAACTGGGATAGTATTTACATCTTTGTGGGAACAGCGGCGAGATCAGCTTCTGGTAAAAGCTGATCAGCAGAATTGGTATTCGCTTCAATGTTAGTCTGCTTCCTGAAGTAGATTAGCCCGCCTGAACAGCTCGGCCATGGCGCCGGTGACTGCTTCCATCTGGCTTTTTTCGATATATTCCGCCAGCCCTGGACGGGCGATAATGACATAATCGTAATCGGGCGCAACCCTGTCCTGGACAGGCCGGAATGCTTCCTTTAGCGTCCGCTTTACTTTGTTGCGGATAACGGCTCCGCCCACCTTTTTTGATACCGACAGGCCCAGCCGCGGCCCGCCGGCAGACCCCGGACTCCGGTTAAAATAATATAAAACCAGATAGCGGCCGGCGACGGACTTTCCCTGACGGTAAACCCGCTGAAAGTCTGCCGACCGGGTGAGCCGGTGCTTCTTATCCACGGAAACCGTGACCAAACCAGGCCAACCCCTAGGCCGACAGCCTCTTTCTGCCCTTGTTCCGGCGCCGCTTGATTAAACGGCGTCCCGCCTTGGTGCTCATCCTGATCCGGAAACCATGGGTCTTTTTTCTTTTCCTCGTGTTCGGCTGAAAAGTCCGCTTCACAGGTTGTCTCCTTTTTGAGCCCATCCCGGCAGAATAGACTTGCAGGATGGAGCAGGCTCCTATTGTTAACGACCTGACAGTATACAGTCACTTTTTCTCTAAAGTCAACTGGTAACCAAGGCCGCGGGAGAAAGAGCGCCGCCTGTGGAAAGTGTGGATAACTCGGGCCCTGCGTCCGTCCCGGGGCGTCAGGGCCGCTGCAAACTCTATTTATCAAAAATACAACAAACAAAGTCAGGAAGACTGCCATTAAAGGAACATCCTGCAAACGGATGTTTTTTCATCGGCTTCTTTCCGGGCTTCGTAAGATTGATTATTTTTAAATCCAAACCGCCAAAACAAGTGAGCGTCAGAAATGGCGCCGAAAAGGTTTTCCACATAACATTAGTTACAATTCATATTTGATCATATTTGTATGCGGAGAACAAGAATCTGTCGCGGGCCCCCGGTCAACGGCATCCGGGCAAAGAAAAAGCTAAATATAGGATTCGCTCCGGAAGCTCAGGAAACGGCTGTCGGAGATAATGACATGATCGAGAACCTCTATCCCCAGAAGATGCCCGGCTTCCGCCAGCCGCGACGTCAGCTTCAGATCCTCCTGGCTCGGGGAGATGTCGCCCGAAGGATGATTATGCACCAGGATGATCGAAGCCGCCCCGTTGCTGATCGCCGGTTTGAACACTTCCCGCGGATGAACGATATTGGCGTTCAGACTGCCGATGGAGATGACCTCCTGATGGATAAGAACATTCCTGGCATTCAGGTACAACGTAAGAAAGTGCTCCTTCGATTCTGACTTGATCCCGTTGGCGGCGCGGCAGGCGTCCTGGGGAGACCTGATCGGCCGGCGGCCGTCATCAGGCCAGAGCAGCCGTTTGGCCAGCCCGGTGGAGCTCTTCCGGAGACAGCGCCGACAAAGCCCGACCGGAAAATGCGGCAAAGATTTTCTCTGAAAGCAGCGCCAGCCGCTCTCCGGCGGGCTCGTCCAGTAGCGCCCCCACCAGTTCATGGTCAAACATGGCGGCGGCGGGCGGCGGCTCCCTGGCGTCCAGGAAAACCCGGTCACTGGTGCGAGTTTTGTACGGCATGGCAAGTCCTTCCAGTGGAAGGAGCTGCCGCGAGCGGGCGGGCGGGAGCCCGACATTATCAAAAAGTTGAAAGAAAAACAACCGAAGTGTTACGCAGCGCCGGTAGTCGGAGCCATCCCCTCGTGGGCCATTGCCCTCAGAATCTTGATCCTTTCCTGGATCGGCGGATGGGTGTCAAACAGGCCGCGCGAGCGCTCCCCGAATTTCTTGATTGGCTGCGCGATGTAAAGATGCGCTGTCGCCCGGTTTGCCTCCACCAGCACTTCCTGGTCATCGGCGATCTTCTGCAGAGCGTCCGCCAGGCCGTTGGGATCGCGGGTAAGCTGCACGGCCGAAGCGTCCGCCAGCAGCTCACGCCGGCGGGAGATAGCCAGCTGCACCAGCCGCGCCGCGATCGGAGCAAGAATAGCCATTACCAGCGCCAGGACCAACAGGATGAGGCCGAGCGCTCCGTTGTCATTATTATTGCTGCGCCGGGCGCCGCCAAAGAAACTCCAGCGGAGGAAGAAATCGGCCATCAGCGCGATCGCACCGACCATTATGCCAACCAGAGTGGCAAAAAGGATGTCATAATTGCGCACGTGTGACATTTCGTGCGCGATCACGCCCTGGAGCTCTTCCCGATTCATTTTTTCCAGCAGCCCAGAGGTCACCGCGATGGAGGAATGTTCCGGATTGCGGCCGGTGGCGAAGGCATTGGGAGCCGGATCGTTGATAATGTAAACCGCGGGAACAGGGTTTCCCGAAGCGATCGACATCTCTTCAACGACGTTATACAGCTGCGGCGCCTGATCGTGAGTCACCGGCTGGGCGCGGCTGACGGCCAGGACCATCGCATCGCCTTTATAATAGCTGGCCAGTCCCAGCCCGATTGCGATCGCCAGCGCGATTGCCAGTCCAAACCAGCCGATGCCAATGGCGAAACCGATCGCGTATCCAAGAACAACCAGCAAAGCGGTGACGATGACGATCAGAAAATACGACAGCCGTTTGTTTTTTGCGATCTGTTGATACATGGCAAAACGGTTATTGGTCGCGGTCTAGGCCGGGTCTTAGCGCAGCTTGACGCTAACCGGCTCTTTTTCTTCTTCCGGCGCTTCGAAATACTCCCGCGTCTTGAATCCGAACGCGCCCGCGATCACGTTTGACGGGAAAGTCTGCACCCGGTTGTTAAAGTTCATTACCATATCGTTGTAAAGCTGGCGGGCAAAGGCGATCTTGTTCTCCGTGGATGTCAGCTCTTCCTGCAGTTGGGAGACGTTCTGGTTTGCTTTCAGATCGGGATAATTCTCCGCCACCGCAAACAGGGACTTTAGGGCTCCCGTGAGCATATTTTCCGCCTTGGCCGAATCGGCCGGTCCCTGGGCCTGCATGGCCTGCGATCGGGCCTTGGTCACGTTTTGCAGAACTTCCTGCTCGTAAGACATATAATCTTTGACCATTTCTACTAGATTTGGTATCAAATCATGCCGCCGTTTCAGCTGGACGTCGATCTGCTTCCATGAGTTGTCAACCTTGTTGCGCGAACGCACCAGGCTGTTGTAGATGCCGATCAGGCTTGCTATGACCAGAGCGGCGACGATAATGACGATGATCCAGATGATCATGCCTCTCCTTTCCATAAGGAAACTTTTCCTGATCATATTTTATACCAACTCCCGCCCTTTTGGATTATCCTTGCGGCGCGGCGCGCAAGTAACTAGAATGCTCCTGAACCTGGAATCTATCCGAAATATCATTCATCTGTTTTTTAACGACAGGTTCTTCAGCAAAGCTTTTCCAGGAGGCCGCATTGTCAGTTTGCAGACACGGAAGGTTCCGCCTGTTTCTGTTCGGCGTCGGGCTCGGCACGACGGCAGGCATTCTGCTCGCTCCGAAATCGGGGAAAGAAATCAGGCGTGAGCTGTTTGGCGGCCCCCTTGATATTCTCGGGGAACCCGGCACCGAGATGGAAGCCCCGCTGGCGCCGATGGAATCTCCGGAAGACCTGAAGTCCCGGATCGAAGAAACCCGGGCCAGGCTAAAGGCGGAGATTGAAGGCAATCAGGAAGAAAACGCTTGACTGAAACCTGGCCGCGCGGCGAGGGCCAGGCTGCACTCGCCTTTTTTTAGGCAGGATCTTTCCCGGCGGGCCGCCTTAAGGCTGGAAGCGCCGGCCGATTCCTCCCACCACCCGGCCTGCCGTCGCAGGCGCCTGATCATGAACCGCATGAACCGACTGGCCCGCAACATTTCCAGAACCATTTTCTTTGCCGGCGGTATCGCCACCGCCGGCACCGCTTACATGCTGTTTGAAGCGCAGTGGCTCAGTCTGAACCGGCGGCGGATCGATATTCCCGAGCTTCCCCCGGCGCTGACCGGCCTCAGGATACTTCACGTCAGCGACCTTCATGCCGGCGGAAGCCGGCTAAACAACCGCCTGTTGACGAAATTCGCGCGCGCGGTCCGGGACCTGGAGCCAGATCTGATCCTGTTTACGGGCGACCAGTCAGACAAGAACAGGGACCTGGGCCCCTATGTTAGTTTGCTGGCTTCGCTGGAGGCGCGTTACGGCAAGTTCGCAGTCCTGGGCAATCATGACCACGGGCTGAGAATGACGGTGATGCAGGATATGGCCCGCCGTCTCACGGGCAGGGAAAAGCGGCCGGTTTTCAGGATGGATGCGGAACGGGAAAACGTCAGGCGAAACCGTAATCTGCTCGCCGAAGCCGGCATCTGTTTACTTGACAATGAGTGTATTCGAGAGGAAATATGCGCTGAGATGGTTCAGATTTGTGGCATAGACGATTTCCAATACCGGCTGGCGGACCTGCCTGCCGTCGTGCGCCAGGTCGACCGCGGCGCCGCCTTAAGAATCCTGCTCTCGCATAGCCCCAACGCCGCCCGGAAAGTCGATCCCGACGATTTTCAGCTGATGCTGTCCGGCCATACTCATGGCGGACAGATCTGCCTCCCGAGCCTGCGGAACGGCAAGACGATGCTCTCCACTTCCGGCGCGGAGTACGGTGAGGGCCTTTTCCGGCTGGACGGCATGGTCCTGCATGTCTCCCGGGGAGTGGGAACTACCCTGGTGCCGCTCAGGCTGATGAGCCGGCCGGAGCTCGTCATGCTGCAGCTGTTTCCAGCCTGAAGCGGGCGCAGCCGGCAAGACCGCATTGCGGTATAATGCCTTAAGCGGCGCTTTTTACATCCTCGGAGCAAAACAGGATTTAAATGTTCTTTGAGTTACAGAATCTAAACCGGCAGACTTTTTCCAGACTTCCTGAGCGCTGCCAGGGATGCGGCTGGTGGCAGGGGCGGGATTTTGGCTGGAGCCAGGCCGAAGCGGAAGAGTGGAACAGGGTTGCCGAAGATAAATTTGGACGCTGGGGGAAGCTGGCGGTCGGCGACGGCAGGCTGCTGGGCATGATCCAGTTCGGCCCCGCGGCGATGTTTGCCCGTAACCTTTCCTGCGGCCCGGCGAGCAAAAGCTCGGCTCTGCTGGCTTGCAGCCTCGTGACTGGCGATGGCATGGATGCTGTGCGCAAGAGCCTCGTTTTGTCCATGCTCGCCGAGCTGAGAGAAGCAGAGATAGAAATGGTCGAGGCTTTCTGCAGCCAGACGCCAGGAGACAGGCAGGCAGGCCACCTGCCTGAATACGAATTTCTGAGAGATTGCGGGTTTTATCCCGTCAGGAGCTCCGGTGGATTCCAGCTGATGCGCCTGGAGCTGGGCGGCACCGTGATATCGCGGCCCGGGCCGAGAAAATCACGCCGCCGCATCCTGGAACGGATCAAGGCGCAAAAGAGAATCCCGGTGCCGGCCGCCTTCTAGGTTTCCACCATCCACCGTTCGCCATCCTCTAGCTCGGCTCTTCTTCCTCCGTGGGAGTGACGACAAAACCGCGTTGCGGCTCTTCAATGCGCGACGGTTTTCCGTATACCTTGGCCTCCAGAACCGCGATGCGATGTTCCAGGTCATCAATCTGATCGCCGGTGGCGATTCCCATCGAACGGAGAGTTTCCTGATACGCTCCCGCAACTTTTCCGGCCACCTGCGTCCCCTCCTGCTCTGCGAGTTTGACCGCCTCGTCAACAAACTTCTGACCCTCATCACGGGTCATTTGCCCCCGGCTCACCAGGTCGTCCGAAAGCTCGATGATCTTCTCCCTGGTCAGAGAGGCGGCGCCGATTCCCAACAGCAAAACCTTTTCTATCAGGCTGTCCGCCATATGTATCACTCCTCTCGCCCGGCCGGCACTTTGCCGGACATTTTTTGCACAATGTCAACGAATTGGGTGTCAATCCATTTGTGGATATCATTATGCTTGACTGTGTCTCTAATCATACCCGCCCGCCGTTTTTTCTCATCATCCGGCATTGTCAGAGCCTGGTAGATTGCTTGTGACTGGTTCTCCAGGTCAAAGGGACTGACCGAGATGCAATGCGGTCCCAGCTCTTCGTGGGCTCCCGTGTTCTCAGAGAGGATAATAACTCCATCGCGCCGGTTGACAAGTCCTGCTTCCTTGGCAATTAAATTCATCCCGTCGTATATGGCGTTGACCATCAGGACGTCAAACTGTTTATAGGCCGCTACGGACCGGTTAAAGTTGTCCTGCATCCTCAGGTCGATCGGCATCCAGGTCGTATCTCCGTGTTTGGTGTTGATGACTTCCACCACTCGCATTATTTTCTCCCGGTACTCGACATACTCCTCGACGTCTTCGCGGGAAGGCTGCAAAAGCGCCAGAAACGTTATCTTTTGTTTGAATTCCGGATGCTTCTCAAGAAATATGTCAAACGCCTTGAATCCACGCACGATGTTCTTGGAAAGATCCATGCGGTCGACCCGCAGTATCAGTTTTTCCCGCCTGAACTCCTTTAGCTCCTCTTCCTCCGCCAGCACCGGCCCGCTGACCGCAAGACGCTCAAACTCGGAGCAATCGATGGAGATCGGATAAGCGCGAGCCCACACCTCCCGGCCGCCGGTGTTCACTACCCCCTGGTTAAAATCGACCTCGAGGTCGAGAATTTCCTGACAGCAGACAAGAAAGTTGCGCACGTATCTGCTGGTATGAAAAGCGACTACGTCATTGGCCAGCAGCCCCTCCATGACGGCCCGGCGGATACTCCGGGGCAGCACCCGCCAGGAATCCGACTGGGGCCAGGGAATGTGGATGAACTGATGCAGGAACGCCTCCGGATGACGGCGGCGCACCAGGCCGGGACAGGTATAAAGATGATAATCGTGCAGCATTACCACCGGCTTGCTGCTGCGGCGCCGGTCCAGCTCATCATTGACGGCGGCGGCAAACTGCTCGTTAACGGCCAGGTAACCGTTTTCCCAGGCTTCCATTTCGCTCCTGCGGATGTCCGGAGCAACGGACAGATCCCAGAGATAATGCTGGATAAACCAGATCATTGGATTGGCGATGACATTGTAGTACTGGTTGTAAACGTCCGGGTCGCTCGTGACGAACCGCAATTCCAGCTCCTGTCCCTCATGGATGAGCTGGATCCGGCCGCCCTTCCGGCCGCTAATCTCGGCATCCTCAGAAGTCATTGCGTGCGCTATCCAGGTAACCCGGCGGGATGCGGAGACGCCGAGAAGCGCCGTCACCAGGCCGCCCCCGCCGCGGGAGGCTACCAAGCCGCCGGCGCCATCCCGCCGATAAGAAACCGGCCCACGGTTCGAAACCAGGATCAGTTCATTTTCAAAGGAATGTTCGTCCATTTAGCCCTTCAACGGATTTATCCTCCGCCATTTGGAACGCGTCCTGAAAAGTTTTCTGCCCGGCCGGCCCCGTTATGAAGCCTGCCCGATCTCGGAAAAGAGCCGTAAATAATCCCGCAGCAGCCGGGGCATCAGGAAATGGGCCCGTACATGTTCCTTGCCGGCCCGGCCCATGGCCCGGGATTCTTCCGGATGATCGAGAATCCACATGCAGCGTTCGGCGCATTGCTCAACCGAGTCCACCAGATACCCGGTCTCGCCGTCCTTGATCTGTGACGGAATGCCACCGACATTGCCGCCAACCGTGGGCTTGATCTTCCACAAGGCTTCGCTGACCGTCAGCCCGAATCCTTCCCGGATCGATTTTTGCACGATGACATCGGCGCGTGACTGGAAGGCATTTACCTCCAGATTGCCTACATTATTCAGGTTCGAGAGAATGAGTACGTCGCCGTCGTCTCCGGCGTGCTCAACCGTGCTGGTGAAGAAGCTCCACCCCTCCGGGTCATCCGTAGCCATTGAGCCCACCAGAGCCAGTTTGACGGAGGCAAACTCTTTTTTCACGATCCGGTAGGCGTCGATGACTCCTAGTGGATCTTTCCACGGATCAAACCTCGAAACCTGCAGCATCACCGGCGGGCCTGCGTCAACGCCAAACTGGCTGACGACGTAATCGGCATCCTCGGGCGAGAGCGCCATGTTCTTCGTGGAGAGCGGGTCGATTGCCGGCATGAAAACCCGCGTCGGGATGTTAAGGCCGCTGAAAACATACTGCTCCATGCTGAAGACGGCGGTATCGTAAAGCTCGATGAAGGGCAGCATGTATCTGGCCAGGGACTGATTCGGGGAAGAGGTATCGATGTGACAACGCCAGATCCAGTTCGCGCCCAGATCGCCGGAGAAGTGGCGCAGCAGCAAGGGCTGCGGATCGTGGACAACGATAAAATCAAAGCCGCCTCCAAGCGACTCGCTGGCGATCCGGCTCTGCTCTTCAAATGTCTCCCGCTGCACCGGATTAAGGCTGACGGGATTGCCCTGGAGCGCGTTGTGCATCACCTTGGTCGTCTCGTAAAACTCCTGTGGCGCCATGATTACGCGCCAGTCAGTATCGAGCCCGACGTCTCTCATCAGCGGCACCAGCGTATAAAGAATCTCCGCCACTCCGCCGCCGAATGAGGTGGCGTTAATATGCAGGACCCTCTTCCCTCGCAGGGAATCAGCGAGCTCTTTGATCTCTTCCATTAATGGTTTGACAACCACGCTCTGATAATCGGCCAGCGATTTGTGGCCCACGTGGACTTCCTGCAGCAACGAGCAGCCTCCTCAAATTTGATGTCGCGGCGCCCGGGTATGCCCACGGCGCCCGGGGGAATTTTCGCCGCCATTATCGGTCCGCCAGATGGTTTTCATTAAGCCGCACCGCCGAGCCCGCCCCGGCGCTATCCCTGTTTTTCTCCCGCGACCAAAGACTGTACCATATTTAAATCTTCACCACAGAAGGCGCAGCGGCCTTCCCTGACGTCGATGTTCTCGACCTGGTAGCCATCCCGGCGGACGACCACGCGCCGGCAGCCGGGGCAGACGGTGTTTTCGTTTGGATGGCCGGGAACATTGCCAACGTAGATGAACTTGAGTCCTTCTTCACGGCCGATCTGGACCGCCCGCTCCAGGGTCTCGATCGGTGTTGGGGGCAGGTAATCGAGCTCCAGGTACGGGAAGAAGCGGGTCACGTGCCAGGGCGTCTTTTCACCCAGCTCCCGGGCGATCCAGGCAGCGATGCCCCGGAGCGTCTCATCATCATCATTGACTGTGGGGATTACGTTTGTCACCACTTCGACATGGCAACCGTGCTTGTGTTTGGCGGCGGCGGCGGCCGCAAAAATCGGATCGACATCTTTCAGCTTGGCCAGGAACCGGTAGGTTTCCGGTCGGAAGCCCTTGATATCAACCCGGTAAGCGTCCAGCAGCGGCCCCACCAGGTCGAGCGACTCCTGCGTAATGTAACCATTGGTGACAAAGACCGTATAAAGCGGCGGCTCGTGAGTGTGGCAAGCCTTGGCGCCGTCGATTGAATATTCGAGCCAGATTGTCGGCTCGTTGTAGGTCCAGGCCACTCCCTCGCAATCATTTGCGGCGGCGATCGGCGGCAACTTTTCCGGAGCCAGCTCCCGGAGCTGCCCGGTGTCTTCGCGAACATTCGCATGGGCAATCTGCCAGTTCTGGCAATGTATGCAGCGCATGTTACAGCCCAGGGAGCCCAGCGAGAGCACCTGGGTGCCCGGAAAGAAATGAAATAACGGCTTCTTCTCGATCGGGTCGGCGACTACCGTGCAGACTTTGCCATAGATGAGCGTATAACACTTGCCGCCCGTATTAATGCGGGTCTTGCAGATGCCCAGCTTGCCTTCCGCAATAATGCAGAGGCGCGGGCAAACGCGGCACCGGACCTTTCCGTCCGGGCGCGTTTCGTATAAAAGTCCTTCATGAAGGCTGGCATCCATTAGGGTTTTCGGGCCTTGCTGAGTGATTGTGTGGTTGCTGCCCGCTAGCCAGCCTTTCCAAACGCCGCCCTTAAGCTGGCGATGCCCTCGTCAACCGCGGCAACGATCCGCCCCGCCAGCTCGGGATTTGCCGCGGCGATGCAGGACATTTGAAAATCATGGTCCGAACCGAGCAAAAGCCTTTCTGATAATGGATTGCCCCAGCCGTCGGCAAAGAAAAGGCCGCCTTCCCTGGCGATGAGCCCCGCGGCCGCCAGATCATGAGGAGAATTGTTAAGCACAGCGCCGTTGCCAACCCGCTCAAATTCCTCCCTGACCCCCGGCACATCATCAATCATCCGGGGACCGATGTCGACGTAAGCGTCAAGTTGACCTGTTAGAATACGCGTGATAGAATAAGTGGCGCTGCCCAGATCGAAAACGGATCCGTCGACCGAAGAAGTGTCAACGAGGTCGCCGAGCGTCTCGATGAGCGCCCGGGCCGGCCGGCCGCGAAAGCCGATTGTCCAGAACATCCGGCGCAGATCGGTGTTGCCGGAAAGGATGACGGGACGCTCTTCCCCGCCCGGAGCTGTAATGGAGACGCCTCCGCCCCGACGGGCGGTAAAGAGATTGCCGTTCTTGATCTCCAGCAGGCAGCCGAAAGTGACGTCCTTCATGGCCGGCTGAGAATTCAGCTCGGCAACTGCTACCGACACCATGGCGGCTTCGAAACCCGCCGCCGCCGGGCGGGTGCCGTCGACGGGGTCAATGATGAGCAGATGTTCCGGTTCGCCAATGGTGACCAGACCCTTGTCTTCGGTATAAAGCGCCACCCTGGCGCCCCGATCCCGCAGGTAGCCGGCCAGGAATTCCTCGGCGGTTTCATCAATGCCAAAGGTTACGTCGCCGCCTACGGCGGTGCCGGCGTGAGCGCGCGCCTCGGCGCTGCCGATCTGAGGCAGGATCTTCGTCCTGATCGCAGTAGCGAGGTCAACCGCAAGAGCTTCGATATCCGTGAAGGGTGGTCTCACGGCAGGTAGTATAGCGCAAAAACCCGCCGGGTTTGCCTCCAATGTCCGATAAGCCGGATCAAATGTGGTTTTAGGCGCCGGTGAGTTTGAAAACGGACCCCTTGATCGCGGCAATTTCCCCGCGCGCCGCCGCCCTTGCCTGCGCGTAAGCTCCGGGCGCCGCCGCCGGAAATTCTTCCTCCCGGCTTAAAAAATCCGGCACCGGACCACTCTCGTATGTTGCCGCCAGCTGCCGCCAGCTTTCCGGAAGCCGTTCGTCCAGCTGCCGCTCCGCCATTACCCCCAGCAGGATCGTCCAGGCGCGCGGCACGACCGTACAGGCCTGGTAGCCCCCGCCCCCGAGCGCCAGCCAGCGGCCGCCGGTCAGTTCATGCGCAAGATCGTGCTGCCTCTGGAACAGCCGCCGGTAGCCGGCCAACGTCAGAGCCAGATGTGAAAGCGGATCGCTCCAGTGAGCGTCGCAGCCGTCTTGTGTCAGGATGATGCCGGGCCGGAACGCCTGCGCCAGCGGCGGCACCAGCGCGTCAAATGCTTCCAGATAGATGTCATCGGATGAACCCGGCGCCAGCGGCAGGTTGACCGAGTAGCCGCGGCCGGAGCCGCGGCCGACATCCTCCGTAAATCCGGCTCCCGGAAACAGGAACCGGCCCGATTCGTGAAACGAGATGGTCATGACATCGGGGTCTTCCTCAAAGGCGTACTGGACACCATCCCCATGATGCGCGTCAATGTCAAGGTAAAGTACGCGGACACCGTAGCAAGCCTTCAGCCAGGCGATGGCTACGGCCGGATCGTTATAGATGCAAAAACCTGATGCTCTGGCGCGGAGCGCGTGATGGAGGCCGCCCCCCATATGGAAGGCATGATCCAGCTCCCCCTCCATGATCATTCCTGCCGCGACCAGGGCGCCGCCGACGACGGTGGCGGCAGCCTCGTGCATGTCCGGAAAAACAGGATTATCGCCGGTGCCCAGGCCCCAGCCAAGACCGGCGCCGGCCGGCGCGGCGGAGCTCAGCTCCCTGACTTTGGCGATATAGCCCGGATCGTGGACAAGCTCAAGCTCTTCATCGGTGGCCGTTTTCGGCTCTTTCAACCGGACTGAGTCCAGCATTTCATAAGCTCTCATCAGCTCAAAAGTCAATTTGAGCCTCACCGGCTGCATCGGATGCTCCGGACTGAAGTTATATTTCTGATAGCTTTCGCTATAGATGAGTCCGCATGCTTTTGACATCAAACAATGATATCACGCTAGTGGAAATTTTCAGCGAGACTACCAATCCTGAACCGGAAGCCGCCATCGGCGCCGGCGGCCCGGAACGCAAAAAACGCGCCGCGGCGCGTTTTTTGCGTCATGCTCTCATTTGGCTGATTTTTAACTGGTTGATCGCTTGCCCAGGGTTAGATCAATGCTGCGCGAGTTCTTGCCCCGCATGAAAGTCACCTTGACCTTGTCCCCCGGATTTTTCTGGCTGATATAACTGCTGACATCATCCATCGAAGTCATTTGCTTGCCATCGATACCCGTGATCACGTCGCCTTTCATCAGACCCGCTTTGTCGGCCGGGCTCCCGGACTGTACCTCCGTAATCAAGGCGCCCTGGTTGACTGAGAGCCCCTGGTCATGGGCGCTCGACTGGTCCACCGTCTGGCCGATGATGCCCATGAAAGCATAATCGACCTCCCCCTTGCTCAGAATCTCCTGCATTACCCGTTTGGCGGTATTGATGGGAACGGCGAAACCGACACCTTCGGAGCCGCCGCTGCTGCTGGCAATCTGCTCGTTGAGTCCGATAACCTGGCCATACTCGTCGAAGAGCGGCCCGCCACTGTTCCCTTTATTGATAGCGGCGTCAGTCTGGATGGCGTTACTGATGGTGAAGCCCGCTTCGGGGGATTCCACCGTACGGTTGACCGCGCTGACCACACCCGAAGTCAAGGAACTGGTATAAACTCCAAACGGGCTGCCGATCGCCACCACCGGCTCGCCCACCTTGGCCCTGTCAGAATCGCCGAGCACCGCCGGCACCAGGTTGAGACCGGTGGGGTCAACCTTGAGCACCGCAATATCGCTGCTAGTCAGATCGTAGCCGACGACCTGAGCCTTGACTTTCTTGCCGTTTCGAAAATCAACTTCAACATCTGACGCCTTTTGAGCCGTTCCGCCCATCTGCGATGTGCCGCTCGTAATCACATGAGCGTCAGTCAGGATGTAACCGTCCGTATTTGCAACGAATCCCGAGCCAATTCCCTGCTGCTGGGACTGATCGCCAAAAAGGCTGGCCTGGCCCGGGAAGGTCGAAACTATCTGCACGGCCGAATCGGCATACTTCTGGTAAATCTGCTCCGGGGTCATGGTGCTGCCGGGCGCCGGGGCTGCCGTCATCTCAGGCGCAGTAGTCGAGGCAGCCGCGCTCGGTCCGGAGGCAGCCGGCGCCGTGGTGCTGTTGCCGGCGCCCAATCCGCCCCAGTGAAGTGAAAAAGCCAACAGCAAGAGAATGCCGGCGCCAACAAATCCGGCAGCGGTACTGTTGATAAAGTCCAAAATCCTGTTTTTCATTTCTTACCTCTTTCCCAAAAATTTAGGGAGGTGACAAAGCTCCCCGATGATGAACTTCAGACTTTGCTTTTCCCCTGACGAAACCGGATTTGGAATCAATCTGAAAAAGGCATCATAGATTCTGAATCATCCGGCCAATGAGATTATACCCGGAGCCCGTTAATCTCCAAGAAAGAAACGGTTAAGGCTGATTAAGAAATGTTAATCAAACCGGCTGCCGGATATTGGAAATTGGATCAAACCAAACTAGCGGGACGGCTCTTGACTCTATGCCCGTTTTTCGGCAGCGTCACGGTAAATGACGCGCCGCCTCCATTTGCCGATTCCACTTCAATAGAACCGTTCATCAATTTAACGATCTCGCTGGCGATGGAGAGGCCAAGGCCCGTACCCCTCACCCGGCCGGCGCTCCGCCCGCGATAAAAACGCTCAAATATCCGCGGCAGCTCCTGCGGAGGTATCCCCCGCCCGCTGTCGGTTACGGTAAAACTGGCGGAGCCGCCATTGCCGCTGCCGCTCACCTTGACGGTGGTTTTTGGCGGCGAGTTATTTCAGCGCGTTATCAAGCAGGATGCGCACCAGTTGGGCTGTGCGCTCACGGTCGCAGCTCGCCAGCAGAGGGTCCGGTATCCGGCTGGTGTCGACGGTAGCGCCGCCAACCTGGGTGGCCGCAAATTCCCGGGCAACGGAATCGATTACTTCCCGGAGATCCACGCTGCTTGACCGCACGCTCATAGCGCCAGAGTCCATCTGGGAAAGGTCGAGCAGGTTCCTGGCAAGATCTGCCAGACGGTCAACCTGTTCGCGCATCGTCGTGATGAACTCTGTCTTTGTCTGCTCGTCAACTTCCTCATCCTGCAGGATCTCGAGGAAGCCGCCGAGCGAAAACAGGGGGGTTTTCAACTCATGGGAAGCGTTGGCGATAAAGTCGCGGCGGGAGCGCTCCAGCTTTACCTCCTGGCTGACGTCCCTGAGGACCAGCAGCGAAGATAACTCAGCCTGGTCAGTCAGAAAGGAGCTGCGCACCGCCAGCGCCTGTTCCTCGCTCAGGATGAAGGTGTCCTCGCGCTGCGGGCTGGCAGCGCTCATCGAGCGCCACAACTCAAAAATTTCGCCAGGGACACATTCCTTTAACGGCGCCGGGGGCTCGATGGCCCGGCCTAACAGCCGCTCCGCCGCCGGATTGGCAACGATTATGTGCCCGCCGGTGTCGATGCCGATGACGCCCTCACTGAGATCGTCAAGAAGCAGTTTAGCACGCCTTTTCTCTACGTCAACCTGCTGAAAAGCCGCGCCCAGCCTGTCGCCCATATCATTGAATGTCCCCGCCAGCTGGCCCAGCTCGTCCTGCGAAGTTACCGGAACCCGGACGCCGAAGTCGCCATTAGCGATCCGCTTGGCGCCGGCCTCGATCTTCCGCACCCTGCGGGCGAGGAAGTTGGACACCACATAGGTGGCGATTAACGCCAGCGCCAGCGCCATGCCGGCGGCCACCACCAGGAGTCTCTGCACCATGGAGACGGCCGAGTCAACGCCGCTCATGGATGCGGAGACCACAATGACCCCCACGACATGGTTGCTTTTTTCCTGAAAGACCGGCACCGCCGCCATCGCATAGGCCTTGCCGTCGACATGGTTAACCACGTCTGTCTGCAGCCTGCCGGCTTTGATTGCGGTCTGGGCGACGGCGTAATCGCTTGCCTGATATCCCTGGCCATTCAGGGAGTCGGAAAGCAGATCCCCCGAGCCGTCCATGAGCAGGATGCGCGCGTCTGCTTTTGCCGCCGCCTGCTTGGTCAGGTAATCAAGGTAGGTTGATTGCGCCCCCTCGTTATATGCCGCCAGATAAGGCTCCGAGAACAGGGTGGCGTAGTTGCCCAGCTCTGATTTTTTCTGGTTCGCGAGATTTTGCTCCAGCGAAGGCACCACAGACATATAAATGAGGATGACCACCATGATGAACACCAGCGAGAAAACCACGCTGAGACGAGCCGCGATACTGAAACGCAGCTTGTTCGGAATGGTTTTTAGAGGCAATCTGAGAAAAGACATAGTGGCGAAGCAGCAGTTGCCCGCTTGTCCGGTAGCGGGCCGGCCCGGCGTCTGAATACTGGACGCCGGCCGCTTGCGGGCCGGTTGTTAGCTTTACATATCCCTGAATTTATATCCCGCTCCCCGCACGGTAAATATGTATTCCGGATCATGGGGATCAGGCTCGATCTTCTCCCGCAGGTGGCGGATATGCACATCCACCGTCCGCGGATCCCTGAAGTCGGCGTCGCCCCAGACCAGCTGCAACAGAACCTCCCGGCCAAAAACGCGGCCGGGATGCCCGACCAGCGTTCTGAGTAGCTCGAATTCTTTATATGTCAAGTCGACTTTTTCGTCGCCGACAAAGACATTCCGTTTCAGAAAATCAATCCGGAGATCGTCAAGCTCCATGATTTCCTTTACCAGCTCCGGCATCTGGCCTGTCATCTGCGCCCGCCGGAGCTGGGCCTTGACGCGGCTGCGGAACTCTCTGATGCTGAACGGCTTGGTGATATAGTCGTCCGCCCCGATTTCCAGGCCCAGCACCTTGTCAAACTCATCGGACTTTGCCGTCAGCATGATAATTGGCACCGTACTTTCGGCGCGAATCGTCCGGCAGACGTCAATGCCGCTGATTCCCGGCAGCATGATGTCAAGCACGACCAGATCGAACTGCTGCTCGTGAAATTTCTCCAGCGCCGATTCGCCGTCCCGGGCCTGAACAATCTCATAGCCCTCTTTTTCCATCGGGTAGGTCAGCAGCTGCTGGATCGCCTCCTCGTCATCAACGAGCAGGATCCTGGGAGCGCGGTCTTTCAATCCTCCGTCTCCTCAGAACCGGCAGAGATCAGCGGCCTGACATAAAAATCCGCGCCCATCTTTTTCGCCAGGCTGCGGCAAGCCTCGATATCAACTTCTGGCAGATCAACCACCGTCAGCCTCACTTTGATACCCTCCTTGATACAACCGGCGGCAAATTGGAGAACCGCCCGGAAAGCCTTGCTAAAAACAGGCCTGCTTAATTGATTGTAAACCTCGGAATTGTGCGCTACAAGGCTAACCGAGGCCCGGTCCAGACCAGCGCGGGCCAGTTCGCCGGGGACGTCCCGGCCGGGATTGATCAACGAACCATGCCCGTTTGTGTCCAGCCGGGATGGAATGCGCCTCAGCTTCAGCCATTCGGTTATCTTCAGGATAGCGTCGAGGCGCATCGTCGGCTCGCCAAATCCGCAGAAAACCACCTCTGCCGCCGGGCCCTCCAGAAATTCGGCCTCCAGGTCGTGCAGCACCTCATCGACTTCTGGCTCTGACTCAAGCCTCAGCCCGTATCCGTAAATACCGCTGGAGAATCCCGCCACGCAGAAACAGCAATCGGACGAGCAGCGGTTCGTCAGATTCAGATAAATGTTTCCCTTGGCGCGATAAACAATGGCCATGATGAGCGTCTAAGAATCCGTCTTAGGATCATTCGTATGCGAGATTCTCAAATCATCTTCCGGTCACGCAGCCAGAGCAGACTCTCGTAAGCCTTTTGCCTGGGCATTTCAAACGTCAGCGTAACCTCCTGAGGCAGGCTTTTCAGCGCCGCAAGTATCGGCGCGAAGTCAATTCTCCCTTCCCCGAGCGGCAGGTGCAGATCTTCGTAGTAGGTATTGCCGCCGACGTTGTCATGGATGTGGACGTGGCCGATCCGTTTCGGGTATGATTCGATAAAATCGAGCGACTTGTTTTTATCTCCCAACAGCTCGCCGTGGCCGATATCCACCGTTAACATCACATCAGGTATCGTGTCAAGAAGCTGCTTCATGTCCACCGCCTCCTCCGCGGTGTTCTCGCAGGCGATCCGGGAGCCATAGCTACCGGCAAGCTCCTGGAGCCGGCCGATCTCGCGCAGCTTTCCCTCGATTGCTCCCGGCTTTTCATTCCCCTTGGATATCGGGGCCAGGATCGGATGGATGGTGATCGTGCGCGGCCGGAAAAAAGCGGCATAGCGAACCGCTTCTTCAATCTTGGCAAGTCCTTCGGGATTGTCAACCCTGAGATCGGGCCCGTGAGCGACAAAAAACATCCCCGCCTTGAGAGCCGCCCGGTGAATCTGCTTTTGTTCATGGCGGATCTTGCCGATCTCGTTCAGGTTCAGGTCGGCAAAGTCAAAACCGTGGCCGGCCAGGAACGTGATTCCTTCCAGGCCGGCGGCCTGTCCGCCAAAATTCAACTTGCCCAAGTTTTTCACTCCTGCGAGGCAATCCGGATTGCGATCCTCACAATCGGCATTCTGATGTGGTCAATCAGGAAAGGCAAAAAACACGATTTAATCCAATGCCTAAAATCCAAAGTCCGGAATCTGAATATATTCTAACTGGATTCTGGCGAGTCCGCCAAAAATGGTGTTTTTCCAATCCAGCCCACTTTTTCCTCACGAGAGCCGGCGCAGACTCCGATATATATGTTGAGGGTCTATGAGAAGGAGTTTGCTCACAACGGGAAGCTGTCCGGCCCACTGCTTGAGGAACAAATGAAACTGATTTCTTCATTATATCTGCAAGAACTGTCGCCGTGCGGACGAGAGCGGCGCGAATGCAGGCTCCGCCTGCTGAAGAAGTCGCTTGAGAATAACAGCTACGATATCGACTCAAGGCTCATCGCCGGCGGCATGATCCACGAGGCAATGATGGATGCCGCCTCCCGGCGCCGTCGCAATTAACCTCCGACTTCCGGCACCAGAGCGGATCTTACGGCAGCAGCGCCGTAAACAGCATCCGCTCGACAAGTTCTTCGTAGCTGATCCCAGCGGCTTGAGCCTGCGCCGGCAGATCGGAGGTCTCGGTCATCCCCGGAATCGTGTTTATCTCCGTGAGCCAGGGAGTACCGTCCGCGGCGATAATAAAATCCACCCGGCTAAAACCGCGGCAGCCAAGCGCCCGGTGTACCCGCTTCGCCAGCTCCTGGACGGCAGCCGTCACCGACGCGGGCAGCCTGGCCGGGACGATAAAATCAGTGGCGCCGTGATTGTATTTGGCGTGAAAATCATAGAATTCAGCGCGGGGCACGAGTTGGAGCACCGGCAAGGCCCGCAGGCCTTCTTCAGATTCCAGCAGCCCCACGGTAACCTCATCCCCGGCCACGTATTCTTCGGCAAGCACGGAGTTAAAATCACGGCAGGCGGCGAGGACCGCTTCCGCGAACGTGCGGCTGCTGTCAATCTTGTCCACGCCGAGGCTTGATCCTTCTTCGCACGGCTTGATCATCAAGGGAAATCTGAGCCGGCCGGCGTCGCCGTCAACATCAGAGAGGCTGCTGCTGCGATCAAATACGGCGAAAGCCGGCGTGTTGATGCCATGCCACTGAGCAATCTGTTTCGTGCGAACCTTGTTCATTCCTGAGGCGCTGGCCAGCACCCCCGAACCCGTGTAAGGGATCCCTAACAGCTCCAGCAACCCCTGGATGGCGCCGTCTTCGCCGAACCTGCCATGGAGGGCGAGGAAAGCCACTTCAACAGCTTCCTGCCTGAGTGACTCGGCGGCGCTGCGGTCCACATCGATGCCGGTCGCGTTATATCCCAGCGCGCGAAGCGCCCGCAGGCACCCTCCGCCGGACCTGAGCGAAATCTCCCGCTCACGCGACAGCCCTCCCATCAGGACGCCGATTCGCTTGGTTTTCAGATCCGACCTGTTCACAAACAGAATATCCCCGGAGGTTAATTCATGCCGAAGCCGGGCGAATCCCTCAAATCCGCTTTTAGCCGGGCCGCGGCGGGCTCATATGCCGGGAAGGCCTAAAACCAGCCTCAAACGGCGGATGTCATTATACCCCACTTTCGCGCCGCCCGGTCTTCTGCGGGAAGAATTTTGTATTATATTTTTAATGCCGGCAACACCCCTGTCTCATTCTTTTGACGAGTCTTCACCGGAGCGAAAATTAGGCTGAAGAAAAAAATCTGGTTGCGTCACGCCGCCCGGGTCGTGCTGGTTGGCATGGTCATTTTTTTTGTTGGTATGCTGCTCAGGCGTGAGATCGACCGGGGCTGGGCCGGCATTTTTTCAATCGGGCAGGGCAAGCTTGACATTTTGCCGCTCGCCGCGGCCGTCTTTCTGCTCGGGGCTACCTACGGCAAGACGGGCTTGCGGCTGGCGGCGCAGGGAATTCTGGTGGCCGTTGTCTTCCTTTACCTGGGAAGCACGATTCACCAGGATTGGGGACAGATAACCAAGCATCCGTGGAACTTTAGCCCGTTCTGGGTGACGGCCTGGCTGCTGCTCATGTTCAGCCTGTATCTTTGCTACGCCAACGGCTGGCTTCTGATCCTGAAACGATTCGGCCATTCGGTGCCGCGCCTGCCGGGCTCTTATGTCTGGGGCAAGTCACTGCTGGCCCGGTATGTGCCTGGTAACATGCTGATGGTGGTCGGCCGCGTCATCATGATCGAGCGGTTCGGCGTTCCCAAACGCATCTCGCTCGCGAGCGTGATTTACGAGCAGGCGCTGATGGCCGCTTCGGCCGCGACCGTCGTCTCCATCGCCTTGCCCCTCTGGCCCGAACTGCGGGCAATTTCACCGTTTATCTGGCTGGTGTTGCTGGTCCCGCCCCTGGCGATCGCCGGGCTCCATCCGTCTTTTCTTGGCAGGGTCGGCAACTTTGTTTTGACAAAAATCGGCAGGGAGCCGATTCAGGATTTCCTGTCTTTCAAGGCCGTGCTCGTTTTCATCGGATATTATTGCACCACCTGGACGATAGCCGGCCTCGGGCTCTTTTCCCTGGTGAGCGCCGTCACGACGGTTGGTTTCAGGTACCTGCCCCTGGTAGTCGCCAGCGTACCGCTGGCCTGGCTGGTCGCCATGATGGTCTTTATCTCTCCCAGTGGACTGGGTGTCAGGGAGGGCGTATATGCCTACACGCTGGGATTTGCGTTTAATCACGAGGCAGGCGTCGCCTCCGCGTTTGCCATCCTCGCCCGTTTCTGGCAAACGATGATGGAGATTTTTTTCGTCCTGACGATCATGACCGTGACCAAGAAGCTGCACCCTAAAAGTGGCGAGGCCAGGCAAGAGGCGGAAACGGAGGAGGTCCCGGAGGAGGAAGCTCTGAGCGGGCCTTGAGTACATGGTTATACCCTGCCGAAATACGGCTATGTTATAATTTTAGGTGAAAATAAGCAGGGTCGTCCAGACGGCCGTGTTCCCGGAGGAACCAAGGAATGTTTTTTTATCCGTTTTATAACCCGATTTTTTTTACCAGCATGCTGCTGCTGATTCCTGGCGTGATCGCGGCCGCCTATGCACAGCACAAGATTAAAAGCACTTACGGAAAGTTTGCCCAGGTTCAGGCCGCGAGCGGCCTCACCGGGGCTCAGGCAAGCCGGCAACTGCTGGATCAAGCCGGGCTGTCCGATGTCTCCATCGAGGAGGTCGCCGGCAACCTGACCGATAATTACGATCCCCGCGCGCGCGTCCTCCACCTAAGCCAGGGCGTCGCCCGCGGCCGCTCCTTGGCGGCTCTGGGAGTGGCGGCCCATGAGACCGGGCACGCGCTCCAGGACGCCGGCCATTACCTCCCGATGCGGATCCGTTCGGCGCTGGTTCCGGCGGCTAACTTTGGCTCCAGCTTCGGCTGGATGATTTTCCTGATGGGCCTTTTCATCAGCAGTTTCCGGCCGCTGATGACCGTCGGCATTGTCGTCTTTACCGCGGCGGTAATCTTCCAGATCGTCACCCTGCCGGTCGAGCTCGATGCTTCATCGCGGGCGATGAAGCTGCTGCAAACCAACGGCATCGTCGCCGGCGCGGAAGCAGACGGAGCACGCCAGGTGCTCCGGGCGGCGGCGCTCACCTATGTCGCGGCGGCCCTGATGTCGATCCTGATGCTGGTGCGGATGATCGTCATGAGCCGGGAATAATCCCGTCCCGACAAACAGTAATTCGAGGCGCGCCGCAGGCGCGCCTTTTCTATGCTTTTGTGGCAACCCCCAAGCCACATGGTTTAAAAGATGAAATCAATTTTTCGGCTTGCCTCGATTTGCCTAATCTCGCCGCCGGGTGGCGCCTTAGGAGCGCTCGTGTTGTATAATTGCCGGGTTATTTAACCGGCAGTCCGATGCCGGTATCTAACTGTTAAGCGGGATACATCCATGAAAGTTCTGATCACCGGGATTACCGGATTTGCGGGCAGCCATCTGGCCAGGTATCTTCGCAGCCAGGGCGTAGAGATCGCGGGCATCGATCTGCAACTGCCCGCGGAGCCAGATGAAGCAGAGGTGGCTTCTTTGACAAACTGCTGCAATCTGGCTGATACACCCGCCTTGCTTGAGATTCTGAAAAGGGAAGCTCCCGGCGCGATCGTCCATCTGGCGGCCCGCGCCCAGGTGGCCGGCGCCTGGGAAGACGCGGCCGCCATTATGGAAGCCAACATAGTCTGCACCCAGTCGCTGATGCAGGCAGTTCACGAGGCCGCTCCGGGGACGCGCGTGCTCCTGATCAGCTCCAGTGAGGTTTACGGCAAGGTGGCCGACGGACGGATGCCGATCACTGAAGAGCATCCGCTCCGGCCCGACAATCCCTACTCGGTGAGCAAGGCGGCACAGGAGCTCATCGGCTTGCAATACTTTTACACGTTCGGCGCCCCGGTTATCATCGCGCGGCCGTTCAATCACATCGGTCCTGGACAGAAGGGAAATTTCGTGGTTCCCGCTTTCGCCGGCCAGATCGCGGCGATCGAGAACGGGCTTCGGGAGCCGGTCATCAGGGCTGGCAACCTTGATTCCCAGCGGGACTTTACCGATGTCAGGGACATCGTCCGCGCTTACTGGCTGCTGCTAACGGAAGGCCAGCCGGGACAGGTTTACAACATTGCCTCCGGCAGGGTTCACCGGATCAGGGAGATACTTGACAAGTTAATTGAGCTTGCCCGGATCAAACCCCGCATTGAGAATGTTCCCGAGTTGATGCGGCCGTCGGACACGCCGGTTGTCATCGGAGACGCAACCAAACTTAAATCTTTGGGTCCGTGGGAAGCGTCGGTACCGCTGGCGGACAGCCTGCGCGATGCGCTCGATTTCTGGCGGCGGCAATCACAGGAAAGCCAGGCTTAACGTAGCCGGCGCTTGCCGCCGGCATTATCAAAGGAAAGAAGGCATGCAAAAAACCGCACTCATCACCGGCATCACGGGACAGGATGGCTCCTATCTGGCGGAATTCCTGCTGAATAAAGGCTACCGCGTCTTCGGCATGGTCCGGCGCGCCAGCACGGAAAATTTTGAGCGCATCGAGCACGTCCGGGACCGGGTCACTTTGATCCAGGCTGATCTGCTGGATCAGATGTCTCTCATCACCGCCATCAGCGAGTCCCAGCCGGATGAAGTTTACAACCTGGCGGCGCAGAGTTTTGTCCCAACCTCCTGGACCAAGCCGGTACTCACCGCTGAGTTCACCGCCCTGGGAGTGACGCGGGTGCTGGAAGCGGTGCGGCTGGTCAAACCGGATGCCAAATTTTACCAGGCCTCTTCATCAGAGATGTTCGGTAAAGTCAAAGAGGCGCCCCAGAATGAGGACACGCCGTTCCATCCGCGGAGCCCGTACGGCGTCGCCAAGGTTTACGGTCACTTTATTACCGTCAATTACCGCGAGAGCTACGACTTGTTCGCCTGCTCGGGCATCCTCTTTAACCATGAGTCGCCACGGCGGGGCCTTGAATTCGTCACGCGCAAGGTCACCGACGCCGTCGCCCGCATCAAGCTCGGGCTACGGGATAGCGTGGCGCTGGGAAACCTCGACGCCAAACGTGACTGGGGCTACGCTCTCGACTACGTCGAGATGATGTGGATGATGCTGCAGCAAGATGAGCCGGATGATTATGTGATCGCCTCCGGCGAGACCCATTCCGTTAAGGAACTGGTCGAGGTGGCTTTCGGGCACGCCGGCCTCGACTGGCAAAAGCTCGTCAAGATCGACCCCCGTTTCGTCCGGCCGGCGGAGGTCGATCTGCTCATCGGTGACCCGGCTAAGGCTAAAAACAAGCTGGGTTGGCAACCAAGGGTTTCTTTCGAGGAACTGGTGAAAATGATGGTTGACAGCGATCTGGAGCTGGTGCAGCGGCAGATCGAGGCGGGATCGTTAAAAAGAGGCTAAAGCTGAGTTCAGCGTAAATACCTTTTTTTACATCACGGCGGGGCCAGGAAAGATCTGTCTATTAAGAGCATGCCCCGGATGAACAAGAAATAAGAAGTCCAATCAATTCAAAGAATGTGACTGATAGGTAACGGAGTAAAAAGTATTTTTGAGCATCGCTCGCCGGCCGGTTTTCGCTGCCCGCACTGCGACCACCACCGATCTTTTGCACACAAGAAACGGCCGCTCTTTCTCCTCCGCCGAGCTTTCCCGGCAGTTGGGCGTAGCCCCGTTTACCGCCTGGAGCATGAGGCGAAAGATCACCCGCGCCGTGCAAAGGAAGGAAGGGGAGCTGATGCTGGCCGGCGTGGTGGAAATGGATGAAGCCTGCGTCGGCGGCGCTAGTAAAGGAAAACGGGGTCGCGGTGCCTCCGGTAAAACCCCGGTGGCGGTGATGTGCGAGCAAAACGAAAGCGGCGGTTGCGACCTGGTTCACATCCAGGTTACCCATGACATTAGTGGCCTCAGTCTGGGCGATGCGGCGACAAGTTACATCA
>JAMDDD010000025.1 GCA_023489275.1 Actinomycetota bacterium
GTGGTCGGAACCGATGACAGCGGCGCCGAGCGCCCCCCGCTGGTCAACCTGAACCCCGGCATGCCATTGCCGCCCCAGTTCAGGCTGCCGGATCTGTGCGAATTCGAAAGTGCGGATGAGTTAGGCACCGTGGCTTTCGTTATACACTTTTGACTTTTGCGCACCTGAGGAGTCGCGTCGCCGGGGTGTTCTTCGATCATAGCGGTGCAGTATTCCAGGAATCGCTTCAGATTGGGAAGCTCCTCGCGCCAGATACCGAGAGCCTTGCCGGCGCTGGCGGCGGTGGCTTTGTCCAGCCGGCAGGCTTCATCGGCGCATTCGATGTCCCGGCTGATTGAGCCTTCCCCCTTGCCGAATACGGTTTCCATGGCGCGTTCCAGGGAAGATCTGGCGGCGCTGATCTGCTCCGCCTTGTCGGCATCTGACGCCCTGCTTTTCAGGATGCTGTTTTTCTTCTGGGCAAACCCGATGATCGCATCACCCAATTTATCGATCTTGGCCTGAACATCATGACTTAGTTTCACAAAAGGGTCCATCGCTGCTCCTTTGCCTTTCTTTTACCCGAAAAATATGACTTGGACTCCCGGAACCTGTCCAGTATTGCCGGCGGCTGCCGTCATCCGGGGAAAGATCGGACAAAAATTGGGTAAAACAGGATTACGCCGAGGTCCGTCCGGAGAGTCGCGGAGGCGGACCGGCTTGGCCAAAGCGAGCATCGCTTGTGCTCATGACCGGAAACGAAAGTAAACCTTACGAGAAAGCTGTCATGACAAGCAAAACATTCTGCCGCCGGGACTTAAACAGCCTTAGCGGTGATGAGCGCGCCACGCTGGTTGGTCTGATGTTGCCTTATCTCACTGATGACCTGGTTGCCGCCCATACGAGCATCGTTCACTTTGGTGAAAAGACTTTTATTGGGCACGGCGACTATGTCCGGAAGATGGAGGATTATCTGGCGGCGGCGGGCGCCGGCCGGTTTGTGCCTCTGCCTGAATGGAATCCAGCCAATCCGATCCCGGAAGAATTTGGTGTGGTCGGAACCGATGACAGCGGCGCCGAGCGCCCCCCGCTGGTCAACCTGAACCCCGGCATGCCATTGCCGCCCCAGTTCAGGCTGCCGGATCTGTGCGAATTCGAAAGTGCGGATGAGTTAGGCAATGAAATTAATCCGTGGCATATTCACGTGCACACTACCGTCGGCGGCACGCTGGGCCAGTTCCGCATCGCCTCCGCCGCGCCCATCTTCTGGTGCTTTCATGCGTTCATCAGCGGGGTTTACCAAACCTGGCTGAGCATCTGTCAGAGTGAAGGTTGTGAAACGCGACAGGAAAATTTGCCGTTCTGAGCGGGCTGCTTCGGCTCCGCTCCTGGCAGGCTCCGTCGACGCAGAAGCCTGGTGTTAAATCCGGGCCCCTTTGTTTCCGGCCGGGGATGACAGGGTTCCTGCTCCCGCCAGCGCCTCACGAAAATTACGTCGCATTGCAACGCGTCGCAATACAACCTATAATGGCGCGAACGGTCTGATTGACCTCAATCCCGCTTTGAAAATGAGTCTGCAGGAATCAAACAAGCAAACAGCGAGCAAGCTGACGGAGCAAATCTGTCAACTGCACCGGATTCTCAACCGGACCGCCAGAGCCCAAGGGATCAAAATCAGGTCAGAGGCCGCCGCAGTGGGAATTACGCCGAGGCAGCAGCTTGCCCTGCAGGAGCTCGTGGTTGAGAACGGCCTCAGCCTGAAGAAGCTGAGCGAGCGGATGGGCCTGTCACACAGCACGGTTTCCGGCATTGTTGACCGTTTGGAGGCAAAGAAGATGGTATACCGCCGGCCGGATGAAAATGACCGGCGCATCAACCGCATTTACCATAGCGAACGGGTTAAAGGCTATATCAAACGAGCCCGGCCGCAGATGTATGTGCCGTTGGTGGCCAGTATTTCGGCATCTTCCGCGGGCGAGTGCGCCCGGATTATTGATGGACTTGATTGTCTGCTTGTGTTACTGCAAGAGGAAGATGAAAAGCAATGACCGGTTCCGCTATTTTGGAAATTAAGGACTTGCGGGTAAGTTATGACCGGTACCTGCGCCGTTGACGGTGCCTCGCCGATGGTCGCCGCCAGCCTGGGCTACATCCTCGTCTTCGCGGGCATCGGCATCAAATGGTTCCGGTGGAGTACGGACTAGCTTCCAGGTCTGCTGCTACCTTTTTTCTCATGAACCTAAAAGCTGTTTTTGGGACAGCACGGCAGCGATTGTATGATCATCAATTGTCCCTCCGGAAGTGACTGCAGATAGTTAAACTGATCAAAAGATACGGGCGGAACACTTTCTCCTCGCTAAAGATCCGCAATTACCGCCTTTATTTTATCGGACAGGGTATCTCGCTATCCGGCACCTGGATGCAGTCGATTGCCATGGCCTGGCTGGTGCTGACGCTGACCGGTTCCGGCACCGCCCTGGGTCTGGTGATGGCGTTTCAGTTTCTGCCCATCCTGTTGCTGGCGCCCGCGGGCGGCGTCCTCGCGGACCGGTTTTCCAAGCGGCGGATCCTGTTTATTACCCAATCGATGGCGGCGCTGCTGGCGTTGATTCTGGGGGTGCTCGTGGTCACCGGCCTGATCCGGATCTGGATGGTTTACCTCCTGGCGGCTTCCTTCGGGTTAACGACGACGCTTGATAATCCCACCCGGCAATCTTTCGTGCTGGAGCTGGTCGGGCGGGAAGCGGTGCGAAACGCCGTGACACTCAACTCGACGGAGATTAATCTAACCAGGGTGATCGGTCCCGCCATCGCCGGCAGCCTGATTGCCGGCATTGGCCTGGCTCCCTGTTTTTTTATCAATGCCGCTTCTTTTATCGCCGTGCTGATCTGTCTGTTCCTGATGCGGGGTGAGGAACTCTACCGGGGGGAACCGGTCAAGCGCCTGCGGGGACAGCTGCGGCAGGGGTTTGGTTACGTGCGCCGGACGCCGCTGCTGAAGCACATATTGATCATGATGGCAATTGTCGGCACATTGACCTACGAGTTTCAGGTTTCCCTGCCGCTTGTTGCCAGGTTTACCTTTCACGGCAGCGCCGGCAGTTATGCCTTGCTAACATCGGCGATGGGTCTCGGGGCGGTGCTGGGCGGACTGGCTACCGCCGGCCGGCGCAAGATTGCAGTTCGCGGATTGATTGGCACCGCGTTTGCCTTTGGGGTGGCGGTGCTGCTGGCATCGCTATCGCCGACACTGCCAGTGGCGCTCCTGGCGATGGTGCTGGTCGGCGCCGGTTCGATCGGATTTACTTCGCTAAGCAACTCCATCCTGCAACTGGAAAGCCCGCCGGCGATGCGCAGCCGGATTATGTCCCTCTGGACTGTCGCATTTCTCGGTTCGACGCCGATCGGCAGCCCCGTAATTGGCTGGGTCGGGGAACATTCCGGCCCCCGCTGGGCCCTTGCCGTGGGAGGGATCGCCGCGATCGTGGCCGGCGCCTATGGCCTGTATTCACTGCGGAACCTGCCATCGGGCCAAACCAGCGGAGCGCCGGCTGAATCAAATTAGCCGGTTGCTTTTTAATCAGCCAGGTCTGCATTGCTTTGCTTGAGGGTTCTCGTCGTAGCTTTACATTCCAAGCCTGTCCTGTCCCGGGGGGTCCTGCGGCCGCCGTTTGATCTGCGTTGCGGCGAGGTATATTGCAGGGGAGCGGCAATGAGAAGGAGGGAGAATGATAGAGATCCAGCGGATATATGACGAGAAAATAAGGCAATCCGGCTACCGGGTGCTTGTGGACCGCATATGGCCCCGCGGCCTGAAAAAGGAGGACGTCAAGGCTGATCTCTGGCTGCGGGATGTCGCTCCCAGCAGCGAGCTCAGGAAATGGTACGGTCACGAGCGGGGCAAGTGGCCCGAATTCAAGAAGCGTTATTTCCGGGAGCTCCAGGGGAAAAAGGACGACATCAACATCATTCTGGAAAAGGAGAGACAGGGCAAGGTAATCCTCCTGTTCGGTGCGAAGGACGTGGAACACAACAATGCCGTCGCTCTCAAAGAGTATCTGGAAAAAAGGCGGGGAAAAAGAGCGGCCTGAAGTTTGGCTTAAAATCACGGCAGTGACAAGAGGTGATGCAGGGTGGTCAGAGTTGAATATAACCGGGATTCATTTAATGAATGCCTTTGCGGCGGCTGTCCGGTAAACCGGTTTAGCGAATGCTCGATAAATCATGAACATCAGCTTGACGTGGAGGCAATCGAGCGCGACGAGGCGATGCCGCCGCCGCAGCTGCTGGCGGGCATTTATTGCTCCACGGGAAAATCGCAATGTCACGACATGAAAGGCGAAAAAAGCTGCCTTTGCCCTGCTTGCCCGGTGGACGTAGAGTTTAATCTTAACAGCAATTATTACTGTATCAATGGTCGGGCCGAAGAGGTGGTAGTAGCATGAAAGAGGTCGAGCTCAATATTAGTAACTATTCCAAATGCCTTTGCCCCGTCTGTCCGGTGGAAGCGGACAGCCCCTGCCTTTACACGCGCCAGAAAACCTGGAGGGACGCCCGCCGGCAGCTGGGCAAAGTGCTCAAGCAGTATCCGGAGCACCCCGAGGCGTACGAAATGCCGATGCAGGAGCTGGAGGCCAGCGATACGGGCAAGGATCTTCACTTTGCCAAACCGGCGCCCGCGAACATGAGGGAGCTGTTCTGCTCCGAAGCGGTGGGCAGGTCGGACTGCCAGGATTTAAGCGGGGAAAGAACCTGTCAGTGCCCCGACTGCATGGTCTGGGAAGGTTACAGGCTGGGCTCAGGCTATTTTTGCGTGCGCGGCAGCGCCGCCTGACGCAACTTCATCAACTTTTAACGGTTGCTTCACATTTTCTTCACCTTCGCCGGGCATAATATGCTAAAACCGATTTGGAGGTGTTTGACGTGATGTACGGCTGGGGATGGAACGGCGACGGGGCAGGCCTGATCGGCATGGCGATCATGATGATTTTCTGGCTGGCAATCGTGGTGGGAATCGTGCTTCTGGTTGTCTGGCTGGTGCGCCAGTCCGGGCAGACCGGGCATACCGGCGGGACGGGCGCTGGTCCGGGAGCCTTGCCGGAGACACCGCTGGATATTCTCAAGGCGCGTTACGCCCGCGGCGAGATCGACAAGGCTGAGTTTGAGGAGAAAAAGAAGGATCTGGCCTGAATCTGGACAAGCCAGGGCTGGCATCACGCTTCCCGCTGGCAGGTTGACCTTTTCCGTAAATTTTTTCATTTTCCAGGATTTCCGGATTGACAGGATTGTCTTTTTCGGGGCGTTTTTTCCGGATTTGATTTAACTTCCTGAAAATACCTGCAAATTTAACACTTTCTTAACTTTTACGTTACAATTTCCTCATGTGAATAGTTCAGAATTATTCTTGACTAAAGGATTCCGGATTTAGCAATCGTTGGAAAGGCGGCTGCGACACGCGGTTGCCGGTTCAGAACTTTCGCTGTTTGCAGCGATTCATAATTCAGTTAAGGAGGTTTTCAGAAGATGTTTAGATATGGAAGGGGATGGCAGGTCCATTACGGTCCTTATGCCCATCACTTCGGTATTGTGCCGTTCATTTTTTGCCTGGCGGTCCTGGCGGGCCTCGTCGTGCTCGTCGTGCTGCTGGTAAAGCATTACCGCCGCCACGGGACCGTAGCCGCGGCAACGGAAGGCGCCGCTGACGGCGGGACGCCGCTTGATATTCTCAATCAGCGCTATGCCCGCGGCGAGATCGACAAGGCGGAATATACCGAGAAGAAGAAAGACCTGACTGCGTAGTTATGCTACGATCTCGCTCAGGGAAACCAATAAAACAGGGCGGCTGTTCAGCCGCCCTCTGAGCTTTGTTAACAAGGAGCGGTAGATGGGTTTGCTATTCATCGCCGGCGTAATATTTCTGGTCTGGATGCTGATCGAACACGGTCACCATCATGGTCATCATCACGCCTGCCATCATCACCGTCATCATCATGAGAATTGCCGGACGAGCGGCGAGGCGGCAGCCGGCCGAACACCCAGGCAGATCCTCGACGAGCGCTACGCGCATGGCGAGATCGACCGGCAGGAATATCTGGACCGTCGCCAGGACATTGAATCCTGAGAATCCGGCAAGAGTCCGGCAAGCCGGCAAGAAAATTCCTTAAAAAAGAGTGGCAATGCCGCTCTTTTTTTGTGGCCTGTGTTAAACTTGGGCGGCTGAAGGAAAAGCTGGAGATGAGCCAAGATGAATCAGCTGAACGCCGCTCTTTGCTTAATACAACAAGGATAAAACGCTCATGCAAATAAGACTGCCGGATGGCTCACAGATCGAATTGTCCGGCGGCGCGACGGCGCTTGAGGCTGCGGCGAAAATCGGCAGCCGGCTGGCCAAGGCCGCACTTGCCGCGACGGTGAACGGTCAACCGGTTGACCTTTCACGGCCGCTTCAGGAGGGTGACAGCATCGGTATCATAACCGAAGACTCGCCCGAGGGGCTCGAGATTCTCCGGCACAGTGCCGCCCACGTGCTCGCTGATGCCGTCCTCCGGCTGTTTCCGGGGGCTAAGCTCGGCATCGGGCCGGCGATCGCCGATGGCTTTTATTACGACTTTCAGCTGCCGGAAGCAATCGGAGACGCCGACCTGGCCCGGATCGAGGACAAGATGCGCGAGATTGCAGCGGCGGCATCGCCCTTTTTCCGGCGCGAAACCGGCCGCGCGGAGGCGGCGGAGCTGCTGGCACGTCAGCCTTTCAAGCTGGAACTCTTGCGGGAACTGCCGCCTGACGAGCCGGCCATTATCTATGCCAACGATGAATTCACCGATCTTTGCCGCGGTCCGCACTTGCCGGACACCGGCCGGCTGAAGGCATTCAAGTTGCTTTCCGTCGCCGGAGCGTACTGGCGCGGCGATGAGAAGAACGAGATGCTAACCCGCATCTATGGCACCGCATTTCCATCGCAAAAACAACTGGATGAGCATCTGGAGATATTAAAAGAGGCGGAGCGCCGCGATCACCGGCTGCTGGGCAGGCAGCTCGATCTGTTTCATATTGACGAGGAGGTTGGCGCCGGCTTGCCGCTCTGGCATCCCAGGGGGGCGCTGGTGCGCAAGGTAATTGAGGATTTCTGGCGCGACGCCCATCTCGCCAACGGCTACGACATGGTGATGATCCCTCATATCGCCAGCGTTGATTTATGGAAGACTTCTGGTCATTGGGATTTTTACCGCGAGAATATGTACTCGCCGATGGACATTGAGGGCCAGGAATATATCGTCAAGCCAATGAACTGCCCCGGGCACATCAAGATTTACAAGAACCGGACCCGCTCTTACCGGGAGTTGCCGATCCGCTGGGCGGAGCTGGGCACTGTCTACCGTTACGAACGGAGCGGCGTCCTCCACGGGCTCCTGCGCGTCCGCGGTTTTACCCAGGATGACGCCCACCTCTTCTGCCGGGAAGACCAGCTGGAAGACGAGATCGTCGGCGTGATCAACTTCGTCCTCTTCATGCTCAGGACCTTCGGTTTTGACGAGTACGAAGTCTACCTGTCGACGCGCCCGGAAAAGTCGGTCGGAAGTGACGAGCACTGGGAGCGGGCGACAGCGGCGCTGGAAAAAGCGCTGGGAAAGGCCGGACTTAAGTACGAGATCGATCCCGGCGAAGGCGTTTTTTACGGCCCCAAGATTGATATGAAGATCCGGGACGCGCTCGGGCGCGCCTGGCAGTGCACTACCATCCAGGTGGACTTCAACCTGCCGGAACGGTTTGATGTCACATATGTGGGAGAAGACAATCAGGAGCACCGGCCCATCATGATCCACCGGGCGCTGCTGGGGTCGCTGGAGCGGTTTATCGGCTGCCTGATCGAGCATTACGCCGGCGCTTTCCCGCTCTGGCTGGCGCCGGTGCAGGCGGTGCTCCTGCCGGTGGCGGACCGGCACCTGGATTACGCGGAGCAGGCGGCGGCACGGTTGACGCGAGAGAAGCTTCGCGTCGAGATTGATTACAGCAAGGAATCAGTGGCCAAGAAGATTCGCAATGCGGAAGTTGATAAAGTCCCTTATATGCTCGTGGTGGGCGACAGGGAGGAAGACGCCGGCACCGTATCGGTACGCACTTATGCCGAAGGCGATCTCGGGGCGCAGCCGCTGGAGGAGCTGGCGGCGGAGATGGCGCGGCAGGTAGAGGAGAAGGAGTGATGATTCGCGGTTTCCGGTTTCCAATTACCGGCTTCCGGTTTTTATATTTAAGTCTTTGTTCCCCCCTTGCTAACCGCCGTCTACCAACTGATTTTTCGTGCACCAAATCCGCATAGCCCTTGCTCAGGTCAATTCCACCGTCGGCGATTTTGACGGCAACATCGTCAAGATCGTCGCCGGCATCGAAGCGGCTCAGGATTTGAGCGCCGACATTGTTGCCTTTCCCGAGCTGGCGCTCACCGGTTATCCACCGGAAGATCTCACCTTCAATCCCGATTTCCTCCGGGCAAATGCGCGGGCGCTGGGGGATGTGGCGGAAGCGGCGGAGGATATCGTGGCCGTGGTGGGATTCCTTGATGCGCCGGGAGAGATTTACAATGCCGGCGCCGTCATCAGCGGCGGCAGTGTCACAGGCGTCTGCCATAAGATCAAGCTGCCGAACTACGGGGTCTTCGATGAATTCCGCTATTTTAGCGCCGGCGGCAGGCCGCTTGTTTTTGAGGTGGACGGCAGCTGTATCGGTCTTAATATTTGTGAAGATATCTGGTATCCTGATGAGCCGATTGGTTCCCAGGTAGCCGCGGGCGCAGATCTCATTCTCAACATTTCATCGTCTCCGTACCGCGTCCGCCGGACGGGGACCCGTGAGGAGATGCTGGAGACGCGATCCCGTGATTACCTGACGCCGGTAGCGTATGTCAACATGGTTGGCGGTCAGGATGAGCTCATTTTTGACGGCAACAGCCTTGTTTACGATGAGCACGGCCGGCTGCTGGCCCGGGGCAAAAGCTTCGAAGAGGATCTGATCGTCGTTGACATCGATCTCGACGAGGTCCGCATCTCGCGCCAGCGCGATACCAGCGGCCGGCGGCTGGCAATGGCAGAGCGGCATCCGGGACCGGTTGACCGCATCGTCGTTAATCTGCCGAGAAAAATTGATACTGAAGGCGGGCGCCGCCGCCCTGAGTACATCGAGGCGCACCTGCCGCAGCCGCTTTCTGATGAAGCTGAGGTTTACCGCGCCCTGGTGCTGGGAGTGCGGGACTACGTGCAAAAGAACGGGTTTGCTCGCGTGCTGATCGGCCTTTCCGGCGGCGTTGATTCTTCTCTGACCGCGGTCGTCGCGGTTGACGCTCTCGGCAAGGAGAGCGTCGTTGGCGTGTCGATGCCGTCCCGGTTTACTTCGGAAGGGACGCGCTCGGATGCGCAGACGCTGGCAGAGCGTCTCGGGATTGATTTTCGTACCGTGCCGATCGAGCCGGTTTTTACGGCATTTCTCGACGATTTAAAGCCGCAGTTTGACGACCTGCCGGCCGACGTTACTGAGCAAAATTTGCAGGCGCGGATCCGCGGCAACATCCTGATGGCGCTGTCAAACAAGTTTGGTTGGCTCGTTTTGACCACCGGGAATAAAAGTGAAACAAGCGTCGGGTATTCGACCTTGTACGGCGACATGGCCGGCGGCTTTGCCGTCATCAAGGACGTGCCCAAGACGATGGTGTACGATCTCTGCCGTTACCGCAATTCCCTGGGAGATAAAATCATACCCCAGAGCGTCATCGACCGCGAGCCCAGCGCGGAGCTGGCCGAGGGACAGAAAGACCAGGATACGCTGCCGCCGTATGAAATTCTGGACCGGATCATTGAGGAGTACGTCGAATTTGACCACAGCCTCAAGGAAATGGTGGCCGCCGGGCTTGATGAAGCCACCGTGCGCAATGTCATCCGCATGATCGATCGCAATGAGTACAAGCGGCGGCAGGCGCCGCCGGGGATCAAGATCACTTCCCGCGCCTTTGGCAAGGACCGCCGCTTCCCGATCACCAACAGGTTCTGGACGGCCAGAAAACCAGCGGTGGGTTAAAATCATTAGGATCGTTAAATCAGCGGCAAGAATCAGATTGTGATTCCAAAGGTAGCTTGCAAAGCTCTGGGGACCGGCACCGGTGACGAGCTGGCTGTGATCCCCCGGAAGGACCGGATCGTGCTTGTGCCCAGGCGAAAAAGCTATACTCAAACGTCCAAGGAGTCCGAAAGGCATTGTCTCGTTAAGCAAACTTCGCCTCTTCGAGTTTTGCTCATACCGCTCACTTCAATTTCTATTTTGTAGGCTTGCAACTAGGAAGAGATCTCTTTCGGCAAAAAAATGCAGGGCGATTGTGACGATGGATTGCTCCTTTTTCATTTCACCTTCAAATGCTATCTCTCAGCATATTTGCGGCCGCCTGCCGTCTCCGCTATACTTTCTTCCGTGAATAAAGCAGAAGCACCCGCTTCTCACCTGCCGGCAATGGCGCGGCCATGACTATTGTGCCCTGAATGAGAGCCCGCAGGTACGCCATATTTGATTTTCGCTGGGCAGTGGCAGACGCCCGTGTGTGAATCTGATTCCGCGAGGGTGCTTTTGGGTACCCTTTTTTCGTGTGTACGTAAGGGCAGAGTCTAATGTGGCATTGCGCCATTTGATCGAATGTAAGAAAGGAGGTGTTTGCCAGTCGCACAGTTCAAACCCCGGGTTAAGGATTTAACCCGGATAAATGAAGCTATCAGGGCGGAAAAGGTGAGGCTGATTGGGCCGGCCGGCGAGCAGGTCGGAATCAAGAACCGGCAGGCAGCGCTCGAATACGCCGGGTCCCTGAATCTGGATCTTGTCGAAGTCGCGCCCAACGCGGACCCGCCGGTCTGCCGGGTGCTTGATTATGGTAAATACAAGTACGAGTTGGAGCAGAAAGCCAAACAGGCGCGGAAGCACCAGTCAACCATAATCGTTAAGGAGATCAAGCTGCGGCCCAAGATTGGTACGCATGACTATGAGACCAAGAAAGGGCATGTGGTCAGATTCCTTAAAAGCAAGGACAAGGTCAAGGTGACGATCATGTTCCGGGGGCGGGAGGTAGTCCATCCCAAAAAAGGAGAGGAGTTGCTCCGGCGCCTTGCGGATGATGTGGCCGAGCTGGGAGTTATCGAATCGGAGCCCAACCTGGACGGCCGGAATATGGTGATGGTTTTAGCTCCTGTCAAGTAATCCTTGGCCGTCGCCCAATCAATATTTATATTCGAATCCGAAAGGAATGCCTATGCCCAAGATGAAGACTCATCGTGGCGCCGCCAAACGGTTCCGGTTTACCTCCGGAGGCAAGCTGCTCCGGCGCCGCGGCTACAAAAGCCATATCCTGGAAAAGAAAAGCCCGAAGCGCAAACGCAGCTTTCGCAAGAATGTCGAGATGAGCGCTCCCGACGTCAGGGGAGCCAAGAGGATGCTGGGCAAGAAGTAAGAGGAGCGATTAGCAATGCCGAGAGTAAAACGGGGCGTTCACGCCCGTAAGAAGAGACGCAAGGTTTTGGCGGAGGCCAGCGGCTACCGGGGAACCAAGAATTCCAGCTACAAGCGGGCGAAGGAGCAGGTCAATCACTCTCTGATGTATGCCTTCCGCGATCGGCGCGCGCGCAAGCGTGATTTTCGCCGGCTCTGGATCACCCGCATCAACGCGGGCGCCCGCCAGAACGGGATGTCTTACAATCAGTTTGTCCATGGGCTGAAGCAGGCGGACATCAACCTTAACCGGCGCACGCTTGCCGATCTGGCCGTCAGTGACCCGGAGATGTTTTCCACCCTGGCGGAACAGGCCAAAACGGCGCTGTCGGCATAAGCGCGCCGCGGGTGAGACCCCAGCGGATCACCAGCACAAATAACCAGGTGGTCAAAGACCTGGTTCGCTTGAAGCGCAAACGTGGCCGGTATCGCCGCCGGCTCTTTCTGGCCGAGGGTGAGGATCTGCTGGCAGCGGCGGTTGCCGCCGGCATTTCCCCCCAGGCGGCGTTTGTTGATCAGGGCGCGGAATCAGACCTGACCCGACGCCTGCTCCCGGATAGCTTGATTCCGGGCCGGCCGGAGCCCGAGATTTACCTGGTGGACGCCGAAGTAATGTCCCGGATATCGGGGCTTGGGAGCGGCACGCGGGTAATCTCGGTTTTTGCTTTTGTTGACCGGCGGCTGCCATCCCGGGCGCCGGCTGCCAGGGCCGGGGGGCCATTTCTTTTCATCAGCGGCGCCGGCGACCCCGGAAACGTCGGCACCCTGGTGCGGGCGGCGGCAGCTTTCGGCGCCGCCGGCGTCATCCTGGGCCCGCAAACGGCCGATCCTTACAGTCCCAAGGCGCTTCGCGCCACCATGGGCACGATTTTTCAGGTTCCGCTTTACCTGGGGGTCGCACCCGATGAGCTGGTTTCCTGGGCAGAGAGGCAGAATTTGGCGATCATTAGCGCGGACGCTCATCGCGGGAAGCCCGTCTCGGAGGCCGATTTGGCGGGTGCTTTTGTCCTGACCGTGGGCGCCGAGCGCGGGGGCGCGCCGGAACGGCTTTTAACCGCCGGGCAGACCGTCACAATTCCGCAGGCGGCGGAAGTGGAATCGATTAACCTGGCCATGGCCGGGTCTGTGATTCTGTACGAGGCCCAAAGGCAGCGCCGTCGCCGGGAAAGCGGTTCTGAGTAAGGCGTTCCGGCTGCATTGAGGCTGTCTCGCGGGCCGCATGCCATATTGGTGGACTAGGCGTCCGGTACTGAGTAATGCCGGAGCAGCGGCTGACTGCCAAGTAGAACCACCGCCCAACAGGTGTTAAAGTTTCAAGGAACTTTGGAATCTGTCTTGGCAGGTCTGCCTGGTCCTGACAGGTTCACGGGAGGGAACGGCTTGAGTGGAGATTTGAGAAAACAGCTGGAGGCTCATGCGGGGCTGGCCTTGATCTACGAGGAAGCCTGGGCCGAGATCGAGCGGGCCGAAACGACCGCGGGACTGGAAGAGGCGCGGGTAAAGCATCTCGGCCGCAAGAGCCAGCTTTCCAGTCTTCTCAGGAGCATACCGGAGCTGCCGGCAGCCGAGCGTCCCGTGGTCGGCAAGTTTGGCAACCAGGTGCGGACCGTCCTGGAAGCGGCGCTGGCCGAGCGGAAAAAAGTCCTTGAGGCCGCCGAGCTTGAGAGACGGCTCAGCAGGGAGTCGGTTGACATCACCCTGCCGGGACAGCCCTTTCCCCGCGGCCATCTGCATTTGATCACCCAGACGTTGTGGCAGATCGAGGATTTCTTCTCCGGGCTCGGATACCGCATCGCCGAAGGACCGGAAGTCGAGACCGACTACTACAATTTCACGGCGCTGAACACGCCCGAAGGACATCCGGCCCGCTCGCTGCATGATACTTTCTTCGTCGAGGGCAAGCCGGAGGTGCTGCTGCGCACGCACACTTCGCCAGTACAGATACGGGTGATGGAGAAAGAGGATCCGCCCGTCTACGTCATCATCCCCGGCCGTGTCTACCGGCGTGACTCGGACGCCACGCACACGCCCATGTTTCATCAGGTGGAGGGCCTGGCGGTAGATGAGCATATTACCATGGGCGACTTAAAGGGGACGCTGGAAGCTTTCGCCAAGTCGATGTTCGGCGCCGAGCGCGAGATCCGCCTGCGGCCGCATTATTTTCCTTTCACCGAACCAAGCGTGGAGGTGGATGTATCCTGCATGATCTGCAGCGGCGCCGGTTGCCGCTCATGCAAGTACAGCGGCTGGCTGGAGATCCTGGGTGCGGGCATGGTTGATCCGAATGTATTTGGGTTTGTGGGCTACGAACCGGATGAAGTTCAGGGATTTGCCTTCGGCATGGGTGTAGAGCGCATTGCCATGCTCAGGCACGGCATGACTGATCTCAGGATGTTTTATGACAATGACCTCAGGTTCATCAAACAATTTTAAGGATCTGGGTGTCGTTTGTTTGTGGCCTGATTTGCAGAAACAAACGATGCCGATTTGCAACTTTTCGGGAGAAACAGATTAAGAACTGGCGCCGAGAGAAGGAATGCGAACTGATCGCGGGCGCAAATCCGGACTGGGATGATCCGGCCGAGTCCTGGCTTGAAGGGCAGATTCCTGGCGTTGCCCGGTTTGACAATGCACTGGAACAGGTGCCACATTCCGGATGTAATGACGATAAACGGGAGCAATTCCGTAGCGCTGGGAACCACCAGCTTTATACCTGGATTGACAGGGTTTTGTCATTATGAAAGTGCCTTTAACATGGCTAACAGAATACGTGGATGTCAAGCTGACGGCTGCGGAGCTGGCGGAAAGAATGGCGTTGACCGGCACCGAGGTTGAGCGCATCAGCCACGCCGGGCTGCCGGCAACCGGCGGGAATCTGGACCGCTTTATCGTGGGAAAAGTCGCCTCCCGGGACCGGCATCCAAATGCCGACAAGCTGTCTCTCTGCCAGGTTGATACCGGCGCCGGAACGGAGCAGATAGTCTGTGGCGCCGCGAATTTCCAGGCAGGCGACAAGGTAGCCGTCTGCCTGCCCGGCGGCCTGCTTCCGGGCAGGGACGAGCCGCTGTCGGCCGCGGTCATCCGGGGAGTGGAATCGCGCGGGATGATGTGCTCCGAGGCCGAGCTGGGCTTATCCACCGAAGCTGAAGGCATCATGATCCTGCCGGAAGATGCCCCGGTGGGCGGCCGGCTGGCCGATTACATTCCCCTGTCCGATGAGGTCCTGGAGCTGGAAGTCACACCGAACCGGCCCGACTGTCTTTCGATCTACGGGGTCGCGCGCGAGGTCGCCGCCATCACGGGCCGGAAGCTGAAGCCGCCGCCGGCCGGGGAGGCAGACCCGCGAGGCGATGATCGGATCGATGAGATCATCTCTGTCGGGGTGGCGGATTCAGATTTGTGCCCGCGCTATGGCGCCCGGCTGATCGCCGGCGTCAAGGTGGCGCCGTCGCCCCCCTGGCTGAAAGCTCGCATCGTCGCTGCCGGCATGCGGCCCGTCAACAATGTTGTTGACATCACCAACTATGTGATGTGGACGCTCGGCGAGCCGATGCATGCATTTGATCTGGCTCGGATTAGCGGGCGGCAATTGATGGTGCGCCGGGCCGTCAAGGATGAGGAAATCATCACCATCGATGGAACGGTGCGGCGGCTGTCTGCCGGGATGCTTTTGATTGCCGACGCAGAGAAGCCGGTCGCTGTGGCCGGGATCATGGGCGGGGAGACCAGCGAGGTCTCCGCCGGCACTACCGACATTTTACTGGAAGCGGCAAATTTTCAGGGCCGCAGCGTCTTGGAGACTTCAATGGCGCTGGGGCTCCGGAGCGAGTCGAGCACCAGATTCGAGAAGGGTCTGGACCAGGAGCTGGTGCCGCAGGCGCTGGCAATGGCTTCGCGCCTGATGGTGGAGATTGCCGGAGGCCGGCTGGTGCCCGGACAGATCGATATTCAGCAGCGGCCATTCCTGCCGGAGGCGGTGCCGCTCCGGACGGACCGGGTGGAGGCACTGCTGGGAATCGCGGTGCCCGTCGCCGAGATCGAAGCTATCCTCACACGCCTGGGATTTGAGGTCGAGGAGAAGGAAGACGGCCTGCTGGTGCTGGTTCCCAGCTTCCGCGCCGACGTAGAACGAGAGGTTGATCTAATCGAGGAAATCGCCCGCGTCTTCGGGCTGGAATTGGTCCCGCCGACGCTGCCCAGCGGCATGCGTGTGCTCGGTGGCCTCACTTCCGGGCAGGCGGTACGCCGGGCCGCCGTCCGGGCGCTGGCGGAGCGCGGCTTGAGCGAAATCATTAGTTACAGTTTTATCATGCCCGACTTTGCCGACCGCTTGCGGCTGGACCCCGGCGATGAACGACGGCAGGTGGTGGCGCTCGCTAACCCGCTGTCAGTTGAGCAGTCGGTGATGCGAACCATGATGCTGCCCAGCCTTCTTGGAACGCTGGCGGCCAACCTGTCACTACAGAACCAGGATATCAACATATTTGAGCAGGGTCGGATTTACCTGCCGGTGCCCGGCGAGAAGCTCTGTGACGAGCGCCGGGTGATCGCTGGCTGCCTGAGCGGCTCGCTTAAAGGGCATTCATGGCTCGCCGGCGGCGGCGAGGCAGATTTCTTTGCCGGCAAGGGCATCGTCGAGGCCTTGTTTGCCAGCGTCGCCGGCAGCTTCTCGGTGGAGCGTGCGGAGGAGACCTTCCTGCATCCGGGCAAATCGGCTGCTGTCATCGCCGGGGGCCGCCGGGCGGGATACGTTGGTGAGGTGCATCCGCTGGTGCTGGAAGCATACGATATTGATATTCCGGTAGTTGCGTTTGAAATCGCGGAAGCAGAGCTGATCGCCAGCTCGGCCGGCATTATTGTCTTTGCAGATTTGATTACATACCCAGCTTCTTTCCAGGATCTGGCGATCGTTGTTGAGGAAGACCTGCCGGCAGCCGAGATCGTCAAGGTGGTTCGTGAGGCGGGAGCGCCCCTGCTTCAGACGGTGCGTGTGTTCGATGTTTATGCCGGCGGAAGCATCGGCGATGGTAAAAAAAGTGTTGCCCTCAACCTCGAGTTCCGGTCGGCGGACCGGACGCTGACAGACGAGGATGTTGCTTCCGTCCGCGCTGCCATTATTGATGCGCTGAAAGATAAACTGAACGCGGCTCTGCGCGAGTAGCCGCTGAAATAAATTCATACTGCTCTGTCATAGGCGCCGCCGGCGCTTTTTTCAGGCGATTTGACTTCCGGTGTATAAATATTCTATTATTTGCCGAAATATGCAATATAATTAATAAATATGCAAAAAAGCTCAACGCACCGCCCGCCAGCCTTCTGGTCGGGCAATTGAAACAGCAAACGAATAACCGTAATGCTATGGATTTATTTTCATCAAAATTTATTGATATTCCGGCAGGTATCACGGAGTTGACCGGCTCGGTGACCACGCCGGCGGGTTTCCAGGCCGCCGGAGTGGCGGCCGGCCTGAAAAAGTCGGGAAAGCCCGATCTGGGGCTGCTTGTGTCTCGGTCCGCTTGCACATCGGCAGCTATGTATACGCCCAACGCGGCGGCGGCGGCACCTGTAATCGTCTCCAGAGAGGAGACCGCCAGGGGCCGGATCCGCGGGATAGTCGTAAATAGTGGTTCTGCCAACGCCTGCACCGGTGAGCGCGGCCTTGACAACGCCAGGCTCATGACCCGGCTGGCAGCCGGTCAGGCCGGTCTCAAGCCGGATCAGATGGCGGTGGCTTCCACGGGCGTCATCGGCGTTCCCCTCGAAATGGATCTGGTGGAGCCGGGGATTGCTGCGGCCGCGTCGGCGTTGTCGGCTGAGGGCGGACCCGCTTTTGCCCAGGCCATCCGCACCACAGACAGCGTCGATAAGGAGGGGGCGGTGGCCCTGAAATTGGCGGCAGGGACCGTTCATATCGGCGCCTGCGCCAAAGGGGCGGGCATGATTGCGCCAAATATGGCTACGCTGCTGGCCTTTGTGACTACCGACGCCGGCGTGCCGTCAGAGCTGCTGGCCGCTATGCTAAAAGACGCAGTCGCCGGCTCGTTTAATGCGGTAACCGTGGACGGTGACATGAGCACTAATGATTGCGTATTCCTGCTGGCCAACGGACAAAGCGGCGTTGAACTGGCGCCGGGGAGCCCGGACGCCCGCCTGTTTGCTGAAGGACTGGCAGCGGTCTTAAAAAGCCTGGCGCTAAAAATGGTCGCCGACGGTGAGGGAGCTACCAAGGTGATTGAGCTCAGGGCTGCCGGCGCCGCCGGCGTCTTCGAGGCGGTTGCCCTCTGCCGCTCGATTGCCACATCGCCACTGGTGCGGACGGCCTTTTTCGGTCAGGACGCCAACTGGGGCCGGATCATGGCTTCCGCGGGAGCGGTGCTTGCCGGCGAGTCCGGCCTGGCGGCAGATATTTATTACGAAGATATCTGCGTGGCGGCGGGAGGGGTCGCGGCGGAACCGCCGGCCGGCAGACTGGCAAAGATCATGGAACAGCGGGAGATCTCAGTGACGCTGGATGCGCATAGGGGCGGCGCTGAACATACCATTTATTTTTGCGATCTCACACATGATTACGTAACGCTGAATTCGGAGTATTCGACATAACAGGTTTCCTTTTTAAAAGTTTTACTGCTCATCCTGTTTACTCAGGAGCGCTGTCATCCCTTCGCTGCGCTCCGGGCAGGCTCTGGGGCGAAACCGAAGACCCCGGGATTTAAAACCGGGATTCTTCGCCGGCCCAGAATGACAATTTTTTCGTTATCCTGAGCTAAGAGGACGATCAGTAAAGTTTTTTAACCCTGAGCGCGGACATCGGCACTCAGAATCTGGAACTGGTTTAATGACAGATCATCTTCAAAAAAGAGTCGGGATTCTGCTGGAAGCGCTGCCTTATATCAAGCAGTTTTCCGGCAAGACAGTCGTGATCAAATACGGCGGCAGCGCCATGCAGAGCAGCGAGCTTAAGGAAGGTTTCGCCACCGATGTGGCGCTACTTAAATATGTTGGCATGAATCCGGTAATCGTCCATGGCGGCGGTCCTGACATCAGCTCTTACATGGAAAGGCTGTCCATGGAAGTCAGGTTTATCCAGGGTCTCCGCGTCACGGACGAGGCAACCATGGAACTGGCCAAGATGGTGCTGGTGGGAAAGGTTAACAAGGAAGTGGTGGCGTTAATCAACCAGCACGGCGTGCCCGCAGTTGGACTGGGCGGCGATGATGGCCGGCTGATCCTGGCGGAAAAGCGGACCGTGACCGATGAGGCCGGGAATGAAATTGATATCGGACGCGTGGGCCGTATCATCGATATCAACACGGAAGTGCTAGCCAGCCTGGGGCAGGATTTCATACCCGTGGTAGCTTCTGTCGGCGCCGACGCGGAAGGTTTAAGCTACAATATCAACGCCGATGAGGTGGCGGCCAGCCTGGCAGTTGCCCTGCGCGGGGAAAAAGCCATCTTCCTCACTGACGTGGAGGGGCTTTACGCGAACATTGATGATCCGGGTTCGCTTGTTTCGCAATGCACGCTTGCCGATGCCGAAGAGATGATGGTTTCGGGCGCGGTCTCCCAAGGGATGATCCCGAAGTTGCGGGCGGTGAGCCGGGCGCTGGCCGGCGGCGTTCACAGCGCCCATATTATCGACGGCCGTGTTCCGCACGCCGTTCTCCTGGAAGTGTTTACCAAAGAAGGGATCGGAACCAAAATCGAGTGAACAAAGGCGGCTTTTCAATTTGAACTGCGGGACATTTCCCTGCCGCTGAAACGCTCCGGGAAGAAGTCCCGCACCATTCTTCGAACAGCCGTCATATCCGTGTATTGAACAAGATATGTCAGACATTTTTTCAACATATGATAAATACATAATGCCAACCTACGGCCGCCAGCCGGTCGAGTTCGTCCGGGGTGAGGGATGCTATCTTTTTGATCAGGACGGCGAAGCTTACCTTGACTTTGTTTCCGGCCTGTCAATCAACAATCTCGGCCACTGCCATCCGGCCGTGGTGGAAGCGGTCCGGCAGCAGGTGGGCCGGCTGATCCATACCTGCAACCTTTATTACACGGAACCCGGTGGAGAGCTGGCGCGGCTCATTTCCGGGAGCAGCCTGGGCGGCAAGGTCTTTTTTGCCAACAGCGGCGCCGAAGCCAACGAGGCAGCGATCAAGCTGGCCCGCAAATTCGGCCACGACCTCGGCGGCGAGGACAAGCACCGGATCATCACCCTGGCAGGCGGGTTTCACGGCCGGACCATGGCGACGCTGACGGCAACGGCGCAGCCGGAGAAGCAGGCGCCGTTTACCCCGCTGCTCCCCGGGTTTACTTACGTTCCGGCAAATGATATTGACGCGCTCGCCGCCGCGATGGACGCCGACGTCTGCGCCATCTTGATGGAGCCGGTTCAGGGAGAAGGCGGCGTGCGGCCGCTGACGCAGGACTTTGTCCAGGCCGCCCGCGAGCTTACCGGGCGGCACCAGGCGCTCCTGATCTTTGATGAGGTGCAGACCGGTCTCGGCCGGACCGGCAGGCTCTATGCCTATGAACATTTTCAGATTAAACCCGATGTAATGACTTTGGCCAAAAGCCTGGGCGGGGCGCTTCCGATCGGCGCCGTCGTGGCCTCGCCTCGGTATTCCGACGTGTTTACCCCCGGCACGCATGCCACCACCTTTGGCGGCGGCCCCGTGCCCTGCGCCGCCGGCATCGCCGTCTTTCAGCAGCTGACGGCTCCGGGTTTTCTGGACACGGTCCGGGAGCGGGGCGACTTCATGCGGTCCCGGCTGGAACGGATGCTTGACGACGGCCTGCTCACCGATGTGCGCGGCGCCGGACTGATGCTGGCCGTCGATCTTCCCCGGCCGCGCGCGGCGGAAATCGTCTCGCTTGCACTTGAGCAAAAGTTGATTTTAAATAATACCTCCGCGGAGACAATTCGCTTCCTGCCGCCGCTGATCGTGACGGAAGATATGATCCGGCGGGTAATTGAATTTCTGAAAATTGCTTTGGAGGGATAAATGTGACGCGCCATTACCTCAAAGTTGCGGACTTGACAAAAGACGAAGTGCTGGCTCTGATCGAGTCAGCCAGGGCCAGCAAGGGTGAGAGGAGCAGTTTGCTTTCCGGGAAGACCCTGGGGTTGATCTTTTCCAAGCCTTCCACCCGAACGCGTGTTTCCTTTACCGTGGCCGCCTACCACCTTGGCGGGCGGGCGATCTTTTTAAGCGAGAGGGAGATGCAGCTTGGCCGCGGTGAGACAATAGAGGATACGGCCAGGGTCCTTTCCGGATATCTTAACGGGGTCGTGATCAGAACGTTCAGCCAGGTGGATCTCGAGGCCTTTGCGGCAGCGGCGTCCATCCCGGTAATAAACGGGTTAACCGACGAGCGCCATCCGAGTCAGGCTCTGGCCGATCTGATGACAATTTCCGAATATGCGGCCGACCTTTCCAAAGTCAAAGTGGTCTATTTGGGAGACGGCAATAACGTGGCTGTTTCCTTGACAAATATTCTCGTCATGGTGGGAGCGCATATTGTCGTGTGCACGCCGCCGGAGCTGGAGTTGCCCTCTTGGGCGGTATCGGAAGCCGAAGCGCTGGCGGCGGCCGGCGGCGGCGTTATTGAGATTCTGGAAGATCCGGCAGAGGCGGTCAGGGACGCCGACTTTCTCTATACCGATGTGTGGTTTAGTATGGGTCAGCAGAAGGTGCCGGAGAAGCGAAAAATGCTGGAGCCTTACCAGATTGATCAGCGGCTGCTTGACTTGGCCAAGCCGGGCTGCCGGGTAATGCACTGCCTGCCGGCTCATCGCGGTGAGGAGATTTCTGCCGAGGTGATGGACGGCCCGCAGTCGATCGTGTTTCCGCAGGCGGAAAACCGTCTACATTCGCAGAAGGAACTTCTAAAGCTGCTGATCGGCGATGCGAAAGTCTGAACGCCAGCAGCTGATCGAACGCCTGATCCGGGAGGAAAACCTCTCAACGCAGGCGGAGGTGGCGGCGGCGCTTCAGTCCGCGGGCGTATCCGTCACGCAGGCAACGGTGTCGCGGGACCTGCGCGAACTCGGAGTGCAAAAGGGGAGCGGCCGGGATGGCCGGCCGCGTTTTGCCATCCCGGGAAGAGCGGGCCGGAATCCCGCGGCAGCGCTGGAGCAGACCCTTGTTGATGCGGAGGCCCAATGGCAGTATGCCCAAAATTTGTTGGTTATCCGGTCGCTGCCGGGGACGGCACCCGCGGTGGGCCGCGTGCTAGACGAGCTGAATCACGATGATGTTATCGGCACCGTAGCCGGCGACGATACGGTTCTGGTCATCACCGCAGACACAGTCCGGGCAAAAAAGTTTGCCGGTTTCCTGGGGCAGTTGGTGGAAAGGAATCAAACAGCGTAGGCAGATAGGGTTGCAAAGACAGGATTTCTGTTTGCGCTTGATAATCATTAAATAGCTGGTATGTTGGACCAGAAGTGAAAAACGTTAACCGTTAAACGTGGCACATTGAACGTTAAACGTTAAACAATAAAAGAGGTAAGCATGGGTGACGGGGGTAAACACGTCGTCCTGGCATATTCAGGCGGACTTGACACCTCGGTGATGATCTCCTGGCTGAAAGAGAAACACGGGCTGGACTCGATCGCGGTGCTGGTTGATGCCGGGCGCGCTTCCGGCCTTGAAGAGCTCAGAATGAAGGCGCTGTCCATTGGCGCGGTTGAGGCAATAGTCGTTGACGCAAAAGAAGATTTTGCCCATGATTTTCTGTTACCGTCGCTGGCTGCCAATGCTCTCTACGAGGAAAAATATCCCCTGGTAAGCGCTCTCTCAAGGCCGCTAATTTGCAAGGTTCTGGTGGATATTGCTCACAAATCGGGGGCAAACACAATTGCTCACGGCTGCACGGGCAAGGGGAACGACCAGGTTCGTTTCGATTTGGGAATCCGCGCGCTTGATCCCGGTCTGAAGATTATGGCGCCGGCGCGGGAGTGGGGGATGACCCGTGCCGATGCGCTCGAATATGCCGCTGCCCATGGGATTCCGGTGCCGCTAAAGAAAGAAAGTCCCTACAGCATCGATGAGAACCTCTGGGGGCGGGCGGTTGAATGCGGGCCGCTGGAAGATCCGTGGGCGGAGCCGCCAGAAGATGTTTTCGGATTTACAGCCGCGCCGGAGGCGGCGCCGGCGGAGCCTGAATATGTCGAGGTTGATTTTGCCGGCGGCGAGCCGGTGGCCCTCGACGGTGAAGAGATGCCAACGGTTGACCTGATTGGCAAGATTGACGCAAGGGGCGCCGCCCACGGCTTTGGCCGCATCGACATGATTGAAAACCGCCTTGTGGGGATCAAATCCCGGGAGGTCTATGAGGCTCCCGGTGCGCTGGCGCTGATCAAGGCGCATAGCGGCCTGGAGGACCTGGTCCTTCCGCGCGAACTGTCCCACTTGAAGCGGGGTCTGGAACAGAAATTCAGCAACGTGGCCTACGACGGTGGCTGGTTCGATCCGCTCATGGAGGCAATCAGGGCGTTCATGGAGGTGACACAGGAGTCAGTCACCGGCACGATTCGGCTCAAGTTTTACCGGGGCAGCTGCACGGTGGCGGGGCGCCGATCGCCAAACTCTCTCTACGATTTGAGCTTGGCTACCTACGGCTCCGGTGACAGTTTCAGCCATGACGCAGCCAGGGGATTCTGCGAGCTGTTTGGCCTGCCGCTGGAAACATGGGCAAAGAAGCAGATGGTGGATGCTGGACGCTAGATGCCGGATAACCCGGCTCCAGTTTTAATTTTTTTGCCAAATCAATAATAAACGTCATGAAAACCAGAAACTTTGACCTTTGACCTTTGACCTTGGAACCAGATTCTGACAACGATAATTTTTTCTGGTCCGGCCGCTTTCAGAAACCGCCGCACGAACTGTTCCAGCAGTTGAATGCCTCGATTTCCTTTGACTGGCGACTGGCCCCGTACGATATTCGGGGATCGATCGCGCATGCGCGGATGTTGAGCGGGATCGGCGTCCTCACCGCCGAAGAATTCAGCATGATCGAGCAGGGTCTGGGCCGGATCATGGGGGAGATCGCCAGGGGCGATTTTGTTTTCTGCCTCGCGGATGAGGATATCCACACCGCCATTGAAAAAAAGCTAATCGATCTGGTGGGTGATGCCGGCAAGAAGCTGCATACGGCTCGCAGCCGAAATGACCAGGTGGCGACCGGTCTGGCGCTTTACATCCAGGATCAGATCAGCCAGCATCTGGCTGGGCTGACGGCGCTGCTGGAGGCGGTGCTTGACCGGGCTGACGCCGGCAGAGACGTCATTCTGCCGGGATACACGCACCTGCAGCGGGCGCAGCCGGTTTTGCTGGCGCATCATCTGCTGGCGTATTTCGAGATGTACTCACGTGATTTTGTCCGTTTCTGGCGGGCGCTGGACGCCGCCAAAACAATGCCGTTGGGTGCCGGCGCCCTTGCCGGCGTCAATTACCCGGTCAAGCGCAATGAAGTTGCGGCTGAACTCGGTTTTGACCGTCCCGGCGCCAATTCCATGGATGACGCTTCCAACCGCGATTTCGCCCTTGATTATTTAAACGCGGCCTCCATCCTGGGCGTGCATCTGTCAAGGCTGGCCGCGGAATACATTTTGTGGTCAAGCCAGGAGTTTGGTTTTGTCGAGATATCAGATGATTTTACTTCCGGGTCAAGCATCATGCCGCAAAAAAAGAATCCCGATGCGTGCGAGCTGATTCGGGGCAAAGCAGCCCGACTGGCAGCCAATCATCTGGGACTGACGTCGCTGATGGCAGGGTTGCCGCTGGCATATAACAAGGATATGCAAGAAGACAAAATTTATGTTTTTGACACCGCTGACGCTCTGCTCTTGATTCTGCCGGTCGCCGCGGAAATGACCGCCACCCTTACGTTTGATTCATCACGGATGCGCCGGGCGGCCGAGACCAGTTTTGCGGTCGCTACCGACGTGGCTGACTATCTGGTTGGCAAGGGTGTCTCTTTCCGCGAAGCGCACCGGATCGTCGGCAGGCTGGTGCGCCAGTGCATCGATGAGGGGAGGATGCTTGGTGATCTCGAACTGCCGGAGCTTAAGGCAGAGTCACCGGCGTTCGATGCCGGTTTCTATCAGGTTGTTGATCTTGAGTCTGCTGTGGCACGGAAGCAAAGCTACGGCGGCACGGCGCCGGAGCAGGTTGCGGCGCAGCTGAAATTCGCCGCCGAGCGGCTGAAGGCGATGCGGGAAACAGTTGCATCGCTATCGCCATAAATTCCAGCCACACAGTTTATAACCATGCCCGGCGTGTTAAAAAGTCAATTTTAGAAACGCGAACCGCCAGCCGTGAAACGTTTAATTCTGCCTGAATCCTTTTATGCCCGGGATGTGCGAACGGTCGCCCGCGAACTGATTGGCTGCAAGCTGACAAACAAAGGGGTTGGCGGCCTGATTGTCGAAACGGAAGCGTACAGCAGCGACGATCCGGCCTGCCATGCCAGCCGCGGCATGACCGCGCGCAACAAGGTCATGTTTGGCCCGCCTGGCAGGGCGTATGTATACTTGAGCTACGGGATGCACCATCTGCTTAATGTCGTCTGTGAAGACGAGGGCCGGCCGGCGGGGGTTCTGATCCGGGCACTGGAGCCCACGGATGGCATTAAGAAAATGTTCGAACGCCGGGCGGTGGCCACCCCGCGCCAGCTTTGTAACGGGCCGGGGAAAGTAGCGGCAGCCCTTGGCATCGATCTGACTTATTACGGCCTGCCTGTTTATCGCGGCCGGCTGAAGATTTATAACCGTGCCGTCGATTGGCAAAACCAGGGAATTGTGGCAACACCCAGGATTGGCATCAGGGTTGGCACGCGGCGGAAATGGCGCTACTGTGCCGCCGGCAGCAATTTTTTATCACAGGCACTGACGGCGAAAGGAGCGGGTAAATGAAGCTGCAGGAAATCTACGAGCTGGCAATTGCTTTAGGAATAAAAGCTGACCCGAGAGGCAAGCGGGAGGTTGAACGGCTCCTGAAAAAAGAAAAGGAAGTTTACGACAAGCTCGAAGGCGTCGAAAAGGAAGATTACGACACTGACAAGCTTGTCAACCCATTTGCCGATACGCGGATCCTGAACGGCGACCCGTTGATGGAGGTGCGCAGCATTATCGCGGGCGTTGATATGGAAGCCCAGGAAGTGATCCTGGCCGATCGGCTCCGGGATCGCGGTACTGTCATCGATCTGGTGATGAGCCACCATCCGGAAGGGAAGGCACTGGCTGCTCTGGCCGATGTCATGGGCGTTCAGGCGGACATCTGGCATCAAATGGGGGTTCCCATCAATATTGGCGAGGCCGTCCTCGAGGGCCGGCAGTCGGAGGTCATGCGCGGTTTGCTGCCGCTTAATCACCAGCGGTCGGTGGATGCCGCCCGTCTGCTGGAGATGCCGTTTATGTGCGTACACACACCCTGCGACAACCTGGTAAACACGTTTTTGCAGAAGCATTTTGACCGTAAAGGCGATGGCCTGACGCTGGAAGAAGTGGTCAAGGAGCTGAAGGAATTTCCGGAGTACCGGCAGGCTGCGCGCCAAAATGCGGGGCCGACAATCGTCGTCGGGAGTCCGAAACGCCGCGCGGGGAAGATTCTGGTTGACATGACGGGCGGCACCGGGGGGCCGGCTGAGGCCATCGCGAAGCTTGCCGATGCCGGTGTCGGCACGCTGGTAGGCATGCATATTAGCGAGAAGAACCGGGAAGAGGCGGAAAAGAGCAAGATCAACGTTGTTATCGCCGGCCACGACGCCAGTGATTCAATCGGCATAAATCTGTTTGTTGACGAGCTGGAGAAAAAAGGCATAAAGGTGCTGCCCTGCTCTGGCTTTACCCGGGCAAGCCGGCTGAAGCAGCGAACTTCGGCCAGCAAGTAACAGATCAACTGGGATTTTTACGGCATGATTCATCAGCTGGAGCTGTCACTCGATTACTATGCTTTTCAGGCGAGAATGGGTCTCGGACCTTTCTGGGACGGCATTGATTTCTCCCGTTCAATTGAATATCCGCTGGTGGCTTCGAAGCTGCAGATTCAGGTGGGCGACTCGGTGCTGGAAGTCGGCGGCGGCAGAAGTTCCTTTGGCCTCTATCTGGCATGGCGCAATTCCAAAGCAAATTTTGTTATCACCGACTTTGAAGAAGCGGCGGTGGCCATGAGCGAGGACTTCATCCCCAAGCTCAGCCTGGAGAATCTGGATCTTCGCCTCGAGGACGCCACCGCCCTGGACATGGAAGACGAAACGTTTGACAAAGTTGTAAGCGTCTCGGTGATGGAGCATATCTCCGGGGACGGGGACCGGCGGGCCATGGCGGAAATCGGCCGGGTTTTAAAATTGGGGGGAGCAGCCATCATTACCGTTCCTTACGCGCCGTCTTTCCAGTTTGAAGAAGCGGGACAATTTGGTTCCATTCGTCATTATGACACCGCTGGTATCAACGAAAGGCTGATTGAGCCCAGCGGTCTAAGCCCGGCGGAGATACTCTACTTTAATGATGAGTTTTCATTCGGACAGAGGGTTGTTTACCGCCCTCTTCCGATCGGATCGCGCTTGCGGGACCGGCTGTTCCGGCATGTCTCGATTGTGGCCGGGCCGTTGCTATGCAAGCTCCATCACGAGCCTCCGGACAGGGCCGGCGGAGCTCTCCTGGTCCTGCGAAAATAGCAAGTCATGCGGCTCATTGACATGCGACGCTTGCCTCTCCAGTCTATCTGCAGGTGATTGACGTGTTAACACTTTTTGCCTTGGTTGCGGCGCAGCCTCAATTGGCCGCCGGGGCCAACTTTAAACGGCCATGGTGATTGATCCCGGAGTTCTGTCTATGCTGACCAAAGGCTGCGTCGAGTCGTTGCCGGCAGGAGCGCTGGCGGCAAAGCTTGAGGCTGCCCGCCGGGAGGAGCGGCAGCTGCGCGTGAAGCTGGGGGTTGATCCGACCGCTCCTGACATTCATCTGGGACACACGGTGGTGCTGACCAAGTTGCGCCAGTTCCAGGACGCTGGTCACCGGGCCGTCCTGATCATTGGCGATTACACGGCCCGCATCGGCGATCCCAGCGGCGTATCGAAGACCAGACCCCGTCTCTCACCGGAGGCCATTGAAATCAACACCAGGACTTATCAGGAGCAAGCCTGGAAAGTGCTGGACCAGGATCCGGAAAAACTGGAGGTGCGCCGCAATAGTGAGTGGCTGGCGCCGCTCAAGCTGGAAGACATCTTCAAGCTGATGTCGACAACGACGGTGGCGCGAATGCTCGAGCGCGACGATTTTGAGAAGCGCTTTCGCGCCGGCCAGCCGATTTCCATGCTCGAGTTTCTCTACCCGCTGCTGCAGGGATTTGACTCGGTCGCCGTCAAGGCGGATGTAGAACTGGGAGGAACCGATCAAAAGTTCAATATGCTGATGGGCCGCACCGTGCAGGAATATTATGGCGAACCGGCGCAGGTGGTGCTCACCAATGAGATTCTGCCGGGCACCGACGGAGTCCAGCGGATGAGCAAGTCGGTGGGCAACTACATCGGCGTCACCGAGCCGCCCGATGAAATTTTCGGCAAGGTGATGAGCCTTCCCGACAGCGCAATGATGACGTACTTTCAGTTGCTGACAACGCGCTCCGAAGCGGAGATTGAAGATTTAAAGCGCGGTATCGTTAATGGCACGCTCCATCCGCGCGATCAAAAGGCGGCACTGGCGCGGGAGCTGGCGGCGCGGTTTGGGGGCGCAGAAGCCGGCGCCGCCGCCGAACGCCATTTCAACGAGCTTTTCCGCGACAAAAAGCTTGACGCCGGCGCCGGGCTAGTCGAGTGCCGGCTGGAGCCAGGTGACAATGAAAGCGGCAGCGTTTACCTGCCAAAACTGCTGGAGCGCTGGTTCGGACTTACCCGTTCCGAAGCCCGCCGCCGCATCAAGCAGGGCGGTGTCTCCATCGCAGACCGGCCAGTCGATTCAGAAACGGTTGCTTTCGATGGCCTTGCCGGGGTCACAATCAAAGCCGGTAAGTCAACGAGGTACCACGGATTGATCCGGATTGCAACCGATTGACTTGACGGATAATGATATGTCAAGATCACTTCTTTATCATTGGCTCATGGTCATTATTATGGCCACCATTAAAATAAGTTCAAAAACCGGACAGGCCGAGTGGGAAGAATTGAAATCTCTCGCCGAAGAATCCCACCAGAGCATCTCCGGTTTACTCACCGGAGCGGCCCGGGATTAAGTCAGCCGCCGCCTTGTTTGAATCTTTTTTGATAAATCACCCGTTTATCGATGGGAACAAGGGGTGGCGTTCTTTGCCACTGATGTATTTCTACGTCTAAATGGGTACAAACTGAAGGTAAGCGCCGGCCGGCATATTCTTTCATCAGCGGGTTGCCCGAGAAAGAGAACTTGATTACGAGCATCCGCGCTTCTGGATTTCGCGTCACGCCGGTCCGCTTCAAGCAATCAGCGAGCCAGCTGGCCTGGACCGCGGAAAAGGAGGAGTAATGTCGCGGATGGATCTGCCAGAGCATTACGTTAATCTGCGCAAGAACTACAAAGAATACATGGAGGCGCTCGCCGGCCTCGGTGAAGCGGCGGCAAAGCAGGGGCCGCTGGACGTCAGGACCAGCCACCTGGTGCAACTCGCGGCGGGCGTGGCCATCCGTTCCGAAGGGGCGGTGCACAGCCATGCGCGCCAGGCGCTTCAGGCCGGGGCCACCTCCGATGAGGTAAAACATGTGGTGATCCTGCTGACCAGCACCATCGGCTTCCCGACGGTCGCCGCGGCGCTGAGCTGGGTGGACGACGTTCTCGAGGATCGTTCATCTCAAGAACCTTCTGATTCCGGCCGGTTAAAATAGATGCGCGGCAAGGCCCTTCAGAACCCGTCATCGAAAATACCTTGAAATGCAGGTATAGTCTCAGTACAAGCATGGTTTAAAGCGGCCGGAATCGGGTATACTTATGAGGCTGGATGGGCCTTGAAATTTCCTTGACTCTGCCTTACGGGGCCTCTATACTACAAGTTCGGGAAATGAAGAAGGATGTTGATTGTCACTGTATTTGACTTCTTCCACAACCGGAAGGTATCGCTAGAGCATTAACTCGAATATGAAATGCTCTTGTGTGCCACCGTGTTCTCCCGGTGGTATTTTTGTGCCTCGAAGCAGCCGGAGCTGGTCCACTGAAAAATCTGCCTGAATGTACTAATACTGGCGGTTTTTGGGAGAGCCATCCGGCAGCAGGCACAGGTTGAAGGCATTTAACAAGAATGCTAATGTACTAATTTGCGTATGCCTTGGTCAGAACCGGGAGCGCAAGCGGTCTTTGAAAACTAAACAGCATGAGACAGCAAAATACCGTTCCGGCGGTTTATCCGCCGGGGTAAGGTATGCTCTGTAAGCCAGTCAATTTCTTTGCCGGTTTCCGTCAGGAGACTGGTAAAAGATCAAGCTCAAGAAGAAATTCCCGGGACATGGGAAAGCACTCACGCCGACCCGGTCCCGTGAAGCAACTCTTTCATGGAGAGTTTGATCCTGGCTCAGGACGAACGCTGGCGGCGTGCTTAACACATGCAAGTCGAGCGAGAAAGCGCCTTCGGGCGTGAGTAAAGCGGCGAACGGGTGAGTAACACGTGGGTAACCTGCCCTGAAGACCGGGACAACCATTCGAAAGGATGGCTAATACCGGATATCCTGCGCAGTCACAAGTCTGTGTAGAAAATGGTAGCTTCGGCTTCTGCTTCAGGATGGGCCCGCGGCCCATTAGCTTGTTGGTGGGGTAACGGCCCACCAAGGCGACGATGGGT
>JAMDDD010000014.1 GCA_023489275.1 Actinomycetota bacterium
CTATCGTTTCAACCGGCGCAGTGAGCGGACCGATCTCTTTCGCCGGGTTCTAAACCGCTGCGTCCGTTTCACGGAACCTGTCACCTATGCCCAGTTGATTGCTTCCTGAGCGAATTGAATGGTCAGTTTTATTTAAGTAGGAAAAAGGGGGAAAGGTCATGGCAACTGAAAAGGCAATGTTTGGCGCCGGCTGCTTCTGGGGGGTGGAGGAAGCTTTTCGCACCATCCCGGGCGTAGTCAACACAACGGTTGGGTTCTCTGGCGGCTTGGTGGAAAATCCGACTTACGAGGATGTCTCCACCGGCCGGAGCGGTCACGCCGAGGTAGTGCTGGTGGAATACAATCCGGAACGCGTCTGCTATGAGGAGCTGCTGTCGAAGTTCTGGGAGATCCACGACCCGACAACAAGGGACCGGCAGGGACCGGACATCGGCCACCAGTACCGGTCGGTGATATTTTTCTTCACGCCAGAACAGGAACAGGCCGCGCTCACATCGCTGGCGAAGCTGGAGAACTCAGGAAAATACAAGCAGGGAAATTACACACGGCCGATCGTCACCGAGATCCTGGCGGCCGGCTCCTTCTACCCGGCGGAAGAATATCACCAGCGGTATTTTGAAAAGCAGGGGCGTCTGAGCTGGCGGTAATCGTTGCGAAACATGCCTTTGCCGTGCCCCCGGGGGGCACGGCAATAACGAGTTAATCAGGCCCCACCGCCAGTATCCTGCCGGCCAGGATGGCGGCGTTGCGGGCACCGTTGATCGCCATGCAGGCCACCGGAACGCCAGGCGGCATCTGCACGATTGACAGGAGTGAGTCAAGGCCGCCCAGATCTTTCGTCTGGATCGGGACGCCGATTACCGGCAGGCTGGTGAGGGAAGCGACAACGCCGGGGAGCGCCGCCGCCTTGCCGGCGCCGGCGATAATTATCTTAATCCCGCGCCCGGCCGCGCCTTCGGCATAGGCAGCCAGCTTTTTGGGATCACGGTGGGCGCTGATGACGTTGACCTCATAAGGAATCTCCAGCATGTCAAGCTCCGCCGCGGCCGCCTGCATCACAGCTCGGTCGGACTCGCTCCCCATCACCACCCCCACCAGGACTTCGCCGGTCTCAACCGGCTCCAGCATCGGCTTCAGCTCTTCGATCGTGTCGGCCATCTGATCTCCCTGGTAAAAGAATATACATCCGGTAAACCCATTTACGACAGCTCGGCAAGCTCAGTCAGCCCCACCGCCGCCGGCGTTACCGGTCCGGGTAGCCGTTGCCTGACTCCGTTTCTGCAGGCTCCGCCGCGATGTCCCGGCGGAACTGCATGCCGGCGAAACTTATCCGGGATACTCCTTCATAAGCCTGTTTGCGGGCCTCCTGAAACGACCGGCCCAAAGCGCTGACGGCGAGCACGCGGCCGCCGGCGGTGATGAACTTCCCGTCTGTTTCAGCCGTACCAGCGTGACAGACCTCGACGCCGGGCAGTCCGCCGTCCAGCTCCAGCCCGGCAATCTCGTCCCCTTTGCTGGCAGACAGAGGATAGCCGGCGGAAGCCATGATCACCGTAACACACCGTTCTTCCCGCCATTTGATCCTGCTGCCGGCAAGATTACCATCGGCGCACGCAAGCATCAGCTCAACCAGATCGCTTTCCATCCGCGGCAGGATTGCCTCGGTCTCCGGATCGCCAAAGCGGACGTTAAATTCCAGTACCTTCGGGCCCTGATCGGTCAGCATCAGGCCGGCATAAAGCATTCCCCGAAAATCGATGCCACGCCTTCCTAACTCGGCAACTACAGGCCTGTGCACCGTTTCGATTATCTCATCAACCAGCGCGGGCGGCACCCGGGGCACCGGGCTGTAGCATCCCATACCGCCGGTGTTGGGGCCGTGGTCGCCGTCAAAGATGCGCTTGTAGTCCTGGGCCGGCTCCAGTGGCAGAATCGTGCCGCCGTCGCACAGGGCCAGCACCGAGCACTCATGGCCGACCAGGCATTCTTCGATCAAGACCTCCAGTCCTGCTTCCCCGAATGCGCCTTCCACAAAGCACCGCTCCAGCGCATCTCCGGCTTCCCGGTTCTCGCGCGCGATGATGACGCCCTTTCCCGCCGCCAGACCGTTCGCCTTGATCACCACCGGGAAGATGCTTTCCTCAATATAGGCCGCGGCAGCCGCATATTCGGTGAAACGGGAATAGCCGGCCGTGGCCACACCGGCCGCATCCATCACTTCTTTGGCGAAGGCCTTGCTGCCCTCCAACATCGCCCCCTCCCGCCCGGGGCCAAAGACTTTAATGCCGGCGGCAAGCAGGGCATCCGCAAGCCCCGCGCAGAGGGGCGCTTCGGGTCCGATCACAACCAGGCCGGCCCCGATCTTTCCTGCCAGCGCCACCAGGCCATCGATATCGGTGTCGCTGAGCGGATGGCAGACTGCCTGCCGGGCTATGCCGGCGTTTCCGGGAGCACAGTGAACCTCCGAAACCAGGCTGCTGGCCGCGGCTTTCTTGACAATTGCGTGCTCGCGGCCGCCCGCACCGATTACCAGTACTCGCACTGCTTCCTTTCGAAAGAGTTTAAACCAACGGCGATATTCTATCCTTCCCCGGCGAGCCGCTCAAGAAGCATGTCAGGCGCTTCAAGCAGCCCCCGATTGGGAAAAACCGCTCCGGCCAATATAATGACGTCATCATGAAACTGGGAATCATAGGGCTCCCCAACGCGGGCAAGACGACGATTTTTAACGCTCTCACCGGCCAGGAGCTGGAAGCGACGCCGTACCCCAACCCGCTGGGCACCGGGCACCATGTCGGCGTGGTGCACGTTCCCGATCAGCGTCTTGATCGTCTGACAGAAATGTACAAACCTCGAAAGACCACTCCCGCTGATGTCACCTGTGTTGACATCACCGGCTTTTCCCGGGGCATCTCGGCCAGCAAGCAAAAGGCAGGGGTCTTTAACGAAGCCTGGGACGTGGACGCCATCATCCATGTGGTCCGGGCGTTTGCGGACCCGTCCGTGGTGCATTCCGAAGGGGGGGTCGATCCGGCCGCCGATGCCGCCGCCCTGGAACTGGAGCTTGTCTTTAGCGATCTGGAGCTGGTGGAGACGCGGCTGGAAAGGATCGCCGCTTCCATGAAAAAGGGCATCGGCGAAGGCCTCGGGGCCGAACAGGCAGTTCTGGAAAAGTGCCGCGCGCAGCTGGAGGAGGAAAAGCCGCTCCGCAACCTCGCCCTCACCGATAAGGAGCGCGCCGCCATCGGCTCGCTCCAGTTTGTCTCAGTCAAGCCGGAGCTGGTGGTGCTTAACGTCGGTGAAGAAGAGATCGACGCTCCGGCAACGGAGTCGGCGGTGGCGTCCCTGGGTGATTTCTACCAGGGCAAGGACGCCCTTGTCTTCTCCCTGTCGGGCAAGATCGAAACGGAGCTGTCGCAGCTGGAGCCGGAAGAAGCGGCCCTGTTTCTGGAAGATCTGGGCATCGCGGAGCCGGCGATGAACCGGGTAATCCGGGAAGCCTACTCGCTGCTGGGGTTGATATCATTTTTAACCGCTGGTGAGGATGAGGTCAAAGCCTGGACCATCCGCCGGCGCACCCCCGCAGTCAAGGCGGCGGGAAAGATTCACTCCGATATCGAGCGCGGCTTTATCCGTGCCGAGGTGGTAGCCTACGATGATCTGATGTCGGCGGGCTCGATGGCGAAGGCGCGTGACGCCGGCAAGGTCCGTCTGGAAGGCAAGGATTACGCCGTCCAGGACGGGGACATCATCAACTTCCGGTTTAACGTCTGAGTTCCCGGTTCAAGGTTCCGGGTTGGGAAAATCGGGGGGAGCGTGGATTTGACCAAGCTTGACCGCAGCGAAGCCGGAGCGGCGGGATCCACTCTTTCAATCATCCGCCATCAATTGCCATCCGGTTCCACGACCTCGTCCCGGCCGGGGCCGACGCTGACAATTTTAACGGGAACGCCCGCTTCTTCCACGATCAAGTCCAGATAGTCGCGCGCCTCCACAGGCAGGTCCGAAAGCATGCGGGCGCCGGTGATGTCCTCTTTCCAGCCGGGCAAAGTCTGATAAACGGGCCGGCAGTGGTAAAACTGCGACTGGTGCGGCGGGAAATCGGTAAAGTTGATATGATTGCCGTCCTGATCGTACTCATACATCGAGCAGACGTTGATCTGGTCCAGGCCGGAAAGGACGTCCAGCTTGGTGATCGCCAGGCCGGTGAGGCCGTTGAGGCGGACGGCATACTTGAGGACAACCAGATCCAGCCAGCCGCAACGGCGTTTCCTGCCGGTGGTGGTGCCGAATTCGATGCCCTTGTTGACAAAATGATCGCCTAAGGCGCCTTCCAGTTCGGTGGGAAACGGCCCTTCGCCAACCCGGGTTGTGTATGCTTTGCACACGCCGATCACTTCGTTAATGGCCGTTGGCCCGACTCCGGCGCCGACGCATGCCGAGCCGGCTATCGGGTTGGAGGAAGTGACAAACGGATAGGTGCCATGGTCAATGTCAAGCATTGTCCCCTGAGCGCCTTCGAACAGCACCTTTTCGCCACGCTTCAGAGCTTTGTCAATGAGAAGAGAGGTATCGGCAATGTACGGTCCCAGTTTGTCCGCATAGGCGGCGTACTGCTCCATCACTTCAAACGGGTCAACACCGGGGCTGTTGTAGACTTTCTCCAGCAGGTCGTTCTTGACGCCGATAGCGGTATCCAGCTTTTGGCGCAGGATCTTCTTGTCGGCCAGATCCTGAACGCGGATACCCAGCCGCGCCGCCTTGTCGGTATAAGCCGGGCCGATGCCCCGGCGGGTAGTGCCGATCTTGCGTTTTCCCAGCTGTGTCTCGTAGGCGGCGTCCAGCAGGATGTGATACGGCATGATCAGATGGGCGTTGCTGGAAAGGCGGAGATTGTCGCAGCTGTAGCCGCGCCCTCTCAAAGCATCGATTTCCTGACACAGCACCCGCGGGTCAATGACGACGCCATTACCGATCACCGCCGTCACGTGCGGGTACAGAATGCCTGAAGGAATCAGGTGGAATTTAAATTCGCCGGCCTCATTGACAATCGTGTGTCCGGCGTTGTTTCCACCCTGAAAGCGCACCACCATCTGGCTTTTTTCGGCCAGATTGTCAATGACACGCCCTTTGCCCTCATCGCCCCACTGGGTCCCGACTACAACTGTTGCTGGCATGATGCTCCTAATAAAAAGTTTCTAGTTTCTTGTTTCCAGTTTGTGGCTTCCAGGTTCGTAAAAATGACGGGGAATTCCGTTCAACTGTTTAAGTCTACACGAATCGTCAAAAACTTGTCTGCCACGCCACGACCAGTCAATAGCCTTCGGGATAGAACTGGAAACTGGAATCTGGAAACGATTAACTGAGTTTTTGCGCGGCCGCGCGGGCGGCGATGACGCCGGCGGCCGACGCCTGGACCAGTCCGCGGGTGACGCCGGCCCCGTCCCCTACGGCAAACAGGTTGTCAATCTTCGTTTCCAGCCCGGCGCTGAGCTTCAGCCTGGCCGAATAGAATTTGACTTCTACTCCGTAAAGGAGAGTTTCCCGGGAGTTGACTCCCGGCACCAGCTTGTCAAGCGCCTCCAGCATGTCGAGAATATTGCGCAGGTGCCGGAACGGAAGCACGAAGGAAAGGTCTCCCGGCGTACATTTCTTCAGCGTGGGCTGGACGGTGCTCCGCGCCAGTCGCTCGGGAGTGGTGCGCTGGCCGATCTGCAGGTCGCCCAGCCGCTGGACGATGATATCTTCCCCCAGGAGATTCGCCAGGCGGGCAATCGAGCGCCCGTAGGTGAGCGGTTCCTTGAACGGCTGGGTGAACTGCGTACTGACAAGCAGCGCAAAGTTGGTGTAACCGGAGCGGCGGTTGCTGTAGCTGTGACCGTTTACGGTGATGACTTTTCCGTAGGCCTCCTTGGAGACGTAGCCGTCGGGATTCATGCAGAAGGTGCGGATTTGATCCTCAAAGGTCTTCGAATAATGCAAAAGTTTGGCTTCGTAAAGAACATTAGTAAGCGGCGCCATGATGATGGAGGGAACCTCAACCCTGACACCGATATCAACGGCATTGTTGACCATCTCAATTCCCAGGTCTTCAGCCTGCCTGGCCAGCCAGCCCGAGCCTTCCCGGCCCGGCGCCGCGATCACCACCCCGGCCCGGATGACCGCTCCTCCTTCCAGCTCCACCCCGGAGACCCGGCTGTCCTCGACGAGGATCTTTTCCACCGCCGCCCGGGTGACTACCTCGGCTCTTCCGTTAATATCGTCGCGCATTGCCTGCAGGATCTGGGGGCACCGGTCCGTGCCCATGTGGCGGATAGGATCATCTATCAACTTAAGCCCCGCCTGCATCGCCTGCTGCCTGATCTCCTCGATGCGGTCGTGGTCGAACCCGTGCACCTTTTCCGGCGCACCATAATCTACCCAGACCGAATCCACGTAAGAGATGAGTTCCGCCAGTCCCTTGCGGCCGACGTAGTCCACCAGCCAGCCGCCCACATCCGGAGACAGGGTGAGCTTGCCGTCGCTAAACGCGCCGGCGCCGCCCCAGCCGCAGGTAATCGAACAGGGACGGCAGCCGATCTCGCAGCCAACCAGCCCTTCGCCCCTTACCGGGCAGCGGCGCTTGGGCATGTCAAATCCCTTCTCCAGGATCAAAATACGCCAGCTGTTCTTTCGTAACAGCTCAAGCGCCGCAAAAATGCCGGCGGGCCCGGCGCCAATAATGACAGCATCGTAGCTGTCCTGACTGATCTTCTGCCGTGGAGTCATTTTTTATACTGACCATTCAATTCGCTCAGGAAGCAATCAACTGGGCATAGGTGACAGGTTCCGTGAAACGGACGCAGCGGTTTAGAACCCGGCGAAAGAGATCG
>JAMDDD010000035.1 GCA_023489275.1 Actinomycetota bacterium
AACATTTCGATAAATTCAATCATTGTCTTGGGGTCGTTCACGGTGCACCTCCTGCCTGAAGTTTTAACTTACATACAGAAGATAGCAGCCGGTCCGGACGGAACCTGAGCGACTTGAATGGTCAGTTTTTTAATTACGAAACGGCCCGCTTTGTCTTAGATCATTTCTTCGATGTCCTTAATCCCGGTGGTTACCTTTTTCTCGGCCATTCGGAAACCCTTTGGAAGATGTCGGCGAAATATTCCCTGGTGGAGATGGGTGACGCATTCATCTACCGCAAGCCGCTGCCCATGTCATTGAATGGCAGGCGGTTTATTCCTGACCGGCGCATCGACCGGTCGGATTTGCCAGCATGGGTTGGCTATGACCGGCGCGCATGCGAAGTCGAACGCCGAAAGAAAGCGACGCAGCCGCCGCCCGATTCATGGCGGTTTCTGCAGACTGCGACGGCAGAGCCGCAGGTTCTCAGTGACGCGATGATCAAGGTAGAAAAGTTGATTGATCTGGGCGAATTTGGCAGCGCCATCAAAGCGCTTGAAGAGATACTGAAAGGTGACGGCAACAACGCCGAAGCCCATTTTTTGCTGGGGCTTGCCCTGGAAAAAAGCGATCAGACTCCCGCGGCCATCGATGCTTACCGGCGGGCGATCGGGGCGCGCGAGGATATGGCCATCGCTCATTTTCATCTGGCCGGAGCTCTCGAACGAACCGGAGATTTAAAAAACGCCTGTAGCGAGTACCGCCTGGCAGCCGCTGCATTACGTCAGGATCATTCCAAGAAAAAAAACGGAGCAATCGGGGCTAATTCGCTGATTGACCTCTGCGAGTGGAAGATCGAGAACCTGGGCGGGTTGTAACACCGGACTTTGGACTCCGGCTATTGAACATCGCGTTCCGCGCCGTCTTCTTTATTCTGTCCGCATCCAAAGTCCAGGATCCTGCGCCCGGTGTGATAACATCTTCGTTTGAGCTCATACGACCCAGATTTGAGGAGCCCCTTTGGTTTCGCACGATGACGTTAAGTACGTGGCACGCCTGGCCCGGCTTAAACTTGCCGGCCCCGAGCTGGAGCGCTACGCTGAGCAGCTGTCAGGGATACTTGATCACATTAATAAGATTGCCGAGCTGGACCTGGAAGAGGTCAAGCCCACCTCTCACGTAATCAGCATCACCAATGTCTTCCGTGAGGACACGGTGCGGCCGTCGGCGCCCCCGGCCGCCGCGCTTGACAACGGTCCTGAGATTGAATCGGGCGCATTCCGGGTGCCGCCGATTCTGGATACGGAAGAGCAATGACTGTCGCCGGTCTGATTGAACTAAACGCGCTTGAAGCGGCTGAACGACTCCAAAACGGCGAATTTTCAGCCGTGGAACTGGTGGAGGCTTATCTCGGGCAGATTCGGCGTCATGATCCCGCGATTCTTGCCTACCTGCGGGTTTCCGAAGAGAATGCCCGCCTGGAGGCCGAGGCCATCGACGCCGCCCCGGACAGGCCGCCGCTGGGCGGGCTGCCGGCCGCCGTCAAGGACGTGCTGGTGACGGAGGGGATTGTCACCACCTGCGCTTCCCGGATGCTTGAGAATTACCGTCCCATCTATACCGCCACCTGCATCCGGCAAATGAGACGCGCCGGAATGATTATTCTGGGCAAAACCAACATGGATGAGTTTGCCATGGGCTCTTCGACAGAAAATTCCGCCTTTGGTCCCACGCACAATCCGTGGGATCTTGATCGCGTTCCCGGCGGCTCCAGCGGTGGATCAGCGGCGGCGGTGGCCGCCAGGGAAGCGCTCTGGGCGCTTGGCTCCGATACCGGCGGCTCGATCAGGCAGCCGGCGGCTTTTTGCGGCGTCGTTGGACTCAAGCCGACTTATGGCAGCGTTTCCCGTTACGGACTGGTGGCGTTCGCGTCGTCATTTGATCAGGTAGGTCCGATTACCAGAACCGTCAGCGACGCAGCGCTGATGCTGAGGCATCTGGTCGGCAAGGATCCGCGTGACAGCACTTCCATCGCGTACCCGAAGGAAATCCTCATCCCGGAAGACAGGGACCTTTCCGGTCTGAGAATCGGCGTCATCAGGGAGCTTGTTGGCGAGGGGATCGATGCCGGCGTGATGGCGGTTTTCGACCAGACGGTTAAAAATCTGGCAATCGCCGGCGCTGAGATAGTTGAGTCCAGCCTGCCGCACGCCGAGTACGCGCTGCCTGCTTACTACATTCTGGCTCCCGCGGAAGCAAGCGCCAATCTGGCCCGTTTTGACGGCGTCCGCTACGGCCTTCGGGCCGCCGGCGCGGCCGGCATCACCGAGATGTACGAAACTACGCGCAGCCGGGGCTTTGGCGATGAGGTCAAGCGCCGGATCATGCTGGGAACCTATGCTCTCTCATCCGGCTATTACGACGCATATTACGGCCGGTCGCAAAAAGTGCGGACGCTGATCGTGGAGGACTTTCAGAAGGCGTTTGGCGCTGCCGATCTGCTAATCTCGCCCACGGCGCCCACCACGGCTTTCCGGCTGGGAGAAAAGACCGGCGATCCGCTTACCATGTACATGTCAGATATCTGCACCATCCCGGTTAATCTTGCCGGGCTGCCGGCGATCTCGATTCCAGCCGGCCTCTCGGATGGGTTACCGGTCGGCCTGCAGATTATCGGGCCTGCCTTCTCGGAAAACCGGCTGCTGGCCGCTGCCCGCGGCGCCGAACTGGCAATTGGCTTCGATGCGGCGCCGCCGCTGGGAGAGGTGTCATGACGGCCGGTTACGAGGCGGTCATCGGACTGGAAATCCATGTCGAGCTCTCAACTGAGAGCAAGATGTTTTGTGGCTGCCGCGTCGAATTTGGCGGCGAGCCGAACACCCGCACCTGTCCGGTGTGCGCCGCCCACCCGGGGGCTTTGCCGGTGATCAACGAAAAAGCCATCGATTACCTGGCCAGAATTGCGCTGTCGCTTGATTGTGATATTCCTCCGGGGAGCATCTTTCACCGGAAGAACTACTTTTATCCCGATCTTCCCAAGGGTTACCAGATTTCCCAGTATGACCAGCCGTTTGCTATTGAAGGACACCTGGATATCTCCGTTGACGAGGAGGATATCCGGGTGGGCATCGAGCGCGTTCATATGGAAGAGGACACGGCCAAGAACATTCACGCCGGCGCCAGCGGCCGCATCGCCGGAGCGCTCTACTCGCTGATAGATTTCAACCGGTCCGGCACGCCGCTGGTGGAGATCGTCACCAAACCTGAGATTCACTCCCCTCAGTCGGCCCGGGTGTTTCTTAACAAGCTAAAAAATCTGCTCAAGTATCTGGAAGTCTCTGACTGCAACATGGAGGAAGGCTCGCTGCGCTGCGACGCCAATGTATCGGTGCGTCCGGCCGGCAGCAGCGAGCTCGGGGTCAAGACGGAGCTGAAGAACATGAACAGCTTCAAGCATCTGGAAAAGGGGCTGGCCCGCGAGATCGAGCGGCAGACAGGGTTGCTGGCTGCCGGTGAACGCGTCGTCCAGCAGACGGTCCATTTTGATTTTGCCACCGGCGAGGTGACTCCGATGCGCTCCAAGGAGTTTGCTCACGATTACCGTTATTTTCCGGAACCGGATCTGGCGCCGCTGGTGGCCAACCAGGAATTTGTGGATAGAATTGCGGCATCGATGCCCGAGCTGCCGGATGCCCGTGCCGGCCGTTACCGGCGTGACTTTGGCCTGACGCCGTACAACGCTGAAGTAATGACATCCGACCGGAAGCTGTCTGACTTTTTTGAGGAATGCGTCAGACATTTTAACGATCCGAAACTGGTCAGCAACTGGTTGATGGGGGAGCTGCTTGGCTACCTGAACGCGACCGGCGGCGAGTTGGCGGATTGCCTGGTAAAACCGGCGTCGCTGGCGGAGCTGCTCGGCATGATTGAATCGGGAAAGATCAGCAACGCCGTCGGCAAGGAGGTCTTTGCCGAGATGTGCCAGAGTGGGAAAAAAGCCGCCGCCATCGTTGAGGCCAAAGGGCTGACGCAGATTTCCGATACGGCGGAGCTGGAAGCGATAATTGACGCAGTCCTTGCGGAAAACCCCGAACAGGTGGCGCAGTACCGCGCCGGCAGGGATAAGCTGTTCGGATTCTTTGTTGGCATGGTAATGAAAAAAACACGGGGGCGCGCCAACCCGCAGGTTATTAACACACTACTAAAGGAAAAACTTTCGTGACACTACCCGAATTTATCCCAGCAACCATGATGACGCAGCATCCCGACAGCGCCTCGCGCTACGTGCCCGTGCGCGACGAGCCCCGGGAGGCGATCGACGCGCTTACCCCGCAGCCGATTGGCCTTGGGCTGGAAGAGGTGATGGTCGACTATGAAGGAAAACTGACCCCGTATCATCAAACCGCGGAGATCTCGCTGGGCTTGAACGAGCGCGGCCAGGTGCCCGGACGGGATGTGCTGGTAACGCCGCGGATCCCCAGCGCCACCAAGGAAACGGCTTTTCACCAGTTGATGGCGCTCATGAGCGTTATCGAATCGAACTTCCAGCTGACCACCGCCGGCAGCGGTGGCGCCATCAGCGAGGTGGTCGTGCCGATGGTGGAGACCGCGGCCGAGCTGGTCGATGTCCGCCGGCGGATCCAGGACGTCATCGAGCTTGGGCACAAGGAATTTGGGATATCATCTGATCCGGACGCGGTCCAGGTAATCCCTCTGATTGAGGAGGTTCCCGAGCTGTTTGGCGCCGGCGCGATGCTCGGTCTCTATCTGACGAAAGCGCCGGCAGCCGGTTACGGGGTCAGCCGCCTGCGGGTGATGCTGGGCCGCAGCGATTCCGCCATGGCCTATGGCCTGGTGCCGTCGGTGCTGGCGGTAAAGGCCGCCATCTCCGACTGTTACGCCCTGGGGAGGGAGCGCGGCGTGCCGGTCTATCCGATCCTGGGCGGCGGCGCCCTGCCGTTCCGGGGCCATGTTGACCTGGCAAACTTCGACCAGCTTCTGGTTGACTTTGCCGGCGTGCGCACGGTGACTGTTCAATCCGGGCTGCGCTACGATTTTGGGGGAGAAGTTTCCCAACAGGTGGCGATCAAGGCTCATGATAAACTGGCCGCCACGGAGCCGTTGGCATACACTGACGGGGATCGGCAGCGGATAACGGCGCTGGCAGGGCTGTTTACTGAGCCTTATCTGGAATCTTTTTCCGATTTGCTGCCGGCTGTGATCGCCATATCGGAGATCGTTCCCAGGCAGCGCGACCGCCTGGCAAGAAAGAGCGCCGTCGGCTATGCCCGGGCGGCCGCCGATCCCGCCAAACTCGCCGAGCAGATCAGCGACGCGGCCATCGCATCCAGGTTAAAGGCAATAAACCCGCCCCGGGCGAAAAACCTGCCGCGGGCGATCAGTTTTACCGGCGCGCTTTACTCGATCGGACTGCCACCGGAATTTATCGGCACCGGCCGGGGCCTGGCCGCAGTCAGCCGCCTTTACGGTGCCGATGGTGTTGACTTTTTGCTGAAAATTTATCCTGGTTTGCGCCAGGATCTGGCTAAAGCAGGAAGATACCTCAACTTGAAAACGGCGGCCATGCACCTGCCGGACGGATTAATATCGAACCTGATCGCTGACGTGGAAGAAGCCAGCGCCCGCCTTGACATTGCCGTCGGGCCTGTGACCGCCGAAGATCAGCGTTACCATGTTCTGCTGGAAACGGTGCAGCCGATGCTGAAGCAGCTTGTCTCACAGGGTGGAGACTGGAGCGCCGAGGCCGCCGACCAGAAACTGGTTACCGAATGGATCTGCCGCCTGGGGCGGCTGCGCGGCAGTCTCGGGTAATTTGAACGAGGGCCGCCGGCAACGGCCGTGGACAGGCTACTGAACTCTCCGGCTTCCGGCCGGTTTGCCGGCGCCGTTTTGCAGAGAAGTGCCGCTTAAGATATGATTACGTGTATAAGCGGCATCGTTGGATCCTCTGATGTTCCGCCGTTACCGGGAAAAGCAGCATTTGCAGAAATGTTGCCGGCCCGGTTTTTTTCTCACTGAGAATTATGCCTGATTCCAAAAAGAAAAAACTCGATAGCTTTATCCTTGAAGGCGCGATTCCTTTTCAGGATAAAAAAATCAAGATCGACGACACCACCTTGCGTGACGGCGAGCAGACGGCCGGCGTCGTCTTCGCCAACCAGGAAAAAGTGCGCATCGCCAGGCTGCTGGATGAGATCGGCGTGGAGCAGATCGAAGTGGGCATCCCGGCCATGGGCGGCGATGAGAAAAAGACAATCAAGTACATTGCCGGCCTCGGACTTAACGCCAGCATTCTGGCCTGGAACCGGGCGGTGATTGACGATATCAAACATTCGGTTGATTGTGGCGTCAACGCCGTGGCGATCTCGATGTCGGTTTCCGACATCCATATTGAACACAAGCTGAAGAAATCCCGGACCTGGGTGCTGGACCAGGTCAAGGAATCGGTGGAGTTCGCCAAGCAGCATGATTTTTATGTATCGGTAAACGCGGAGGACGCCTCCCGCGCCGATCTTGATTTTCTGATCCGGTTTGCCCGGTCAGCGCGGGAATACGGCGCCGACCAG
>JAMDDD010000002.1 GCA_023489275.1 Actinomycetota bacterium
TGCCGAACGACATCACCTTGGTGCCGCCTCCCTGCATCTGGTTCATCAGGAACAGCCAGAAGATGACAATGATCACGATCGGCAGCGCCGAGACCAGCAGCGAAGACCAGATCGATGAGCCGGTGCCTTCGATGGTGGTAGAAACATTATTATCGATGAGAAGTTGTGTGAGCGGGTAATCGTCCGTGTAGCCGACATTGTATTTGTGTCCGGTGTTGCCAACGAGAACGACGGTAAGATTATGGTCATTCTGGTTTACGTCGACTGACTTGACATCGTGGGCCTGCACCTTCCCCACGAATTCCCCAAACGACATATCACTGCTGCCGGAATCCCGGTTATTGACAATCTGCATGACGAAGAACGCCAGCAGCACAACGATCAAAATCGGGAAAGCGGCGCTTCGTAAAAACTTGGCCAACTTATTCAAATCCTTTCCGCGTGTGAGCGGCCTGCCGGCCGCTCCTGCATATTTATCAGGGCAAGCGCCCCGGTTGCCGTCCGCGCCGTGTTATCCGGCGCCGGTTGACACTCGGCTGCCTGCCGCATGCACGCCAGCTTTAGAGCCGGCAGGCATACTAGTTTATTATCTCACATTACGCCATATAGCGGCAGCTTTTCCGCCCCTCAGCCGCCTGCTTACCCTAGCTCTTCCTCGGGAAGGGCGGCGATAAACCTGAGATTTCGATAATGCTCGTTAAAGTCCAGGCCATATCCGACCACGAACCGGTCGGGAACTTCAAAGCCGACGTACTTACACTTTATATCGACCTTTTGGCGTGCAGGTTTCGTCAGCAGCGTTGCCACCTCCACGGAGGCCGGATTGCGCGCGGTGAGGTTCTTCCGCAGGTAGCTGAGCGTCAGGCCGGAATCGACGATATCCTCGACAATGATCACATGCCGGTCTGTAATATATGCGTCAAGATCTTTCAGAATCCTGACGACCCCCGAGGAGTCCGCCGCCGAACCATAGCTAGAAACTGCCATAAAGTCAAGCTCGCACGGGATGGATACTTGCCGGACGAGATCGGCCGTGAAAAAAACAGCTCCCTTAAGAACACAAACCAGCAGCGGCTCCCTGTCCCGGTAATCATCGGTAATTTTCGCCGCAATTTCCAGGACCCGCCTGCGGATATCCTCTTCCCCAACGATGACTTCATCAAACTTTGTTATCAACTATCCTCCTGGTTGCTCTAAGTCCTACCAAACGCTCACTTCTGGCGGTGACGCGAAAATCCTCCGCGATCTTTAGACCGCAGACCCAGACGATTTCTGACCCGCAGGTTACCACCGGAATCCGCTCCCGCTCGTTCCGGGCAATCTTGGCGTCGACAAAAATATCCTGAAGGCTCTTGTGGCCCTTGAGGCCCAGCGGCCGGAACCTGTCACCCGCCCGCCAGGGACGCACCTTGAGGCCCGACTCTAGCCCGGAGCCGTCAATCGTGACCATCAGCGGATCGGATGAGACCACCCCCCACCAGGGTGACTCAACCGCCTCGATCTCAAAGTCCCCAAAGACGGCCTTACCCGGAACCGGCAGATCCACCTGTCCGGGCGCGGCGTCGCCGTCTTGGCCGGCCGCCGCCTGCCGCAACAGCAGTTTATCGTACTGGCGCTCCACCCGGAGTCCACCCGGCAGCGACAGGCCGCTGCTCCCGTTCGTATTTTGGCAAATATCAATGATACCATCAATGAGATTGCGCGAAAGCCGGACCGGCGCCGCTGCTTCAGCAAGCCAGCGGCGGACCAGCAGTCTTGCCTGACCTTTTGGCAATTCTGCCAATTGATCAACTTGCAGAATGATCTGGCCGCCCTCGTCGGCGGCGGTCCGGTCCCAGAGAGCATTTGTGATCTCGCTGAGAACGGCAGATTCATCCTCGAGGAGCGTTAACGTACCCAGGATCCGGTCCCGGAAGTCGGGTCTGATCTTCTCCAACTCCGGCAATACCTGATGCCGGATGCGATTGCGTGTATAGTCTGGCGACCGGTTGGAAGCGTCATCCCGGAAGGCGATTCCCTGGCGCCGGCAGAAATCCCTGATCTCCTGAGACTCGAGAAACAGGAGCGGCCGGATGACGCGGCCACGCCGGGGGGGCATTACCACCAGCGAGCGGCGTCCCGCGTAAGTGATCAACCGGTAAATAAATGTTTCAATGCGGTCGTCCTTGTTGTGACCAACGGCGATTCTGGTGTATCCCTGCCAGCGGCTGAGGTTCTGCGCCGCCAGGTAACGGAAGTCCCGCGCCCACGCCTGGAAATTGGCGCCGCCGTGCACCGGCGCCTTGACCGTGTGGGCGGTTACGCCCAGACTCTTCCCGAGCGCGCGAACAAACTCTTCGTCGGTTTCGCTGTCGGCGCCCCGGCGTCCGTAATTTACGTGCAGAAGGCCAAGCGAGAAACTGCCTGGGAAAGCTTTTTCTTCAGGCCTGGAGAGTTCTTTCAGTGCGGTTAGCAGCGTCACGGAATCAGCGCCGCCGGAGACCAGGCAAAGCACCCGGTCGCCGGGCGCGATCAGCTCTTTACGGGAAATGTACCCACCCACTTGCGCAGCCAGTTCGGACAGCTGCAATCCTGCTTGAGAGATATCTGCAGCTTGATGGGCGGGATTGGACATTGTCGGCAGGGTCAAGCCCCGGATAAGTACGGCGCCTCCGGGACGGTGAGCGCGATCACATTATAACAGCAATATAGTTCTGGTTTCGGGTTTCAAATTGCTGGTCACCGGCTGCGTGGATTAAAACCGGAAGCCAGGAACTCGGAACCTTTTACTTTTAGGCGGTTTGCTGGAGGCTGTCCGCTGCCGGAGTCTCAGACCGCCGCAGCTGGGCCAGCTGATCCTTCTTCACCTGCGTTGCTTTACCACAATGCGGACATCTAAGATAGAAAAAATTCCGGTTCGGAAACAGGGGGATAAAGAACAGGGTAAACCAGTTGCTTACCTTGATCAGCCGCGCCGTCACCCGGTCATCGCAATGGGCGCAAAGAAGATCGTATCGCCCTCCCAGCTCCCGCACTTTCCTTTTCCATTCGTAGATGATCATGATGCCACCGCCTTCATAACAAAATTAATATATGCATCATTAATCGGCAATCGGCGGCTGTCAAACAGGGTAAAAGAAATTTGAGGTAAAGTGGATTCGTGCGGGCGCGGCAGGGGTGCTGGCTCCCGCAAAACCTTCTGAGATAAAATGACCTCATGAGCCAGCAAGACCGAAAGGAATTTCTGCGCCGGACGCCGATCTTTTCCGCGCTCAGCGAAGCCGAGCTGGATAACGTCCTGCCGCTGCTAATCAGCCGGCGGCTGCAGAAGGAAACCGTCGTGTTTCACGAAGGCGATCCGGCGTCGGCTTTTTATCTGGTCAGAAGCGGGCAGGTAAAAATCTTCAAGGCTTCCCGGGACGGTCGGGAGCAGGTGTTCTCGATCCTTGGCGAAGGCCAGATTTTCGGCGATGTCCCCGCCTTTGACGGCGGGCCCTATCCGGCTTCGGCGGCCACCATGACCGGCGCGGAGATCTATCTCATCCGGCGCGACGATTTCCAGGAGCTGGTGCGGCGCCATCCGGAGATCGCGCTCAGGGTCATCCAGGTCCTGGGATCGCGCCTGAGGCAGGCGCTGGAGCTGGTGCGCGATCTTTCCTTCAAACAGGTTCCTCACCGGTTGGCCGGGCTGCTGCTGAAGCTGGGCGAGGAGTACGGTCAGGAAACCGAGCCCGGGCTGCTGATCAGCCTCTCCCTCTCCCGGCAGGACCTGGCCGATATCGCCGGCACTTCCCGCGAGACCGTCACCCGGGAGTTGAAAAAGATGGAGCGCGCCGGGCTGATCGCCATCAATCGGCGCCGGATAACCATCGTCGACGAGGCTGGACTTAAGGCGTGGGCCCGCTGAGAGAGTTGACGACTGCAAGTTTCCAGTTTCCAGTTACGTAATTCGAAGCATGGCGCTTGATTTCAAACGTGATGAAAATCACATCATGGATTGACGGCCCTCATTTTGATCTTTTGCCACGTTGGATATGACTAAATCACCAGTTTCTCATTGCGGCAAAACGAACCGGAAAAGAAACAAACCTGGAAAGGAAAAACCATGACTGACATTCAGAATCAGCCGGTGTGCATGCAGTGCGGCGCCACGAGCAACGATAACGTTTTGATCCAGTGCCTCAAAAATGGGGACGAAGACTGGGTCTGCGTCAGCTGCCTGCCAATCCTGATCCACGGCGGGCACTGAAAAAAACGGCTGCTGGACGGCGGATAAAACAAAAAAACCCGACAATCTATCCCCCGGACCAAAAGCATTTGACAAACAATTTGCACGCCCAGGCAAGCAGATATCCGAGCCATTGTTTGATCAGTAACTTTTTAAGGAGGAAACGTGAGTCCAACCGTAATTGGATTTATTCGAATCAGTCTGCTATCGCTGTTTGTGGGCGTCGTCATGGGGATCCTGATCGCGGCCGGCGTTTTTCGGGACGCCACTAACCCGGCGCTGATCATTTCCGCCCATGCTCACATCAACCTTCTGGGCGGCGTGCTGATGTTGATATTCGGGGTTGGTTATCACATATTGCCGCGTTTTAGCGGCCGGCCCCTTTTCAGTGAAGGTATCGCCCGGGTGCAGCTCTGGCTGAGCGGCGCCGGCCTCATCGGCATGTTTGTCATGTTTTTTGCCGGCGGCTACTCTTCCTCTGACTTCCTCCGCTACGGAGTAGCCCCGTTCGGCGCTCTCTACGGCGCCGGCGCGATTCTGTTTGTCTATAACATGTGGCGCACCCTGGCGGGAGCCACGCCCGCGCCGCCGCCGCTCCGGCCGGCGAAAAAGCAGCTTTAGAACTTTCGCATTGTTTTAAAGCGCGGCGGCAATCCCGGGGGGTGATCTTGATAAGAAGCTTACCCGGTCATAATGTGATACGTCAAAAAAGCCAAAAGCGCAAAGAGAAAAAGGACTCTCTCCAGCCTCATGACTTTGCGGATAAAAACCATTTGGCCTCCAACCAACCGGCCATTCCCGTCTGCCGGTAAAATAAGGTGCTTTATTTATAGGCCAGCGGCGTTAGAGACGTGTTAGTGGGATGTAATTATTCTGTAAGAAACAGGTGAAGCGATGCCAACTCAACGCCGGCGAAGGGCACTTTATTCAGATTTTTCAGATTTGCCAGCGCCGCGGTGACCCGGACTTTTCCTTCGCCCGCACTCGCGCGCCAAGCTTGAAATCCCCTAAACCTGCTTTGCGCTCGCGAATTCGCTCAGGGAAACATCGGATCATCCTGCCGGTGCCGGCATTGACTTCAAATAATTATGAGCGAGTGAAAGCGGAAATCTCCGGACCGCCGTGCCTCAAAAAAGGACATCATTGTTTTAGCAATTCCCGCAGATCCGCGGCCACATCTTCGGCGTTTACTCCATGCATGGTGGCGCCGAAATTAATTGATTCCATCCGGATGCCGGGACAGGTGAAGCAGCCGTTGCCAAAATATTTCTCGATCACGTCAGCCGCGCCCGGAATCTGCTCGATAACGTCGCCGATAATGCTTTCGCCACTGACGGTGATGCCGGTTGTCTCAGTCATTTTTTCCTCCTGGATAAATAGCAAAAATTCAATAATCATAGAATACCCGCCCCACCCGGCAATCAAATGACGGCGCTCACCCGAAAACGTGATTTGCGTCACCGCGGTCAGGACATCGAACCTTTTTGCAGTCTCGCCAAAAGCGGCCGGCAGGCGGATCACTCCGATCACCTGTTTATCCTCGCCTGCTACCGGCACCAGCGGGAGGAAATAGCATCAACCTCAAGCCCCCGCGCCGTCATCACCGCTGCTGGCGCCACCAGCATCACCGTCGTCAGGTGTTGAGGAACGCCGAGGCGACGGCGGTCCCGGCCGCGAGCAGGATCAGCATGCGGAACGGTTGGCCGCATCGCCATGCCACCGGCCAGAGCGATGGCGGTAATATGAAACCGCTCCCAGACGATGGCGGCGATAGTTACCACAAATATGATGATTGCTACAAATTCCAAAGAAATCGTTTTCCTTCTGGACGGCTTTTTTAAAGCGGCAAGGGAGAAAAGCCGTCCGGGCAGATTTCCGCGCCGTTGCCCGCTCAATTTGTTTATTCATATTCCATTTCCCCGGCAGGCTCATTTTTCCCGGTGCGGAATCATACGCCCGTTCTTTGATTCATCCTGATAAAATACGCTGTCCCCCGGCTTGACAACGGGTACGGTCGGGAGTAAATAAAACTAGCTCAGTAAGGAAAACAGCCAATTGTCGCTTAAGAGTTTTTTAATCGGCCAGCCGATCGAGACGCACAGGGAGAAGCACGAGCGCCTCTCCAAGTTCACCGGCCTGGCTATTTTTGCTTCCGATAACCTCTCCTCGGTCGCGTATGCCACCGAGGAAATCCTGTTGGCGCTGGTCGTCGCCGGCTCGGCGCTGCTTAACTTTGCCCTTCCTATCGCGATTGCTATCTCGGCGCTGCTGGCGATTATCGCTATCTCGTATTTTCAGACTATCCACGCTTATCCTTCCGGCGGCGGGTCATACATTGTGGCCAAAGACAATTTGGGCGATAACGCCGGCCTCGTCTCCGGGGCGGCGCTCCTGATCGACTACGTGCTTACCGTTTCCGTCAGCATCACCGCCGGCGTTGCCGCCATCACCTCCGCCATTCCCTCACTGGCTTCTCACACGGTGCTCCTGTGCCTGATCGCAATTGGCGTCCTGATGCTGGGCAACCTGAGAGGCGTCCGCGAAGCCGGCCGCATTTTCTCGGTGCCCACTTATTTCTTTATTTTCAGCCTGTTCGCGCTCATCGGCCTCGGCCTGTTCAAGGTGGCCACCGGCGCCCCGGTGCCGCCGCCCGGCCCTCCCCTGGCGGCAACGGAGAGCTACCTGGCTGTGTTTGTCATCCTCCGCGCCTTTGCCTCCGGCTGCGCGGCCGTCACCGGCATCGAGGCGGTCTCCAACGGGGTAAGAGCATTCAAACCGCCGGAAGCGCGCAATGCCAGCCAGACACTGCTAATCATGGCTTCGATTCTGGGAATATCGTTTGTCGGCACCTCGTTCCTGGCGGATCATTTTCACATCCTGCCGGTAGCCAACCAGACGGTGCTGTCGCAGCTGGCGGCGATTGTTTTTGGCGGCCGCGGCATTCCTTACTATCTGCTGCAGGCGGCAACGGCGCTGATCCTGATTCTCGCGGCCAACACATCTTTCCAGGATTTCCCGCGTTTGTCTTCGGTGATGGCCGCCGATGGCTTCATGCCGCGGCAGTTCGGCAGCCGCGGTGACCGGCTTGTCTTTTCCAACGGGATCCTCATCCTGGGACTTTTTGCTGCGGTTCTGGTCGTTGCGTTTGGCGGCGATACCCACAGACTGATTCCGCTTTACGCATTGGGCGTCTTTCTGGCAATCACGCTGTCGCAGGCAGGGATGGTCAGGCACTGGCTCAGGACCAGGGAAAGAAAATGGCTGCGTAATACATTTATCAACGGATTCGGCGCCATCACCACCGCGGTCGTGGTTGCCATTTTCGCGATCACCAAATTTACTGAAGGCGGCTGGATCGTGTTAATCGCCATACCGGTGATTGTCTATCTCACCCACCAGGTCAAAAAGCATTATGATTCCATCGCGCGCCAGCTTTCTTTGGAGGGCGCGGCGCCGGAGGTAGAATTCGAGCATCACTCGGTGATCGTGCCGGTTTCCGGCGTCCAGCGGGCAGTGATCCAGGCAATCAAATATGCCAAGGTGCTCTCCGACGATGTGGTGGCCGTATACGTCTGCTTTGATGAGGATGAGATGGAAATGGTCAGGAAGAAATGGGAGGAATTCGGCATGGGTGTGCCGCTCCGGGTGCTTGACTCGCCATACCGCTCAGTGATAGAGCCGCTGATGGATTACATCGAGGATGTCCGGGTCCTGCAACCGGACGGCGTCATCACGGTGGTGCTGCCCGAGTTCGTCCCCCAAAAATGGTGGCACCACTTGCTGCATAACCAGACCGCGCTTTTGATAAAAGGTATTCTTTTATTCAAACGGGGCGTCGTCTCCACCAGCGTGCCGATGCATCTCGAATCGTAGCAAAACTGCCGCATATTTTAAGTTTGTTAATCAGTTGCTTCCGCTGAAACAGACTGCTGCCGCGGGGAAATGATTCAATTTTTTAAGCGAAAGAACTCCTCTTCGTCCGGAAGGACAAACTTGGAATATTCCGCTTGACTTATGCTTCCGACAGGAGTAAATAACTATCCGAACATAATCATCGTAGCCGAAATCCATCCGGTGGATAGATGCGGGGGACCCAACTTCCCGGGGCGTATTCCGACAGGATAGGGCACTTCCAGGCCCGAGCCCGACAGCTAACCTCGCAGGCGTTTGGAAGGACATGAGCAGGCTTAACGTCGCTGGCTCCTGTCGGCGGCTTTTTTCATGCCCGTTTCAGAATGTCTGTAAAGGATTAGACAGAGGGAGATGGAGCAATAAACGGTAACTCCGGCTTCGCGGGATGACACCGGAACGAAGATCCCTTTGGCAGCTGTCGGCACCCACGGGATGACGCGTTATTGAATATGCAAAATTTTGAGATATACGACCTGATCGAGATAGCGGTTTTTTTTGCCGTCCTGTTGCTGCTGGTAAAGCCGCTTGGCGGCTATATGGCCAAGGTCTTCCAGGGCGAGAAAAACCTGCTCAGCCCGGTAATGCGGCCGCTGGAGCGGCTGATTTACCGCATCGCCGGCATCGACGAAAAAAAAGAAACCGGCTGGAAACGGTACGCCTTTTCCCTGCTCCTGTTTAATTTCACCTTGATGGTGTTCATCTTTCTGGTGCTGCTGCTGCAGGGGGTGCTGCCGCTCAATCCGGAAGGGCTCCCCCGCTTTTCGCTGCCGCTGGCTTTTAACACCGCGGTCAGCTTTGCCACCAATACCAATTGGCAGGCATATTCAGGGGAATCAACCGCCAGTTACTTTACCCAGACGGTGGCTTTGACGCTCAGCCACTTCATTACGCCGGCAATTGGGACCACGGTAATTATCGCCCTGATCCGGGGTATTGTCCGCCGCACCGTCAGGGAAATCGGCAACTTCTGGGTCGATCTTACCCGGTCCATCCTTTACATCCTGCTGCCGATCGCGCTTGTCGCCGCCATTTTTCTCATCTCCCAGGGCGTCATCCAGAATTTTAGCGGTTACCAGGCGGCGCATCTGGTTCAGCCGGTCACGGGCGCCGCGGGCAGCTCGATCAGCAAACAAACAATCCCGATGGGGCCGGTGGCCTCGTTTGAGTCGATCAAGCTGCTGGGCACCAACGGCGGCGGCTTTTTTGGCGCCAACTCGGCCCACCCCTATGAGAATCCGTCGCCGCTGACCAATTTTATCGAGATGCTTCTGTTCCTGGCGATCCCCCTTTCGCTGACCTACACCTTCGGCAAGATGGTTGGCAACACGCGCCAGGGATGGGCGATCCTGACGGCCATGATGGTCATCCTGATCGCGTCGCTGGGGATCATGTACTGGGCGGAGCACGCGGGAAATCCCCTCATTCATCAACAGGGCGTTGCCGGGCCCAACATGGAGGGGAAAGAGGTCAGATTTGGCATTGGCGGTTCGACGCTGTTTGCCGCCGGCACCACGGCCACCTCTGACGGCGCCGTCAACTCGATGCACGACTCTTACACGCCGCTGGGCGGCGGCATGACCCTGTTCCTGATGCTGCTGAGCGAGGTCGTTCCCGGCGGAGTTGGCTCCGGACTTTACACTATGCTTGGATTTGTTATCATCGCCGTTTTCGTCGCCGGGCTGATGATCGGCCGCACGCCGGAGTACCTGGGCAAGAAAATTGAAGTGCGCGAGATGTGGATGTCAGTGATTATTGTTTTGACGTCGGGCGTTTCCGTGCTGATATTTTCCGGCATTGCCCTGCTGATATCGGCAGGCACCAGTTCTATCCTCAACCCGGGACCTCATGGCCTCAGCGAGGTGCTGTACGCATTCGCTTCCGGCTCCAACAACAACGGCAGCGCCTTTGCCGGCCTGAATGCGAACACGTCCTTTTATAACTTCACCCTGGGCGCGGGGATGCTGCTGGGGCGCTTCGTCCCCGCCGTGGCGGCGCTCGCGATGGCCGGCTCGCTGGCGGTTAAAAAATATGTTCCCCCCAGCGTCGGTACGTTGCCCACCGACAATCTTACCTTTATTGGCTGGCTGATCGTGGTCGTGCTGATCGTCGGGGCGCTCACCTTCCTGCCGGCGCTCGGCCTGGGGCCGATAATCGAGCATCTGATCATGACCGGGAGAAAATAGTGACGCCCGCTGACAAGAAACAGGATTCAATCTTTAGCAAGAAATTGATGCAGCCGGCGCTGAGAGGCACATTCGCCAAGCTGAACCCGGTGACGCTCTGGCGCAACCCGGTGATGTTTTTCGTCGAGATCGGCGGCATCATCACTGCTCTGAACTTTGTCTACAATATCATGACCGGCAAGGGAGATCCCGCCTGGTTTACCGGCGCCGTCTCAGTGCTTCTCTGGATGACGGTCATGTTCGCCACTTTTGCCGAATCACTGGCGGAGGGCCGCGGCAAGGCGCGGGCCGAGTCCCTTCGAAAGTCGCGCACCGAGATCATTGCGAAAAAGGTAAAGCAGCCGGACCCTTCCGGACCCGCCACGGAGATTAACGCCAACGACCTGCGCAAGGGGGACATGGTGCTGGTCAGCGCGGGTGATTTGATCCCCGGAGACGGCGATATCGTCTTTGGCGCCGCCCTGGTGGACGAATCGGCTATCACCGGCGAGTCAGCGCCGGTGGTGCGCGAGTCCGGCGGTGACCGGAGCGCCGTCACCGGCGGCACCAGCGTCACGGCCACCGAGAACATCATTATCCGGATCACCGCTAATCCCGGTGAAACATTTATCGACAAGATGGTCGGCCTGGTGGAAGGCGCAAAACGGCGCAAGACGCCCAACGAGATCGCTCTCAACATCCTGCTGATAGCTCTGACGATCATCTTTTTACTGGTTGTGTTTAATCTCAACTCGCTCTCCAGTTACAGCGTCCAGTCGGCCGGCAAGGGCGAGGTCGTCAGCCTCGTGGTGCTGATCGCCCTGTTTGTCTGCCTGGCGCCAACGACGATCGCGGCGCTGCTTCCCGCCATCGGCATCGCCGGCATGGACCGGTTGTTTTCGCGCAACGTGATGGCGCTGTCCGGCCGCGCCATCGAGGCGGCTGGCGATGTCAACACGCTTTTGCTGGACAAGACCGGCACGATCACGCTGGGAAACCGCGAGGCGGTGGAATTTGTCCCCATCAGCGGCCACTCAGAGCAGGAACTGGTGGATGCGGCGCTAATGTCATCCTTCACCGACGAGACCCCGGAAGGCCGCAGCATCATCGTGCTCGCCAAGCAGAAGGGCTCGCGCCTTCAGGAGCTTCCCGCGCACGCCGCCCCGGTGCCTTTCAAGGCGGAGACCAGGATCAGCGGTGTTGACCTGGAGGATCATTCATACCGCAAAGGGGCGCCGGACTCGATCATCAAGTATATCGAGAGGCGAGGCGGCAGCGTACCCAACGAGCTCGAAGCCAAAGTTACGGAAATTGCCCGGGCGGGCTCGACGCCGTTGGCGGTAACGCGCGACAGCGAAGTCCTCGGTGTAATTAACTTAAAGGATATCATCAAGGGGGGCATCCAGGAGCGGTTCAGCCAGCTGAGGAAGATGGGGATCAAGACGGTTATGATCACGGGCGACAATCCGCTGACGGCGGCGGCCATTGCCGCCGAGGCCAACGTCGATGACTTCCTCGCCGAGGCCAAGCCGGAGGACAAGCTGAAGCTGATCCGCGACTACCAGGGCGACGGCTACATGGTGGCGATGACCGGTGACGGCACCAACGACGCGCCGGCGCTGGCGCAGGCCGATGTGGCCGTGGCGATGAACACCGGCACCCAGCCGGCTCGGGAAGCAGCCAACATCATCGACCTGGACTCCAACCCGACGAAGCTGCTGGACATTGTCGAGATCGGCAAGCAGATCCTGATGACCCGCGGCAACCTGACCACATTCTCGATCGCCAATGACATCGCCAAGTATTTCGCCATCATCCCGGCGGCGCTGACCTCGGTCTATCCGCAGCTGTCGACGCTAAACCTGATGCACCTGCACAGCCCCCACAGCGCCATCCTGTCGGCGGTCATCTTTAACGCCATCGTCATCCCGTTCCTGATTCCGCTGGCGCTGAAGGGCACCCGCTACCGCCCGATGCCGGCAGAGAAGCTGCTGGTCTATAACCTGTTTATTTACGGCCTTGGCGGCGTCATCGCGCCGTTTGTCGGCATTAAACTAATTGATATGCTGGTAACTTTTTCACTATGAAACTGAGAGAAATAAAAAGAGTGCTTTTGATGCTTGGCATATTTCTGGTGCTTCTGGCAGTAATTTACCCCGCGGTTGTGACGCTGGTTGGCAGGGTCGCATTTCCGGGGAAGGAGGCCGGCAGCCTGATCCAGAAGCACGGCCGGGTAGTCGGCTCCAGCCTCATCGGCCAGCAGTTTACCAGCCCGGGATACTTCTGGCCGCGGCCGTCGGCGGCCGCTTCCACTCTTCTCGGCGGCAGCATGCCGTACGATCCACTGGCCTCCGGCGGCTCCAACCTGGGGCCGACCAACCCGAAGCTGGTTTCGCCTGATCCCGCAGTCGGCGAGGTCAGCGGCGCCGTCAGGGCGCTCAGGAATTCGGGCGTCAGCGGTCCGTTGCCGATCGACCTGGTCACCTCCTCCGGCAGCGGCCTGGATCCCGACATCACCGTGGAGGCGGCGCGGGCGCAGGCGGCGCGGGTGGCCGCCGCCCGGCACATGCCGCTGGCAACAGTCGAGCAGCTGATCGATGCGCATACGGATAGCCGCTGGCTCGGTTTCATCGGCACCAGGCGCGTTAACGTGCTGGAGCTGAACCTGGCGCTGGACGCGTCGTAAATACGTTTAACTTTTCGCGTTTCACGTAAACCAATTACACTGTCTTGATGATGACCGTCCGGACACCGGTTAGGCCAAGAGAGCAAGCCCGCCGATCAGTTTCCGAATAACCCGAATGATCATTGAAATAAATGATTTTTATGCTAAACATCCAAGTTGATCAGAAATAATCCTTGGCTTGGATTAATCATGCCTGACGAAGAAAAACCGAGGCCTGAACCCGAAGAGCTCCTGGAGCTGGCACAGCGCGAAGAAGCCGCGAAAAAGCGGGGCAAGCTGACCGTTTACCTGGGAGCTGCTCCCGGCGTGGGCAAGACCTACGCCATGCTCAGCGACGGCCGTCAGCGGAAACAGGAAGGGATCGACGTCGTTGTCGGCTACGCGGAGACGCACAGCCGCGCCGAGACCGATGCCCTGCTGGAAGGAATGGAACAACTGCCTGCCTCCACCATCGAATACCGTGGCTTTACCCTGCGCGACTTCGATCTGGAGGGAGCGCTCAAGCGCAACCCGGAGCTGATGCTGGTTGACGAGCTGGCCCATACCAACGCGCCCGGGATGCGGCACCGCAAGCGCTATCAGGACGTCGAAGAGCTGCTCGACGCGGGCATCGACGTCTACACCACTATCAACGTTCAGCACCTGGAAAGTCTCAACGATGTTGTTTCCCAGATCGTGGAGATCAGGGTCAAGGAGACGGTGCCGGACACGATCATCGACGAGGCGGAAGAGGTCAAACTGATTGACCTGCCGCCGGAAGAGTTAATCAAACGGCTGCACGACGGCAAGGTCTACGTCAAGGACATCGTTGGCATCGCCGTGGAAAAATATTTCCGTCCCGGCAACCTCCTGGCGCTGCGGGAGCTGGCGCTCCGGTTGGTGGCCGGCACGGTGGACGACCGGATGCGCCGCTACATGCGGCAGTACGCCATTTCGGGGATCTGGCCAACAAAGGAACGGGTGCTGGCGGCGATCTTCGCCAGCCCCTACGCCGAGAGGCTGATCCGGTCGGCCTACCGGCTGGCTTCCGAGATCGACGCCGAGTTGATCGCCTTCCATGTGGAGACCGAAAAGAATGAAGACTTCTCCGACCAGGAAAACGCCTGGCTCAACAACGCGCTGGACCTCGCCAAGAAACTGGGAGCCAGAATCGTCTGGGTCAAAGGGGCCGACGTGGCGGCAACTATCGCTGATTACGCCCAGAAGAACAACATCACGAAAGTGATAATCGGCAAACCAAAGCGCCACAAATTGCTGCCTACCCTGTCGAGCGATATCCTTATCAAGACTCCAAACATCGATGTCTATCTGATGGATCCGGGGACCGCTCCCGCCGGACTGCCAAAGCGGCCGCGGCCGCGGCTTGCCAATCCGCTGGCATACCTGATCAGCCTGGCCGGCGTTGCCGCCATTGCCGCCTTCGCCTTGCTGCTCCGCGATGCCCTGAATCAGGTTGACCTGCTGTCCTTGTTTCTGCTGCCACCGATCCTCAGCGCCCTCTATCTGGGCCGGGGGCCATCGATACTGGCGTCGCTGGTCAGCATCCTTGCCTTTGATTACCTGTTTGTGCCGCCAATATACAGCTTCCGGATCTCAGATCTGTCTTACTTTTTTTCTTTCCTGATCTACTTTGGCATCGTTGTGGCGGTGGCCCATCTGGCGCGGGAGCGGCGCAGCAAGCTCAATCTGCTTAAGGAAAGCGAAGCGAAAAGGATAGCCCTTTACAGCCTCAGCCGCGATCTGATCGCCGCCAGGAATCTGGAACAGGTGCTTTCGATCCTGCTCCGGCACACCCGCCAGCTGTTTGACTGCGAGCTGGCCGTGTTCATGCCCGAGGGCGGCCGCCTGGCCGTCAGGGCCAAAACAGATCTGTTTAAAATCGACATCGAGATTTCCGGTGTCGCTGCCTGGGTGCTGGCCAACCGGCAGATGGCCGGCCGCGGCAGCAGCACCCTGCCGGAATCACCGGCGCTGTTCGTGCCGATGATTTACGAAGAGAAGATCGTCGGCGTGATGGGGATCAGGGGAAAAAAGAATTTGCTGGCCAGCCACGAGCAGCAGGTCGTGCTTGACACAATTGCCGGGCTGGGAGCCATGGCGCTGACCCGGGTTTCAAGTTTCTAGTTTCCGGCTTCTGGTTTCAGTTTCTAGTTAAAATCTTCTTATTGATCAACTTTGAACTTAACAAGAGTGGCACCAACTAGTTGATGCCACTCTTGTTTTTTGCTATTATTGCCGCCGTCTGGCGGCGATTTGCGTGCTATTTCGCCAGGAACGGGATAATCAGCAGGGCGACGATGTTGACCACCTTGATCATCGGGTTGATGGCCGGGCCGGCGGTGTCCTTGTAGGGATCGCCGACGGTGTCGCCGGTGACCGCGGCCGCGTGAGCGTCGGAGCCCTTGCCGCCGTACGCACCGTCCTCGATCAGCTTCTTGGCGTTGTCCCAGGCGCCGCCGCCGCTGGTCATCGAGATGGCCAGGAAGAGGCCGGTGACGATCGTGCCCACCAGCAGGCCGCCCAGCATCTCGTAGCCGTAGTAGCCATAGCCAAAGATACGCGGGCCGATGCCGATGACGATTGGCGACAGGATCGGGATCAGCGCCGGCACCATCATCTGCCTGATGGCGGACTTGGTGACGATATCAACACACTTGCCATACTCCGGCTTGGCGGTCCCTTCCATGATGCCGGGGATCTCCCGGAACTGGCGGCGGACTTCCTCGACCACCTGGCCGCCGGCGGTGCCGACAGCTTCCATGCAAAGGGAGGCGAAGATAAACGGGAGCAGACCGCCGATGAAGAGGCCGACGATGATGGCCGGGGAGTGCAGATCAAAGCTAAGGACAGCATTGGCCCCCAGGGAGCCGACATCCCGGAGATGATTCACCAGATCCTGGTAATAGGAAGAAAACAGCACCACGGCTGCCAGCGCTGCGGAGCCGATGGCATAGCCCTTGGTCACAGCCTTGGTGGTGTTGCCCACCGCGTCCAGCGGATCAGTGACGCCGCGCACCTCGTCCGGCAGCTCGGCCATCTCGGCGATGCCGCCGGCGTTGTCCGTGATCGGTCCGTAGGAATCGATGGCGACGATGATGCCGGTCATCGACAGCTGCGCCATAACCGCCACAGCAACGCCGTAAAGACCCGCCGCCCAGTTGGCCGCCACGATGCCGCCGGCGATCATGATCACTGGCAGCGCCGTTGACCTCATGCTCACCGCCAGGCCGGCGATGATGTTGGTCGCGTGCCCGGTCTGCGACGCGGCAGCGATATGTTTGACGGGGTTATACCTGGCCGACGTGTAGTATTCGGTGATAACAACAATGGCGCCGGTGACAATCAAACCGATAATTGAGCAGAGAAACAGCTTGTTAACTGACGAGTCGATGGTGGATGCGGCGTCTTTCATCATATAGTTGGTGATCGGGTAAAAAGCGATTGCGGCCAGGATGCCGGAGGCTGCCAGCCCCTTGTACAGAGCGGCCATAATGCCCTCGCTCTTGCCGACACGGACAAAGAAAGTGCCGATGATGGAAGCGATGATGGAGACGCCTCCGAGCACCAGCGGGTAGAGCAGCGCCCGCTGCTGCACCGGGCCGGTGGCGCCGCTGAATACCAGCGATCCCAGCAGCATCACCGCGACCGCGGTGACGGCGTAGGTCTCGAACAGGTCGGCGGCCATGCCGGCGCAGTCGCCAACGTTGTCACCGACATTATCGGCGATCACCGCCGGGTTGCGCGGGTCATCCTCCGGGATGCCCGCCTCGACCTTGCCGACCAGGTCAGCGCCGACGTCGGCGCCTTTGGTATAGATGCCCCCGCCCAGGCGGGCAAAAACGCTAATGAGGCTGCCGCCGAAGCCGAGGCCGACCAGGTTAATCACATTCGAGGCTTCGCTGCCCATGGCCCAGAAGTAACCGGTGACACCGAGGAGCGCCAGGCCGACCACCAGGAGTCCGGTGACGGAGCCGCCCCGAAACGCCACCAGCATGGCGGACTTGAGGCCGCCGCGGGCGGCTTCCGCGGTGCGCACGTTGGCGCGCACGGAAACCATCATACCGATGTAACCAGTGGCGCCGGATAAAATCGCGCCGATCAGAAACCCGATGGCTGTTCTTTCGCCTTCACCCCAGCTTTTCACCAGGCCCGTGAAGACCAGCAGCGCGGCGAAAACCACGATTCCTACCATGGCAATCGTGCGGTATTGCCTGTTGAGATAAGCCCCGGCTCCCTCCTGGATCGCCGCCGCGATCTCCCTCATCTTCTCGTTTCCGGCAGGCAGTTTCAGCACCCACCAGATCAGGATGGCGCTGTAGACGATTGCCGCCAGGGCGCACACGATCGCGATCACCACCCCGTGATTGTATAAAAATTCAGACAAAATTAACTGATCCTCTCCTTTCTTTGCGGGGATTCCCGGTTGTGTGTTAGAAATCCAGCCCAAAATTTGAGATGGATTCTAAACGCGCCCCGCCGCCTCCCCGGGGAGCGTGTAATAAAAATTACAAACCGGCGAAATTTATATCAGATTGTTAAAAAAAGATAAAGAAGCAGATGCTGGATGCTGGATGCTGGATTCTGGATAACGCAATCAGAGATGCTGATAGCTTAAGAAGCATAATTTAATTTTGCTTATATGTAAAATAATTATTATGTCAACAGTATCCTTAGATCGATCAAGAACCTGGAAAACAAAAAAATGCCATACATTTGGCATTTTTTATCAAAGACTGGTTCCGGCGGCCGGATATTGGATAAAAACCAATCAGCGCAGTTGACAGCTGCGGAAATATGATCTATCAAATTTCTGTTATTTGTTAATCAGTTTGAGCTATCCTTTAATAATCCAGTATTTATGAACCGCTTAGCCAATCTTTGGCAACAGATCCGACGACTCCGTGTTTTCCAGCATGGCCTTAAACTCTTCCGAAGCGGGCGAGAGGTAGCGGTCGGCGACAGTGATCAGGAAAAAATCCCGTTCCAGTGCGACGCCTTTGATCTGTATCTGTTTTAGCATCCGGCTCTCGAGCTGCGCATGCACCGCCCGCCGCGAGAGGATGGAAACGCCGAGGCCAGCCTCCACCGCCGTCTTGATCGCCGAGGAATTGCCCAGCTCCAGCGCCACCCTGAGCTGCGTCACGCCGGCCTTATTCAGCGCTTGCTCAATTACCTCGCGCGTGCCAGAACCCGGCTCACGGGTGATAAACGGCTCCTGCATCAGTTCTTCCTTGGTGACTTCTTTTCCCTCGGCCCAGCGGTGATCCGGCCCGACAAACAGCACCAGCTCGTCGCGCTCGATCGGCAGGCTGGCAAGAGACGGGTTCTGCACTTCGTGCTCAACCACCCCCAGGGCGAACAGCCCTGACAGCAACTGCTCCTCGATGATACGGGTATTTTCGACGATTAGTGATACTTTGATATCAGGGTACATTTGTTTGAACCGGCCCAGATAAAAGGGCATCAGGTAATTTCCCACGGTCGTGCTGGCGCCGACGCGCAGATCGCCGCCTTTGAGGCCGCGCAGGTCGTCAAGCTCGTGGTTGATCTCGTCCTCCAGCTCCAGCATTTTTTTGGCTTTGGCGTAAAGAATCCGGCCCGGATCGGTGAGGGTTACCTTTTTGCTGCCCCTGTCGAACAGCGTAACCCCGTAGCGCCGCTCCAGGGCCTGGATCTGCTGGCTAACGGCCGACTGAGACATGAAAAAATCCTCGGCCACGGCCGAGAAATTACCTTTTTGAGCAATTGAGCAGAAGGTTCTGAGCTTGATCAGGTCCATAAATACCCTCGAAAAAACTTATAAATTTGATTAAATCTATTTGAATATCTTATCAAATTCATCCGGCCGGTCCCAATGCCTCTTGAGCATATCCTTGCAGGTTATCCGGCGGGATGCTCCTAGTATTCGACCTCTTCCAGGCAGAGACCGCACGCGGGCGCCGTGACCCCGGCATCCGGACGGCCGGCGCCGGCAAGCAGCGCCGGGAAAGTCTCAGGACGGCGGTAACCCCGGCCAATCTCCAGCATCGTTCCCACCAGGACGCGCACCATGTTGTGCAAAAAACTGCCAGAGGTAACGGTGTAAATAAGCAGATCCCCGTCGCGGCGCCAGCTCGACCGCGCCACTTCCCGCTGAAAATAGGCGCGCTCGCCGGAGGTGGGGGTAAAAGCGGTAAAGTCGTGCCGGCCGATCGCCTGCGAGGCCGTCCAGTTCAGCGCTTTCAGGTCGAGGCGGCCGGGATAGAAATAAACATAGCGGCGCTGGAACACGTCCGGCCAGGTGCGGTTGAGCACCGTGTAAGAATAAGTTCGCGAGCGGGCGCTCCGGCGGGCGTCAAATTCCGGCGCGGCCTGGCTTGCGCTCGTCACGGCAATGGCGCCGGGAAGCATCCGGTTGAGCGATCTTCTGATTTTCCCTGAGTCAACCTGCGACTTCCGGACGGTAAAACTTGCCACCTGTCCGCGGGCGTGCACGCCCGCGTCGGTCCGGCCGGCCACGGACAACCGCACCGGCTCCTGGAAGATTTGCTTCAGCGCCGCCTCGAGCGCACCCTCGATCGTAGGTTGCCCCGGCTGCTTGGCCCAGCCGGCAAAACCGGCGCCGTCATATTCTATGTCAAGTCTGATCTTTGTCAAAATACTATCAATAATAGGCAATCAATCAAAATATTTATCGATCGAACAGCTCCCTCCGGCGCTGTCATTCCGGGCCGCCGGGGACGGCAAAGAACCCCGTTTTTTGATCCGAGATCCGTCGGCGGCGCGCCCGAGGATGCCAATCGCGGCTGGCCCTCAAGTTAAAAACCGCTTGTCCTGCCGATGGCGACGCCGCCTGCCACCACCACCGCGGCCAGCAGCGCAAACATCGCGTCGACCGGCCCCAGCCTCAGCCGCCGGCGGCTGGTGCGGCCCTTCCCGCCCCGCCAGCAGCGCGACTCCATCGCCATGGCCAGCTCGTCGGCATCCTTAAAACTTAAGATAAACAGAGGGATCAGCACCGGCAAGAGCGCCCGGGCCCGCCTGGCGGGGCCGCCGCTAGCGAGTGAAGCTCCCCGGGCGGCCTGCGCTTTGATGATGCGGTCGGCTTCCATCAGTAACGTGGGAATGAACCGGAGCGCGATCGTCATCATCAGCGCCAGCTCGTAGGCGGGAACCTTAAGTTTCGCCAGCGGCGCCATCATCTTGCCGAAGGCATCGGTAAGCGCCACCGGCGGTGTCGTGAGACTGAGGACAATCCCGGCCAGCACCAGGAGCAGCAGCCTGAGCGCCAGGTAACCACCCTCCCTGGCGCCGTCCCGGTAAATTGGCACCGGTCCTATCCGGCCCAGTACGGGACCGCCATGAAGAAACAACTGAAACAGGAAGGTGAGCAGGAGCAGCGCCGCCACCGGCCGGACGCTCCGGTAAAGCCAGCGCGGCGGCACCCGCGCCTGGGCAAGCGCCAGCAGCAGCCCCGCTGCCATGATCAGCAAGCCGGCAAAGCCTCCCGCCAGAAAAAGGCCGGCCACGTAGATGAACACAGCGGTAATCTTCAGGCGCGGGTCGGCGCGGTGAAGCAGCGAGTTTCCCGGAAAATACTGGCCGATGATTAATTCGTCAAGATGCATGTCGGGGCTCCCGTGGCTCTGAGGGCCCGGACAGTCCGCGCAGGAATGAAGCGGCGCTGGCTTCCGTGAGAAAAGGGGGCACGGGGCGGCCGGTGGCCTGGGCCAGCATGCCGCTTAAACGCACCGTTGCCGGAGCTTCCAGGCCATGCCTTTCCATTAGACCCGTATCGGTCAGGAGCGCCGCCGCCGGACCGTCGGCCGCCAGCCGGCCTTCATCGATGATGACAAGCCGGCGGGCGAAGCGAGCCATTTCGTCCATGTCATGTCCTGCAATGACGATGGTAACGCCCTTGCCGTTAATTTTCAGCAGTTGACCGGTAAGGCTCTCACGCGCCGCCGGGTCCAGGCTTGCCGAAGGTTCGTCCAGCAGGAGCACCTCCGGCTCCAGCGCCAGCAGGCCCGCCAGTGCCACCCGGCGCTGCTCGCCAGTGCTCAGCGACCAGGGGCTTCGCCGGCCGTAGCTGACCGGATCCAGGCCCATGGACTTAAGCGCCGCCTCCGCCCGCTCCCGCGCCGGCGCTTCATTGATCCCGAGGTTGCGCGGACCGGACGCGACATCCGCGATCACCGTCTTCTCAAACAAGCAGCTTTCCGGGCTCTGAAAAGCAATACCGATCCGGCCCGGCCCGGGAACCGTTTTTTTCCGGCGCCGGGCAGCCGGCAAGCCATCGAAATAGACACTTCCGGTCCCCGGCTGGCGGAGCCCGGCCAGGAGCTCCAGCAGCGTCGACTTTCCCGAGCCCACGGGGCCGGTGATACCGATGCGCTCGCCGGGTTCAATACAAAGCGAGACGCCCGCGAGCGCTATGGACGCAAACGGAGTGCCCTGCAGGTAGGCAAAACCGGCTTCTCGCAGCTCTATGCGCATGCCCTCTTAACCAGCTCTGCAAGAGTCAGCGCCGGCGGCTTGCTCCCGGCGGATGCGAGGAACCGGCTCAGCCGCACCGCCAGCGGCGGCCTCAGATTTGTCTCTGCCATCAATCCTTCCCGGGAAAAGAAATCATGGGGATCCCCGTCAAAGCTTACCTTTCCTTCCGACAGGGCGATCATGCGCGGCGCCCTGGCCACCTCGTCCATGTCATGGCTGAGGTACACCACGGTTGTTCCATCTTGCCAAAGATCACGGACCAGCGCCATGAACTCTTTCCGGGAACACGGGTCCAGCATTGAGGCGGGCTCATCCAGCACCAGCACCCGCGGCTCCATGGCGACCGCTCCCGCCAGCACCGTGCGCTGTTTCTGCCCTCCCGAAAGCCAGTGCGGTTCCCTGTCCAGCAGGCCGGCCAGGCCGAAGCGGCAACCGGCTTCTTGCACCCGCAGCCCGATCTGCTCCGCCGGCAGGCCGAGGTTCTCCAGCCCAAATGCAATATCATCACCCACGGTGGCCGCCACGATCTGGCTCTCGGGATTTTGAAAAACCATGGCTACGGTCTCGCGGATATGGTTGAGATTCTCACGATCCCTGGTGTTCTTCCCGTCGATCAGAACGTTCCCCGCACCGGGAAGCAGCAAGCCGTTAAACAGGCGCGCCAGCGTTGATTTTCCCGACCCGTTGGCGCCCGCGACCGCGACAAACTCACCCGCGGCGACCTCGAGCGAGACACCGTCCAGCGCCAGCGAGCGGACATCCGGGTAGCCAAAGGTAACGCTCTTTAATGAGATTATGGGAGGCTGTGACATCATCAAATTTGCGGCCGGAACGGTCGAGGTCAACTTTACAACAAATTAGCTAAGGCGGACACTGGGTCCTGGGTCCTGGATTCCGGACAAACCCAAAACCGCGGCTGTTTGACTCTCAATTCTCACGGGGCTCGTTACGAATCAGCAACTGCACCATGATCACGCTGGTCACCGCCAGCGCCGCGCAGATTACCATCAGAACCCGGAAAGTATCGGCAAAAGCGGCCTTGATCGCTCCTCTCACAGCGTGTGCTTGCGATGCAGGAACCGCGGCGGGCGGCTTTGCCTCTCCCAGGCGGCTCGCCTCCGCCTGCAGCTCCCGGCGAGCGGCGCCATTTAGACCCAAATTATTTGTTCTGGTATCAAGAAAACGGGCAAAGCTGATCAGGGCGACGGCGCCGATGGTGGCGATCGCCAGCAGGCCCGCCACCCGGGCCACAGCATTGTTGACTCCCGACTCGACTCCCGCCAGGCGCTCCGGCAGCGCCGTCATCACGGTAGTGGTCAGCGGCGCCACCGTTAACCCCATGCCGGCGCCAAGGATGAAGATCCCCGGCAGATACGTGCGCCAGAAATTGCCCGGCCCGGAGGTGACGCCCGGAAGCGCCATCAGGAGAAACCCGGCAGCCACCAACGACGGCCCCGCGGTGAGCGGCAGCCGGGGACCAAAACGGTCCACCAGGCCTCCTGACCAGCGCGACAGCCCGGCGAGCAGCAGGCTGAACGGCAGGAACGTCAGCCCGGCCAGCAGCGGTGTGTACCCTTGAGCCTGCACCAGATTGAGCGGCAGAAAAAGCGTAGCCACATTCAGGGCGCCGTAGAGAAACAGGGTCAACAGGTTGGCGCCGGAAAAATTGCGAGACCTAAAAATCCCGGGAGGGATCATCGGGCTGACGGCGCGCCGCTCCCGGATCACCAGCGCCGCCAGCAAAATCAGGCCGGCCGTGAGCGGCAGAATTATCCCCGGGGAACCAAATCCGGCGGCGGGTGCGCTGATAAAGCTGTAGGTAAGCAGCGCCAGCCCGGCGGCGGCGAGAACGGCTCCGGGGGCGTCCAGGCGGCCGCTTTCCTCGTCACGGCTTTCCGGAACCTTCTTCAAGAGGATCACCAGCGCCACCACCGCCAGCGGCGGGTTGATCAGAAAAACACCGCGCCAGAAACCGGCATCCGCCAGCAGGCCACCCAGGAAGGGGCCAAGCACAACGACCACCGTCGAGGCCCCCGACCAGGTGCCGATCGCGCGCCCGCGGGCCTCCCGGGTAAAAAATGATGTGATGATCGAAAGGCTTCCGGGAATCATCAAGGCGCCGCCGGCTCCCTGGATTATCCGGGCGCCGATGAGAAACCTGGTAAAGGGTGACAGGCCGCATGCCAGCGACGACAGCGCAAAGAGGGTAATACCAATCATGAAGATGCGCTTGCGCCCGAACCGGTCGCCAAGGGAGCCTCCCACGAGGATAAAGGCCCCCAGCATCAACAGGTAACCGTCAACGATCCAGAGAAGCTCGGCGCCGCTGGCCCTCAGATCAGCCTGCAGCGCCGGCAGCGCCACCGTCAGAGCGCTGCCGTCGATAAAGGCCATGCTCGATGCCAGGATTGTCGCGGCCAGTACCCAGCGGCCGGTCCCCGGTTCCGGCATCCCGGCCCCGTTGATATTCTCGCGGGCAGGCGGATGAAAGCTCATCCCGCATCAGATGCGCGGCATGCTCCCCGATGGCGGACGGCCGCACCCCGGTAAGTGCCACCCCGGCTCTGGCACCCTGCGCGACCCACTGGCAAGGAACTCATATGCATCAACCGCGATGATACGGCCAGAAATCGTTTTTGTCACCAGCTTCCCATTTCTCCCGCAGCCCGGGGGCCGCCAGATCCCAATCCGGCCTGAACTTCATCGAGATGGCGCGAAAGTCGCAACGGACCTCTTCCGGCGTCGGCCTTCCCCAGTACCAGTAGCCATTGTAGATGGAGTGGATGACGAGGCCCGGCGCCAGCATGATCGTATGCGGGATCATTGGATTGTGATGCGGGTCGGTGTATTCCTGGATGTCAAGCTCCTGCTGCACAATCCGCTTCGTATCGGAAAGGAACGGCCAGCCGGCCCCCAGCGACGCGCGCATCTCCAGGCAGCCCCAGCGGTCGTCGGTGCTGATCGTGACGATGCGCGAAAAGGAGACGTTGATCTCCGGCTCCATGGCGGCCAGCCACACGTGCTGGCGGTGGTCTTTCGGTCAGTAGTGTCCCCGCGACAGCAACAGGCACATGGGGTCATCCCCCTGCAGCTCCGACAGGAGCCGGGGAACGCCATCCTGGTCTGGCAACTCGAAGTCCGGCAGCACGGCGCCGGGAACAATGTCCGCGCGCATGGCGACCCTCTTTCCAGATCGGTTGACCCGCGCTTCAGGAATTCTTACCCGGGGAGGGATTTTTAAAACGGGTGATTTTCAGGGAAGCTGTTAACTTTTACAATTAAATCAACAATTAATCTCCTCCGGGCCAGCCCAGCAAGATAATGATAATTAATCAAAGTAACAAAAAATGCATAACCTGCTAAAATAAGAAAAGGCATTAAGCCAACAATTAACCTTTTCCTTCGGGCAGGAAAAAACTTTCGGTGCGGATTATACCGCGGCCAACGTCCACCCGTGTCAAAATCAAGATTTAGTTGCCGGGTTTATTCCGGTTGGTGCTTCACGGTAATAGCCGCCTTCCGCGCAGGCGCGGCAGAGGACCTCGCCGCCAGTGTTGACTTCACGTTTATCCTGCACATAATCTCCGCAGCGCTCGCACTGAACCCGCGACAGCGGCCGGCCCGGCATGTCTTCCGGCTTCAGGTTTACCTTGACTTCTTCAAAGCGGAACAGCTCCGCCTCGGGCATGATCTCGTAGGCGCGGCGCTGCTGTTCGTACTTGCCTTCAACATCCGGAGCGTAATCCGCTGCCAGTTCCCGCGACTCTTCCCGCGCCACCACCCGCACCGCCCGGCCGGTTTCCAGATTTAAAAAGGTCGCCGCCATGATGCCGTAATCGACTACCTTCAGGCTGCGTTTGCCGACACGGCAACCGGTGACCGCCATGATCGCGTCGGCGGCGCACCGGTCGATCTCGACGAAAACGACCAGTTTCTTGCGGTCGGCCAGTATGTCGTCGATGCCGATCCGCCCGAGGCCGGCCCGCGCCAGCCGCACTCCCAGCACCTGCCCCGGGCAGCTCTCGCCGTGGAAGGCAGCGGCAATTTCAAGGTCATCGCTTAAGGTATTCATTTATTCTCCCTTTTGGATTCCGCAGCTGCGCCGGCAATTGGCAGGAATCATGCAACCGGACAACCACTCTTTACGCCTTCCCGAACGGACATACCGGAAAACGGCATTCATCACAACCCAGGCAGAGGCCGCCGTGTCCCAGACGGGCGATCTCGCGGCGGCCGATGATCTCGCCGGCGAGCACCCGCGGCAGCACCAGGTCAAGGACCGTATTGGCATGGAAGATGCCACAGGCCGGCACCCCCAGCACCGGCGTGCCGTCGCTGAGGTAGGCGGCCATGAACATGGCGCCGGGGATGACAGACGAGCCATAGGCGCTCACGGTGGCCCCGGCTGCCTCCACGGCGCTGAGCGTCACGTCGTCCGGATCGACCGACATCCCTCCGGTAAGAACGATCAGGTCAGCCCCGGCGGCCGCTCCCGTGCCGATCGCGGCGCTGATCATCCCGGCGTCGTCAGGGCAGAATTTCACTGATGTTACTTCAGAACCGAGGTCTTTGAGCTTACGCCTGATGACGGGTTCGAAAGCGTCCTCGATCCGCCCGTGGTAAACCTCGTTTCCAGTGATGATCAGAGCCGCCCGGGCTCGCTTGAGCGGCGCCACCGATACCAGCCCGCCGGCAGCGCCGGCAATGCCGGCAGCTTCGTCAACCAGTCTGCTTTCCACGATCAGCGGGATGGCGCGGGTGCCGGCGACGGTATCGCCGGCCGCCACCAGCGCATCCCGGTGGCGGGTGGCGCACATTACCTCGCCGAGCATGTTGAATTCTTCCAGCGCGTCAACGTCCACCCTGAGCACGCCGTCTGTGGCGGCGGTTATGTTTATCTTTCCCTCGCGAGGCTCGGGGATATAATCAGTTCCCGGGCCCGCTATCGCCGCCGCCAGCAACAGCGCGGCCTCGTCTTCATGCAGCCGGCCGTCACCTACCTCCAGCACGTACAGCCGTTCCTTGCCAAGATCAAGCAACTTATCAACGTCTGCCGCGTCGACTACGTGTCCGCGGCTAAAGCGGCGCCCCTTGAAGCCTGTACGGGGGTTAATCTCGGTAATGTCATGGGCCAGAATCATGCCAACCGCTTCTCTGACCGGAATAGATTTCTGTTTAAGCTCGTTCATATCCTCTCCCTCAAAATATATTCAAATATTTAATCATATCAACCTAACAGGTTACGGTGACAGTGCGGCGGCGTTCCTAACGGACCCACACCAGCTCCCTTACCCTGCTCCCCGCCGGCTCCGCCTCAATCTCGCCCGGAGCGCCTGTCTGCAGCACGCGGCCCCGGTCGTAAACTACCACCCGGCCGGCCATGCTTTTCACCTCCCGGAAGTCATGTGTCACCATTATTACCGGGATGTCAAAGCGGGCCTGGACCTCTTTGATGAGCTTTTGCATCTTCCTTCTTACCGGCCAGTCCAGGGCTGAGAAGGGTTCGTCCAGCAGGAGTGCCCGGGGGCGGGCGATCAGCGCCCGCGCCAGCGCCACCCGCTGCTTCTGGCCGCCGGAGATCTGCCCGGGGCGGGCGCCCCCAATCCGGCTTAAATGAAACAGGTCAATCATCTCTTCTACCCGC
>JAMDDD010000043.1 GCA_023489275.1 Actinomycetota bacterium
TTCTGGCGACGAAGGAAGCCGTCAGCGAGCTTAACAGGGTGGTTGAGTCCAGATGAGTGATCCGTACACGATTATTATCGGGCCGGTGATCTCGGAAAAGAGTTACCAGCTGATCGAGCACAATAAATACACCTTCAAGGTGGATCCGCGGGCGAGAAAGCCGGCGATCGCCAAGGCGGTGGAAGAAATTTTTAGCGTCAATGTGGTGGGCGTCAATATCATCAAGACGCGGTCCAAACCGAAACGCCGCGGCATGGTTCAGGGCCGCACCAGTTCCGGGAAAAAAGCGATCGTGGAGCTGTCAGAAGGACAGAAGATCGAGTTCTTCGAATCGATGTAAAAGTTACCAGTTTCGAGTTTCTGGTTTCTGGTTCTGAGAAACGAATCCGGCAACTGGAAACTGGAAGCTGGAAACCAGAAACTGAGTTTTTATGGCACAAGTAAAAACATACAAGCCAACATCGCCCGGCCGGCGGTTCATGACCGGCTCGACCTTTAGTGAGATTACCCGGTCGGACCCGGAAAAGAGCCTGACCAGGGGGATTCCCAAGAAGGGCGGCCGCAACTCTTATGGGAGAATCACGAAGCGCCACTCGGGCGGCGGCCATAAGCGCCGGTTCCGGGAGATAGATTTCAAGCGGCTGAAGGACGGCGTCCCGGCGAAAGTTGCGTCGATCGAATACGATCCGAATCGATCCGCCAGGATTGCGCTGCTTCATTATCTGGACGGCGACAAGCGGTACATCCCGGCTCCGATCGGACTGACGGTTGGCGCCCAGGTGGTTTCCGGTCCCGAGTCTGACATCCGCGCCGGCAACTGCCTGCCGCTGGCGAATATCCCCGTCGGCACCGTCATTCATTGCGTGGAGCTGAAGCCCGGCCGGGGAGCCCAGATGGCCCGCGGCGCCGGCACTTCGGCGCAGTTGATGGCAAAGGAAGGCGAGATGGCCACTTTGCGTCTGCCTTCCGGCGAGATGCGGCTGATCCCGGCTGCGTGCCGGGCCACCATCGGGGAGGTTGGAAACGTTACGCATGAAAACCTGACCGGCGGCAAGGCAGGCAGAACACGCTGGCGCGGCAAGCGTCCGCACGTCCGCGGCACCGCCATGAACCCGGTCGACCACCCGCATGGCGGCGGCGAGGGCAAGACAACGGCCGGTCGCCATCCGGTGACTCCCTGGGGCGTGCCAACCATCGGTTATCGCACGCGCAAGAAGGGTAAAGACAGCGACCGTTATATCGTCCGCTCGCGGCGGCGGGGACGCAGGTAGGAACTGCTGGCGCGGATCGAGGCGATGAACGAATCAGGCAAGAAACAGATGATCAAGACCTGGTCGCGCGCCTCCACCGTCTTCCCGGAGATGGTTGGCCATACGATCGCCGTCCATGACGGCCGCAAGCATGTGCCGGTCTTTATCACGGAAAGCATGGTGGGTCATAAACTCGGCGAGTTTGCTCCCACCCGCACGTTCCGCGGCCACGGCCATCATACCGAACGGAGCACGTCACTAAAATAGTTCCAAGTTCCAAGTTTGTCTTCTTAAGGTTTTTTGAACTTTGAACTCGGAATCTGGAACCGGGTTTTTATGGCAGATAAAAAAAAGAAAAAAGAAAAAGCAGAAGCAGAAGAAACCGAAACAGCGGCGCGGTCGGTGACGGCGACGGCGAGGTACGTACGCATTTCGCCGCAGAAGATGCGGCTGGTGGCTGACACGGTGCGAGGCAAGAAGATCGCGGAGGCCCGCGCGGCGCTTACTTTTTCCACCAGGGGAGCCGCGGGCGTCATCGGCAAGGTTATCTCTTCTGCCGCTGCCAACGCGGAGAATAACAACGATTTAAGCGGTGAGGATCTTTACATTAGCCGGATTGTGGTAAACGAAGGGCCGACATTAAAGCGTTTCCGGCCGCGGGCGATGGGCCGCGCCGGCCGGATCCGCAAACGCAGCAGTCACGTGACCGTTGAGCTGACAAGCAGGGAGGAGGGATAGCATGGGTCAGAAAGTTCATCCAGGAGGACTCCGGTTGGGAATCATTCATGACTGGAAATCCCACTGGTATACGGAAAAGGAATTTGCCAATTTTTTAATCGAGGATCTGAAGATCCGCGAGCATATCCGCAACAAGCTGCGGCATGCGGCGCTGTCGGATATCCACATCAAAAAGGATACGCAGAAAATCACGATTGACATCCATACGGCCCGGCCCGGAATCGTCATTGGCAAGAGCGGCGCCGAAGTGGACGCCCTGCGCAAGGAGATTCATGCGCAAACAGGGAAGGCTGTCCACGTCAACATCATCGAGGTCAAGCGGCCGGAACTGGACGCCAATCTGGTGGCGCAATCCATTGCCGAGCAGCTTGAGGGCAGGGTTGCTTTCCGGCGCGCGATGAAGCGGGCCATTACGTCAGCAATCAGGTCGGGAGCCGAGGGCATCAAGGTCGCCTGTTCCGGACGGTTGGGCGGCGCCGAAATGGCGCGCAGCGAGGGATACAGCGAAGGACGCGTGCCGCTGCATACGCTGCGGGCGGACATTGATTATGGTTTTACGGAGGCCCGCACGACCTTCGGACGGATTGGCGTCAAGGTCTGGATCAACAAGGGCGAGATTATGCCGGCCGGCTACGACACGGAATCGAAGAAAAACGACCGGCGCCTGGGCGAAGTGGACACACAGAGAAGAAAATAAAGTTTCCAGTTTAAAGTTGCTGGTTTCTGGTTCTGAGCAATGAGACGGCAACCAGAAACCAGAAATCAGAAACGAAGTTTTTATGTTACTACCAAAGAAAACAAAGTATCGAAAACAACATCGGGGCCGGATGCCGGGAATGGCCAAGGGCGGCACGCGGATCGAGCACGGCGAGTACGGGCTGAAGGCGCTCGAGCCCGGGTGGATCACCAACCGGCAAATCGAGGCTGCCCGTATCGCGATGACCCGGCATATCAAGCGCGGCGGCAAAGTCTGGATCGATATTTTCCCGCACAAACCGGTCACGGAAAAGCCGGCGGAAACCAGAATGGGCGGTGGCAAGGGCTCGCCCGAGCAATGGGTTGCGGTTGTCAAGCCGGGCAAGATGATGTTCGAGCTTTCCGGAGTGGCGCCGGCGGTGGCGCGGGAAGCCATGAGGCTTGCCTCTCACAAGCTGCCGATTAAATGTAAATTCGTGACGCGCGGTGGTGATATCTTTGAAGGCTAGCGAACTTCGGGAAATGACAGACGACGAGCTGGTTCAGCGGCTAAGTGAGACGCGCAAGCAGCTGTTTAATCTCAGATTTCAGCATGCCACCGGGCAGCTGGATAACCCGCGCAAGCTGCGGCTGGTCCGGCAGGATATCGCCCGGATCATGACGGTGCAGGAAGAGCGTAATTTCGCCGGTGAGCAGGAGGCCACAAGTTGAGTAAAGAGACAGAAACAAGCGTTCGCAAAGAGCGCCGCGGCGTCGTGGTTAGCGACGGAATGGAAAAGACGATCACGGTCCGCATCGATATCAAGAAGCCGCACCGTTTGTATGGCAAAACGATGCTCAGGTCAAAAAAACTGGCAGTGCATGACGAGAAGAGCGAAGCTCATGTCGGTGACATGGTTCGCGTCATCGAGACCAGGCCCCTGTCAAAGAACAAACGCTGGCGGCTGGTCGAAGTGATGGAGAGAGCAAAATAACGCAGTTTCTGGTTTCGAGTTTCTAGTTACGAGTAGCGGGACCAGCAACTGGCAACTTAAGCAATATCAAAGGAATAAGTAATCCGGAAGTATTGATTATCAGAGTGGATATATTTTAGTGATTCAGGTCGAGACAAGACTAAAAGTAGCTGACAACACCGGCGCCCGCGAGCTCCTGTGCATCCGGATTATGGGCGGTTCCCGGAGGCGTTACGCCCGTATCGGGGATACGATTGTCGGCACCGTCAAGTCGGCCACGCCGGGCGGCGCCGTCAAAAAGGGCGATGTCGTCCAGGCGGTGGTCGTCCGTACCAAAAAAGAGCTTGGACGCAAAGACGGCACTTACATTGCTTTTGACGAGAATGCCGCGGTGCTGATAGACGCCGCCAAGAATCCTCGCGGAACCCGTATTTTTGGCCCGGTGGCCCGCGAATTGAGGGACAGAAATTTTATGAAAATTGTTTCTCTGGCTCCGGAAGTGCTATGAAAAAAGTTCAAAGTTCCAGGTTTAAAGTTAAGCACGAAGTTTTGATTGGGAATTCTGGAAGTTTCGTTTTTGTTTTTGAACTTTGAACTTGGGATCAGGATTTTTATGTCACAAAACAAAGTAAAAATTAAAAAAGGCGATACGGTCAAGGTGATCGCGGGCAAATCCCGGGGCAAGACCGGCAAGGTGTTGCGCGTCGATCCAAAGAAAGAGCGGGTTGTGGTAGAACGGCTCAATATGGTCAAGCGCCACAAGCGTCCGACGCAGAACAATCCTCAGGGGACACTGGAGCGGGAAGCGCCGATTAACATATCCAATGTGATGTTTTACTGCTCGCGCTGCAGCGATGCCGTCCGGCTGGGAATCAAGCGAACAGACGACCGCCGGATGCGGATCTGCAAGCAATGCGGCGCGGAGGTTGACTAAATGGCGCGCCTGAAGGACAGATACGAGCAGGAGATTCTGCCGGCGCTGATGAACGAGCTGGCGTTCAAGAACCCGATGGAGGTTCCCAGGGTCACCAAGGTCACGGTAAATATGGGCGTCGGCGAGGCCAAGACGGACGCCAAGGCTCTCGATGACGCGATGCAGGAACTGGCCGTGATTACCGGGCAGAAGCCGCGGCTGAACCGGGCCAGAAAGTCGATTGCCCAGTTCAAGATCCGCGAGGGAATGCCGGTAGGCTGCTCCGTGACGCTGAGAGGCGAGCGGATGTATGAATTCCTGGACCGGCTGATCTCGATAGCGCTGCCGCGGATTCGTGATTTTCGGGGGATCTCGCCCAGGTCGTTTGATGGACGGGGCAATATGTCGCTGGGCATCAAGGAGCAGATGATCTTCCCTGAGATCGACTATGACTCGATCACCCAGACCCGCGGGCTCGATATCGCAATTACAACCACTGCCAACAACGACGAACAGGGACGGAGGCTTATCGCAAGGATAGGCATGCCGTTCCGTGAGCGGTAAGGAGATTTTTCATGGCGAAAACATCATTGGTAGTCAAATCCAATCGCTCGCCAAAGTACATGAGCAGGTCATATCACCGCTGCCGGCGCTGCGGCAGGCCGCGCGGTTATTTTCGCAAATTTGGACTATGCCGCATTTGTCTGAGAGAGCTTGCCCATCACGGTGTAATCCCGGGGCTGACCAAGTCCAGTTGGTAGGAGGTTGGTGATATGGCAGTAAATGATCCGATCTCGGATATGCTGACTCGCATCAGGAACGCGAATACCAGCCTGAAAGATAACGTGGAGATGCCTGTATCGACGATGAAGGTGGAGATCGCCAGGCTGCTGAAGGAAGAAGGATATATTCTGGATTATTCCGTTGTCCACGGCGACAGTTTTGACATGATCGTGCTGGATCTGAAATATGGCGATGACCGGCGCCGGGTGATCTCCGGCCTGAAGCGGATCAGCAAGCCCGGCCGTCGTGTTTACGCGAAGAAGGACAGCATTCCCAGGGTTCTGGGAGGGCTGGGAACGGCGGTGCTTTCCACCTCGAAGGGGTTGATGACCGGACGTGACGCCGAGAAGAAAGGAATCGGCGGCGAGGTAGTCTGCTTTATCTGGTGATAAAAAACAAATAAATTAAGTATGGTCAGGGCCTGGCTGACGGGTCAAACGTATAAAATGAGGTTATTTTTTGTGTCACGAATTGGAAGAGCTCCCATAGCAGTACCGGATGGCGTCGAGGTCAGGATCGACGGCAGCGACGTTAGCGTCAAGGGCCCCAAGGGGTCGCTGGCGGGACGGTTTTCGCCGGAGATGGAGATCGTCCAGGAGGACGGCCAGATTCTGGTGCGCCGGCCTACCGATCAGGGGCATCACCGCTCGCTGCACGGGCTGACGCGGACGCTGATCGCCAATATGGTCCATGGCGTCACGCAGGGGTTTAGCCGCGAGCTGGAGATCAACGGTGTTGGTTACCGGGCCCAGCTGAAGGGAAAAGACCTGGAGCTTGCCGTTGGTTACTCGCATCCGGTTTTGATCCAGCCGGCAAATGCGGACACGTCCTTTGAGGTCCCCAAGCCGACCCAGATCATCATCAGGGGAATCGACAAGCAGGTCGTCGGCCAGATGGCGGCCAAGATTCGCTCTGTGCGGCCGCCTGAGCCTTACAAGGGAAAGGGCATCAAATACGTGGAAGAGCATATCCGGAGAAAGGTTGGCAAGCGGGCATAATGGCAAAAACCGCCGAACAGCTAAAAAGCAGAAGCAAGACGCGCCTTCGCCGCAGCATGCGCGTGCGTCGTGTCCTGAAGACGAACTTCGAGCGGCCCCGCCTGTCGGTTTTCCGCAGCAACAAAGGCATTTATGCGCAGATCATCGACGATCTGCAAGGCAACACGCTGGTCTCCGCTTCGGTTCGGGATATCAAGGAAACCGGCTTGAGCAAGAGGGAGGCTGCCGGGAAGGTGGGCGAGCTGCTGGCGGCCAGGGCCAGGGAAAAGAATATCGACAAAATTGTCTTCGATCGAGGTAACTATCTTTATCACGGCCGCGTTAAGGCCCTGGCTGATGGAGTCCGCAAGGGAGGGATTCAGTTTTAACAATGGCCGATGCTTATGAGAAAATCCAATTGGGCCCCAAAGGGCCGGAACTGCAGGAGAAAGTAGTACATATCAACCGCGTTGCCAAGGTGGTCAAGGGCGGGCGGCGCTTCTCTTTCACGGCGCTGGTGGTCGTGGGCGACACGGTCAACCGGGTTGGCGTCGGCTATGGAAAGGCGAAAGAAGTGCCGCTGGCGATCCAGAAGGCTGTGGAAGATGCGAAGAAGAATATATTCACCGTGCCCAAGCACAACAGCACGATCACGCATCAGGTCCTGGGGCGTTACGGCGCCGGCCGGGTGCTGCTAAAGCCGGCTTCTCCCGGCACCGGCATTATTGCCGGCGGCGGGGTGCGGGCGGTGCTGGAGCTGGCGGGCGTGCACGACGTGCTGGCGAAGTGCCTGGGAACCACCAATCCGATCAACATGGTCCGGGCCAGCATTGACGGGCTGGCGTCGCTCAAGGATCCGAAAGTACTGGCAAAGCTCCGGGGCAAGACCGTCGCCGAGATATTGGGAATCGAATCCGGGCCGGAGCCGGCTGCCAAGCCGCGAAAAACCGCGAAGACGGCGGCCAGGGCCGCGGAGGGGGCGGCCAAGTAAATGGCGAGGATAAAGATTACCCAGAAGAAAAGCCTTATCGGTCACAAGGACCGGCACCGGAAGACAGTCAGGGCGCTCGGCCTCCGGAAGATCAATCACAGCGTCGTGCATGAGGATAATCCGGTGATCCGCGGTATGGTTCACCAGGTTCGTTACCTGGTGGAAGTTGAAGAGGTGAAGAAATAGTTTCTGGTTTATCGTTTCTAGTTTAACCCGCAAAAAGGAAACTGGAAACTAAAAACTGGAAACTCGAAACTGGTTACTATGAGCACAGATACCAAAAAAGATCAAAATGTTGATAGGGAGGAGTACCTCGGCCTCCACAACCTGAAGCCGTCGCCGGGCGCCAAGCATGCCCGAAAGCGCGTCGGCCGGGGTCATGGCAGCGGCCACGGCAAAACGTCCGGCCGCGGTCATAAAGGTTTTAACAGCCGCTCCGGCGGCGGCGTTCGCGCCGGCTACGAGGGCGGTCAGATGCCGCTTTACATGAGAGTGGGCAAGCTGCGCGGCCCCAACAAGAAAATGAGCATGCCTTTTGGTCCTTTTCGCACGACGACGCAGGCTGTCAACTTAAGCCGCTTGGCCAATTTCAAGAAAGGCGCGGTTGTCAATCCGGCGGTGCTGCAAGAGGCGGGGATCATCAGCAGCGCCGAGGTTCCGGTCAAGATTCTCGGGCATGGAGAGATCAAGACGGCTCTCACCATCCAGGCCGCGGGGTTCAGCCGGTCGGCGCGGGAGAAAATCGAGGCTTCCGGCGGCAAGGCGGAGGTAATCTAGGTGCTGGGATCGCTGGCAAATGCCTGGAGGATTCCCGAGCTGCGGTTAAAGCTGCTCTTTACCGCGGCGATGATTGTTGTCTACCGCCTGGGAGCGCATGTGCCGGTCCCGGGCATAAATGTTCATGCAATCAATCAGTTTATTAGCAACGGCTCGAATCAAAATTCCATTCTTGGTTTTCTGAATCTGTTCTCCGGCGGCGCGCTCACCAGATTTGCCGTCTTTGCCCTGGGCATCATGCCATATATCACCGCATCCATCATCCTGCAGCTGCTGACGATGGCGTTCCCTTCATTAAAGGAGCTTGCCCGCGAGGGAGAGGCGGGGCAGCGAAAAATCACCCAGTACACCCGTTATCTCACGGTCGGGCTGGCGCTGGCGCAATCGGTCGGCTTCACCATTCTTTTCGCGCAGCAGGGGATTATCCAGCTGACGCCGCTAAAACTTTACGAGATCGTGATCACGCTGACGGCCGGAACGGTGCTGCTGATGTGGATTGGTGAGCTGATCACGCAACATGGCATCGGCAACGGCATCTCGCTGATAATCTTCGCCAGTATCGTCTCCGGCCTGCTGCCGGCTCTCTACCGGTTTCTCAATGGGAGCGCCAGCGCCTTTACAATCGTGATCATGATCGCTATCGCCATCGTTGTCGTCATGGGCGTTGTGCTGGTGCAGGAGGGCCAGCGACGAATAAACATCCAGTACGCCAAACGCCAGATCGGCCGCCGTATGACCACCGGCGGCAGCACTTATCTGCCGCTGTCGATCAACATGGCCGGGGTCATCCCGGTTATCTTTGCTTCCTCGGTGCTGATGTTTCCGCCGACGATCGCGCGCTTTTTCCCGGGGGCCGTGGCGCAGGGGTTTGCCAACTTTTTATCGCCTTCAGGGGCGCCGTTCCTGATGATCGACGCCATCCTCATTATTGGTTTTACCTATTTTTATACCGCTGTCCAGTTCGATCCGGTGGAACGCGCGAATGACTTAAAGAAATACGGCGGTTTCATTCCCGGTATCCGGCCGGGGCGGCCGACGGCCGTTTATCTGGACCGGGTGCTGACGCGGCTGACGCTGCCGGGGGCGATCTTTCTGGCGGCGATCGCGGTATTGCCCAACATCCTGATCTCCACGATGGGGATCCCGTTTTTCTTCGGTGGCACCTCGATCCTGATTGTCGTGGGCGTGGCGCTGCAAACCATGCAACAGATGGAATCGCAATTGCTGATGCGCCATTACGAAGGGTTCCTGAAATAATGGCCGGGCTGAACGTCATTCTCCTGGGGCCGCCGGGCGCCGGCAAGGGCACGCAGGCGGAGCGAATCAAGCAGGACTACAACCTGGTGCACATCTCCACCGGCGATATGCTGCGGGAAGCGGTCGCCGCCGGCACGGAGCTGGGCGTCAAGGCCAAAGGGTTTATGGACGCAGGCGAGCTGGTGCCGGACGAAGTCGTTATCGGTATCGTTGTGGACCGGCTCCGGCAGCCGGATACGGAGAGCGGTTTCTTGCTGGACGGTTTTCCCCGGAGCCTGTCTCAGGCCCACGAGCTGGACACGGCGCTGGACGCCGCCGGCAAGCAAATTACGATGGCGCTGGCGATGATCGTTCCCGAGTCAGAGCTGATTAAACGGCTTACCGGCAGGCGGCTTTGCCGCGATTGTCAAAAGCCGTATCATGTAGTTTTTTCACCGCCTCGGCAGGAAGGTGTTTGCGATCAGTGCGGCGGAGAAATATTTCAACGGAGCGACGACAGCGAGGAGACGGTGCAAAACCGGCTTGAAGTTTACAGGACGCAGACGGAGCCGCTGATAGATTATTACCGGTCCCGCGGTGTCCTGACAGAAATCGACGGCGTCGGGCATCCTGACGAGATTTACCAAAGGATCAGGGGAAGTCTCAGTCAATAGATTCTGATCGCGCCGCTTGAGTTGTGGCAAACCGCGCAAGCGAGAGGGCAGGGCATCGATTTGATTATTTGCAAGTCTCCAGCCCAGATAGAGAAGATGGCCCGGGCGGGAGAAGTTGTTGCCGGTTGCCTGGCGCTTTTGCGAGATAGCTGCGCCGAGGGCGTCACGACGGCGGAGCTGGACCGGGTGGCGGAGAACTTTATCCGGGAACACAAAGGCATTCCCACTTTTAAGGGATACCGGGGTTATCCGGCTTCTATCTGCGCATCGCCCAACCAGATGGTTGTGCACGGCATTCCCGGGCCGTACGAACTGAAGTTTGCAGATATCATCAGCCTGGATGTCGGCGTTACCCTCGGAGGCTGGGTGGCTGACGCGGCCATTACGGTCGCCGTGGGCGATCCGGGACCGCTGGCCCTGAGGCTGATGGAGGTTACGGAAACATCGCTGATGCGGGGGATTGCCCGGTGCGTTGTGGGCAACCATCTGGGAGACGTTTCGCACACGGTGGAGGAACATGTCGTCGCCAACGGATTTACCGTAGTCAGAAGCCTGGTTGGCCACGGCGTTGGCAGGGAGATGCATGAAGACCCGCAGGTACCGAATTTCGGCGCCGAGGGAGAGGGACCTTTGCTTAAGGAAGGGATGGTCCTGGCTATCGAGCCGATGGTCAACGCCGGTACGCACAAAGTGACGGTGGGAGAGGATAAGTGGGCCATCTCGACAGCGGATAACAGCCTCTCGGCTCATTTTGAGCATACGGTGGCCGTGACCCGGAATGGTCCCAGAATTTTGACGGCGAGCAAGGCAGAGGATGGCGCGGGTTTGGGCGCGGCCCATCGTTTGTGGTAAAATGCCGGGTTGGCCGTGACCGGAGACTTATGACTCAAAAAGAGGAAGCCATAGAGTTTGAAGGCGAGGTTGTGGAAGCCCTGCCGAACACGATGTTCAAGGTGCGCCTTGACAACGATCATGAGGTTCTGGCGCACATCTCGGGCAAGATGAGGATGCATTATATCCGGATCCTGCCGGGAGACAGAGTGAAAGTTGAGCTGTCTCCTTACGACCTGTCACGGGGAAGGATTACGTACAGATTTAAATAGGCTCAAAGTTCAATGTTCGGAGTTCAAAGTTGTTTGCGCCGAATTTTGAGATTTTCTTAACTTGGAACTTTGACTTTGGATCTTGGAACGAGGTTATCGTGAAAGTCAGATCATCTGTAAAACCGATATGCGAGAAGTGCAAGATCGTGCGGCGGAAGGGCAAGCTGCTGGTCATCTGCGTTAATCCGCGGCACAAGCAGCGCCAGGGATAAGGCGGTTGCCGGTTTTTGGTTTAAAAGTTTCAGGTTGAGAAATCTCGGACAAGAAACAGTCTGAATAACTGGAAACTGGGCTAAAAACAAGAAACTTGTTTTTTTGGAGGTTTTAAGTGGCACGAATATCAGGAGTAAATCTACCTCGTGACAAACGGGTTGAGGTAGGGCTTACATATGTATATGGCGTCGGCCGTCCTACGTCCAACAAGATCCTGGCTGATCTGGACATCAACAAGGATACGTATATCCGCGACTTGACCGAGGAAGAGGTCAACCGGCTGCGGGAATACCTTGACCGGAATGTGATGGTTGAAGGCGACCTTCGCCGCGAGCGGTCGCAGAATGTTAAACGGTTGATGGAGATTGGCAGTTATCGCGGCCTCCGGCACCGGCGCGGCCTGCCGGTCAGGGGTCAGCGCACAAAAACAAATGCCCGGGGCCGCAAGGGGCCTCGCCGCACCGTGGGGGTCAAACGTAAAAAATAGTTACTGGTTTCGAGTTTCTGGTTTCTAGTCATGAGTAACGAAACTGGAAACCGGCAACTGGAAACCGGCAACTGGAAACTGAGGTTGTTATGGCTGCTCCAAAATCAAAAGGGCGCGCACGCCGCAAGGCAAAGAAAAACATACCGGTAGGCCAGGCGCACATCAAAACATCGTTTAACAACACGATCGTCAGCCTCTGCGACCGGGAAGGCAATGTCATCGCCTGGGAAAGCGCGGGGTCGGTTGGTTTCAAAGGCTCGCGCAAGAGCACTCCTTTTGCCGCCCAGGTGACCGCTGATTCGTGTGCCAAGAAGGGCATGGAGAACGGCCTGAAAAAAGTAGATGTTTACGTCAAAGGCCCGGGGTCCGGGAGAGAGACGGCCATCCGCTCGCTGCAGGCCGCCGGCCTGGAGGTAATGAGTGTCAAGGACGTAACACCGTCGCCGCACAATGGCTGCCGGCAGCGCAAACGCCGCCGAGTCTAAAAGCGGACTGTGGATAGCAGATGGTGGATGGTAGGTAAAACCCTCAAAAAAACTGGAAACTGCAAACTTTGAACATTAAGGTGAATTAATTTGGCTAAGGACACGTCACCCGCCTGCCGGCAGTGCCGGCGCGAGGGTTTGAAATTATATCTTAAAGGGGAGCGTTGCCTCACCGATCGCTGTGCTATTGACCGCAGACCATTCGCTCCGGGTGAGCACGGGCGGCGGCGGACAAAACAAACAGAATATCTGACCCAGTTGCGCGAGAAGCAGAAAGCACGGCGTTATTACGGGCTGCTGGAGAAGCAGTTTCGCAACTATTATGAAGCAGCCAACCGTCAAACAGGCATTACCGGCGAGAACCTTCTGAGAATTCTGGAAACGCGGCTGGATAATGTCGTGTATCGCCTTGGATTCGCCGCATCGCGGCGGCAGGCCCGGCAACTGGTAATGCACGGGCATTTCATGGTCAACGGAAAACGTGTTGATATACCGTCGTATCGTGTTAAACCGGACGATATGGTTTCCGTCGAGCCGAATTCATCAGCGCGGGGAACGATCAGCGAGGCAACAGAGCTGACCGCTTCTGTTTCGCCCTGGCTGCAGGCAGATCATGACAATCTGGTGGGTAAAATCCTGAAGTATCCGGAACGCGACGAGATTGACGTGCCGGTGGCGGAACAATTGATCGTGGAGCTGTATTCCAAATGAGTGAGCCTGCCAGGATCGATTCTTGAGCCCCGCAGCTGCGGCCGAAGCCGCTCTCAAGAATTTTCAACTTACAACTACGGAGGACAATTTGTTAAATTTCCAGGTCCCCAAGATTACACACGAGCAGATTGACCATAACAAGGGCGTTTTCGTCGTCGAGCCGCTTGACCGCGGTTTTGGCCATACCTTTGGCAATTCGCTCCGGCGCGTGCTCCTGTCATCACTGGAAGGCGCCGCGGTCACGGATGTCAAGATCGAGGGAGTCTCCCATGAGTTTTCGACGGTCACGGGCGTAAAAGAAGATGTGACCGACATCGTCCTGAACCTGAAAAAGATGGTTTGCACCCTGGTTGGCGAGAGCGGCGAGGTAGAGGTCCAGCTGGCGAAATCAGGCCCGGGTGAAGCGGTCGCCGGCGATGTCAGCGCGCCCTCCGAACTGGAAATTATCAACCCCGATCTTCACATTGCCAGTCTGGGAAAAAAGGCCAAGCTCGAGATGACTCTGACGATCAGGCGCGGCCGCGGCTATAACTCAGCGGAAGCAAACAAGCATGCCGGCGCCGCCATCGGCATTATTCCGGTTGACTCCAATTTTTCGCCCGTGACCCGGGTTTCCTATGAGGTTGACCGGGCCCGCGTCGGCCAGCGGACCGACTTTGACAAGCTGACGATGGAAATCAGCACCGATGGCAGCATGGGTCCCGGCGACGCTCTCCGGAAAGCCGCCGGCATCCTCATCTCTTCCCTGCAGATATTTACCGGCGCCCACGAATCGGGCGAGTCGCCTGAGGCGGCCGCGGCGGCGGCGCTGGAAATGCCAGCCGAGGCCAAGAGCGGCGGCAGCGAGGATGACATTCTCATCGAGGAGCTGGAGATCGGCGTCCGGTCGTATAACTGCCTCAAGCGAGAGGGGATTCAGACCGTTGGCGATCTGGTCAAGCGAAGCGAGGCGGAGCTGATGAACATTCCGAATTTTGGCAAAAAGAGCATCGAAGAAGTAAAAGAGAATCTGGCCAAGCTGGGGCTGTCACTTAAAGGCGGCAGCGTCGAGGAGCAGCAGGATTGAGCTCATTGCAGATCTGCTATCATTCCGTCACAATAGATAATCAGGTCTAAACCTATCTGTTCGGAGATATAAATGAGGCACGCCAAACAAGGCAGAAAACTGGGAATCGACTCTTCTCACCGGAAGGCGATGCTGGGCAACCTTGTCTGCTCGCTGGTTGAGCACGGCCGGATCAAGACGACGGTAAGCAAGGCCAAGGAGGCCCGGCCGCTGGCGGAACAGATGATTACCCTGGGAAAGCGCGGCGATCTGCATGCCCGCCGCCAGGCGCTGGCGCGGCTGCGAAGCAATGATGTGGTTCACGCCCTGTTTACCGATGTGGCGCCCCGGTTCGCCGGCCGCCCCGGAGGCTACACTCGCATTATCCGGATCGGCCCCCGGCCTGGAGATGCGGCAGAGATGGTTTATCTCGAACTCGTGGAATAACAGTTAAAGTTCCGGCTCGTCTTCCGGCTCCGCCAGGGCCAGCTCCGCTTCCAGCTCGACGCCGACCTCTTCCGGGAGGGGGCGTTTTTTTAACGGGTGGAGATTAATCACCGGCAAGAACAGCGTCGAAACCGTTGCCGCCAGCACCAGGAACATCGTTACGAAAAAAACGTTGGCGATGGAGCCGGCCAGCGCCTCCTTGAGCGTCTGGATGAAGTGAAGCAGACCCTGCTCCAGCTGGGTTCGTTGCGTCACGGGCGCGGCGGCGACGACACTCCTGAGTTTCTGGCCTCCCTCACCGGCAAGAAAACTCTGAAGCGTGTCCGCACTGATATTCGTGAGCGGTGCCGCGGGGCTAATGCGTTTGACCGAGCGGACGAACGGGTTGGAGGCAATGTTTGCCAGCTTGCCGGCCAGGCCGTTGTTAAGCAGGCTGCCCATCACGGCGATGCCGACGGCGCTGCCGATGCTGCGAAACATCTGGATGGTGGCGGTCACCACGCCCAGCTTGTTGCGGTCAAAAGCGCTCTGGACCACGATGGTATAGATGGGAAAGGATACGCCGATGCCCAGGCCGAGCAGCACCATATATTCCACCATCGTCACTTCTGACGTATCTACGGAAATGTGTGAAAAGAGATAGATACCCAGCGCCGATAGTGCCATGCCGCCGATGGCCATCGACTTGTAAGTCCCCCGGCGGCTGATTATCTGACCGGCGATCGCGCTGGAAAAAACAGCGCCCAGCATCAGCGGCGTCAACGCAAGGCCGGAGTTGGTGGCGGAAAAGCCGACCACGCTCTGGGCGTAAAGTGGCAGGAAGGCGACAGCGCCGAACATGGCAAACGAGATCAGGAAAGTTGCCGTCGAAGATATACTCAGGGCGCGGTGTTTAAACAGGCCCAGCGGCAGGATGGGCGAGGGAACGCGCTCCTCAACGATCATGAACAGCAGCAGGAACACTCCCGTGGCGGCAAACAGGCCGATAATCTGAGGGGAGATCCAGGGATACTCGCTGCCGCCCCAGACAAATCCCAAAAGCAGCGTCACCAGCGCCGCCGCCAGCGACACCGCGCCCCAGTAATCGATTGAGCGCTCCATTTTCTCGGGCCTGATGCGCGGCAGGGTTGTCGCGATCACAATCAGCGCCAGCGCCCCCAGCGGCAGATTAATGTAAAAAATCCACCGCCAGCTGATATTGTCGGTGAGCCAGCCTCCCATCAGCGGCCCGGCGATGCTGGCGATGCCGTAGACGCCCCCGATTAGCCCCTGCCAGCGCCCCCTCTCCGCCGGCGTAAACAGGTCGCCGATGAGGGCGATTGAGTTGACCATGATGGCGCCGGCGCCGATCCCCTGCAGCCCTCTAAACAGGATCAGCTGCAGCATTGATTGTGACAGGCCGCTTAAGACCGAGCCGGCCAGGAAGATAACGATGCCGCCCAGAAAGAAACCGCGGCGGCCGTAGATGTCAGACAGTTTTCCGTAGACCGGGATGGCGACGGTGGAGGCGATCAGATAGGACGCGTACACCCAGCTCATGTGCTCCAGCCCGTTGAATTCCCTCACGATCTGTGGCAGAGCGGTGGCTACAATCGTCTGATCAAGCGCCGATAGCAGCATGGCCAGCAGAGCGCCGACCATGGCAATGATTTTATAATTGTTCGCAGGTGAACCATCCATAGTCGTTATACTCGCATGAGCTACGGATGAGTTCAAATCATTGATGGTCTCAGGGAACGGGTCGGCAGCTTTATCTTCCCGCTTGCTTCGCTTCGGCCTGGTTAGGGCGCGATCTCATCGAACCCGACGAATTTTACTGTCTCCGGACCCCGGACAGCTTTCTCCCTTAAGCGCAAGGGATGTATCCTGCCGCTGAGACCGCATGTCTCGCTTTGGAAAGCCGATAATATATCCGAGAGGGATTTGACGAAGGTCTGCACATGGCAAAGCCGAATCTTAAGCAAGAAAAGAACGCTTGAACGCAAATGTGACCGGGAATCTGCTTGCTCTGTTTTTGCTAAAATTCACTATTCTGGAGCCGGTATCTGTTTTAGAGCGGCAGTGAGAAAGGAAGTCTTGTGAGATCCAGTCTGGTAGTTAAATCAGGTTTGTTGCTATATGGTTTGACTTTACTGTTTTTTGCGTTATTTTCCCCAACGCTGCTGGCGGCAAATGCTCCGTCTCAGGTTGAATTGCCGCAGGGAAAATCATTAATTGCCATGGAAGGAGCCGACCGGGGAAAGGTCGCGCCGGAAACGCCCATCAATATTGCGGTTGTCCTCTCTTTGCGGAACCAGAAAAGCCTGGATGAGCTAATCGCGGCGCAGAACACCCCCGGCTCTCCTTCTTATCACAAGTTTCTCACGTCGGCACAGTTTCTCAGCCTATACGGACCTGCCGCGCCGGACTACAATTCTGTCAAAAGCTTTCTGACCGCAAATGGATTCACCATCAAGAAAGATTCCGGCGGACAGGTGATAAGCGCCAGCGGCACGGCGGCCCAGGCCGAAAGCGCGTTTAAAACGGAAATCCATCAATATGAAGTTCGCGGAAAGCAGGAATTCGCGAACCAGAGCGCGCCCCGGGTCCCGGCGGGGCTCGCCGGGATCGTTAAATCAGTGCAGGGGCTTGACTCAACCAGGCTGCATACGGATTTTACCGCCCGCCCGGCGGGAACCGCTGCCCCGGCGCAGGCTTCCGGTCCGCCCTATACTCCCGCCCAGATTTCCACCGCTTACGATTACCCGAATCGGCACGGCTATAGCGGCGGCGGCCGGACCATAGCCGTGGCGACATTCGCCGATTACAGCGATACCGATATCCAGGTTTTTGAGAACAAGTTCGGGTACCAGCCCGCCGGCCTCAGCCGCATCCCGGTGGACTCGAATCCGGGAATCACTTCTGACTCCGTCGAGACCACAATGGACATTGAATGGTCTACATCCCTTGCTCCCGGCGCCAATGAGCTTGTCTATATGGCGCCCAATAGCGGCAGCGGCTGGACCGATGAGTTAAACCGGATCGTCACCGACAACACCGCGGACGTGGTCACCCTTTCGTGGGGAGGTTGTGAAAATAGTTCTGTGGCCTCGCAGGAAGACGGTATTTTTAAGCAGGGGGCGGCGGAAGGCCAGACGTGGCTGAACGCCAGCGGCGACAGCGGTTCCAACTGCGGCGCCGGCTCGGCCTTCGGCGTCAACTACCCGGCTTCTTCGCCCTACGTCACGGCCATGGGCGGCACCAGCCTCTACCTCGATGGTTCAGATAATATATCAAGCGAATCCGCCTGGGGCGGCTACGATTTGACCACGGGAAATCCGTTTGGCTCCGGTGGCGGCACCTCCACTTTCGAGCCGCTGCCTTCCTGGGAGTATGGCTCCTCTTATTTTGCCAATGGCTACCGGTGGACATCGGACATGGCCATGGACGGCAATCCGGGCACCGGCATGTACGTTTATTATGGATCTGCAACAACAGGCGGCGGAAATTGGCTGATGGCCGCCGGCACCAGCATCGACGCCCCATTTGCGTCAGCGCTGGCGGCAGAGATCGTCCAGGCCGGCAACCGGCGGCTGGGGCTGCTGGCGGCGCGGATTAATCAACTGGCAAATTCTTCCAATTACGCAACGGTATTCCACGATATCACTTCGGGAAGCAACGGTGATTACGCAGCCGGCACCGGCTGGGATCCGCCAACAGGATGGGGCAGCCCTGATGGCTACCAGATGCTCTTAAAGTATTATCCACCACCGCCAACCGTGTCGAACGTCCAGCCCACCGGCATCATCAGCGGTTCTGCCACCACGGTCAGCGCCAGTTATTCGGATAATAGCGGCACCGGGATAAACACCTCCTCGGTCGTGGTCAAGCTGGATGGAAACACTTTAATTGGTTGCACGGTAACGGCAACCTCGGTCAGCTGCCCGGCCACGGCCTTAAGCATAGGCACCCACTTTATCAGCGGCCAGGTAAAAGACAACGCCGGCAATACTTCCCAGATTACGGGCTCCTTTGCCGTAAGCTCTGCTCCCGCCAAGAACTACTTCTGGACCTGGTATGACAATGTAGGCGGAGACAACTGGGTGCTGCTGGCAAACCCGAGCGCCGCAACCTCTGATGAGTATTTTAGCCTCCGGGTAGGCGGAGGCTTTTCCAGCCTGACCGGCTATAACAACGGGGTGGTGGCCCCCGGCGCCAGCATCGAGCCGGTTCTTCCCGGCACCGTCGGCGGCCCCGTCGAGGCCTCCTCCTTAACCGGGGATCCTGCCATTACCTCCCAGAGGGCTCTCTGGCCCCGGGGAGGTTCCTCGCTGGAAGAGGTTCCCGGCACTCTGGAATCCAACCTTTCCAGCGACTACTACTGGACCTGGTACGATCAGACTTCCGGGCGTCTTGACTGGGTAATGGTGGCCAACCCTTCTACCTCGGCGGTTTACTACCAGGTGGATATCGCCAAGGGATGTGAGGCTAATCCGCAAGTATCTAACCAATGCGCAACCGGCGAGCTGGCCGCCACGGGGGACCCGGCCGGAAACGACAAGGTTGAAAAGCAGTTTGACGGCGTCATCACCGGCCCGGTGGAGGTGAGGGGCTGCTCGCTGGCCTTTGTTTCAGGTTCTTGCCCCGGCGCTTCGGAAAACCTGATCGCTTCCCAGCGGGTGCTTTCAAACGGCGGCTCAGCTTTTAACGAGGTTCCCGGCACCCCCGCCTCGGAGCTCTCCAGCGACTACCTCTGGACCTGGTACGATCAGACCGGGGGCAATCTGGACTGGGTGATGATCTCTAATCCGAACCCTGCTCCGGTATCGGCTACGGTAACTTTTACTGACCAGTACGGCGCCAAACAAACCCAGACTAGGAGTATCGCTGCCGGTTCTAACTGGACGCCCCAGTTTGACGGCAAGATCGGCGGACCGGTAGAGGTAACCTCCACCGGCGGCAACGTCATCGCCTCCCAGCGCTCACTAATCGGCCCCTCCTTTGAGGAGGTGCCCGGATATCCCCGATCAGCCCTGGCCAGTTCCTACAACTGGACCTGGTACGACCAGAACTCCCCAGGCTCGCTGAACTGGGTGATGGTCTCCAATCCTTCTGCAACGACAGTCAGCGCGACTGTAAGCTTTAAAAACTTCGACGGCACTCCGGTAACCCGGACCAGCCCCATCCTTCCGGGCGGCAATTGGAATCCGGACTTCCCGGGGAAGATGGGCGGGCCGGTAAACGTCACCTCCACCGGCGGTCCCGTCCTCGCTTCGCAGCGCGTCCTCTGGAACGGCTATTTTAACGAAGTGCTGGGGCAATAAGCGGGCAGATTGAATCTTACCTTACAGAGACGCATCGCTGGGTCCGCAGGCTAGCATTTTTTAGCGCTGCCGCGAGCTGCGGCTCCAACCCGTTTACTTTTTTCGCAACAGCTTTCGCACCAGCGTCGGCAGTCCTTCGGCGTAAGTGGGATGTATATGCACCGTCTGCTCCAGGTCGCGCCAGGTAGCGCCGACCTCCATGAGATCGATGAAGCAGTGCACCAGCTCACCGGCCCGGGGGCCGACCAGCGTGGCGCCGAGGATCTTGTCGCTGTTATTGTCGACGACAACCCGGTAAAAGCCGTTGGTGCGATCGGTCAGCCAGGCGCGGGCGACGCGGGTCAGCGGGATGGTGACGGCGCGGGCGTTCAAACCGCGCTCTTCGGCCTGCTCGATGGTAATGCCGCAGCGCCCTGCTTCCGGCTCGGTAAAAAGCGCGTAACCCAGGACCCTGTCCATCTGCCGCCGGTCGCCGCCATGCAGGATCGTCATCAGCCGGCGGAAATCTTCCCAGGATACATGGGTAAAAGCGGGCTGGCCGGTGACATCTCCAATAGCGTAAACACCGGGGCAGGTGGTCTCAAACTTTTCATTTACCTTGATGAAGCCTCGCTCGGTCAGCTCGATGCCAGCCTCTTTACAGTCGAGCCCTTCGGTATTTCCCCGCTGCCCGGTGACTACCAGGAGCGCCTCTCCCTGGACCTGGTCGTCGCCGTCGAGCGACAGAGAGAAGACGCCGCCGGCATGCTCAACTTTTTTTACCTGCTTGCACAGATGAAATATGACTCCGTCGGCTGCCAGTGCCTTGGTAATGGCGTCGCTTAGCTCCGGCTCCTCGCTGGAGATGATGCGGCCCATGTTCTCGATGATGTGCACCTGCGCTCCCAGCCGCGCCAGGCCCTGGCCCAGTTCAACGCCGATAAAACCGCCACCGAGCACCAGAACCCGCGGCGGCAGCTCGTTGATCTCCCAAAAATTGTTGTATGTCAAGTACGGTGTGCCTTCCAGGCCCGGGATGGGCGGCACGGCCGGCGAATTGCCGCTATCGATGATGACCGTCCCGGCCTCGTATGTTTTGCCTCCCCCGGTGACGGTGCGCTCGCCGGCAAAGGCCGCCTTGGCCATCACTGTCTCGACGCCGGCCTTGTCCAGCGCCGTTTTGATGTACCTGGAGTCACGCTTGCCGCGTACCCGATCCATCAGGAGCCCGAAATCGACGGTTGGATTCTTCCGCACCCCGAACGCCTCAGCGCTGCGTTCGCCCGCGGCGTGAGCCGCGCCCAGGAAGGCTTTGGAAGGATAGCAGCCCACATTCAGGCACGTGCCACCCAATGCCTTCTTTTCAAACAGGACGACACGTTTGCCCTCGCGGGACAGGTTCACCGCCAGGGGCATCCCACCCTGGCCGGCGCCGATCACAGCCACATCGAACTTATCCATCTCTTCTCCCGGTTAATTTGGTTCCAACAAATTTCGTCAACCCCTGGCCGTCTGGATGTTAAAAAACGGAAAACTTTGAACTTGTAACTTTTAACTTTGAGCTTGTAACGTATAATGCCCGGCCGGCGCGATTGCTAAGCTCACCGGCAAACAGCGTCATTCTCACGGAGTTGTATTTTATCACATGCAAATTTGGGGTATGGTTGTTTTATGAAAATAAGCGATTATGGCTTTCTTTCCGATTGCCAGTCGGCGGCGCTGGTGAGCCGGCGCGGCTCCGTCGACTGGTATTGCGTGCCGCGGTTTGATTCCCCGTCAGTGTTTGGGCGCTTGCTGGATCCTCAGGCGGGGCACTGGAGCCTCCATCCACGCGGCGATTTTTCTTCGAAGCGAAGTTATGCCGATGAGACGCTCGTCCTGAAAACAACTTTCAGGACGGGGAGCGGCTCGGTTGAGGTGACGGACGCGATGGCGCTGCATCCATCCCACCGGGGGCACAACATCGGCAGGGAAGCGCCGCATTTGCTGCTTCGGAGCGTCCGGGGAATCGAGGGCAGCGTTGAGATGGTGATGGAGTTTGTCCCCCGGTTTGAATACGGGTTGACGCATCCCCATTTCCGTAAGGCCGGCGCCGGAATTATCATTGTCGGCGGACCGGTAGAATTGCGGCTGATATCCTCCGTTAAAATTGACATGCAGGAAAATGACCTTACGGCCGGCTTCACCGTGGCGGCCGGGGATCATGCTAATTTTAGCCTCAGTTTCCGGGAAGGATTCCGGGCGAGCCACGCGCCCGTGCCCGATGTCGAGGCTGCCCTGCGGGAGGCAGCCGGCATCTGGAAATCCTGGAGCGATGAGCATGAGAATTACGAGGGTCTTTACCCGGAGGCGGTTCGGCGCAGCGCGGTGGTGCTGCAGGGGTTGACATTTCAGCCGAGCGGTTCACTGGTGGCCGCGGCGACCACCTCCCTGCCGGAGATCCTCGGCGGTGGCGCCAACTGGGATTATCGCTACAGCTGGCTCCGGGACGCCAGCCTGACGATGCGGGCGCTGTGGATCGCTGCCTGCCCCGATGAGCCGCAGCGCTTTTTTGACTGGATCAGCCGCGCCAGCGGCCGGGTCGGCCGGGAAGCGGTCCAGATCATGTACGGCGTCGAGGGGGAGCGCGACCTCAGCGAGCATACTCTTGACAATCTGACCGGTTTTGAAGGTAGCAAACCTGTGCGGATTGGTAATGATGCCTGGCGGCAGAAACAGCTGGACGTACTCGGGGAGGTGCTCAATGCCGCTTACATCCTCCGGAAGAAGATGGGAAAACTGGACGCCTGGGTGCGTGACATGCTTATCGTCTTTGCCGATCATGCCGCGTCCAGTTGGAAGGAGCCGGACGCCGGCATCTGGGAGGCCCGGGACCGCGAGCGCCATTATACGCTTTCCAAGATCATGTGCTGGGTGGCGCTGGACCGTGCCGTCAGGCTTGCCGGAGCTCTCGGGGCCAGCAAGCGGCGGGTGAGCCGCTGGTCGCGGGCGCGTGACGATGTCCACCGGACAATTTTAACAGAAGCATGGAACGATGACGTCCAGGCTTATACCGGCGCGTTCGGGTCCGATCGCCTGGATGCGGCGTTGCTGCTGGCGCCGATCATGGAGTTCTTGCCGTCCGGCGATAAACGGATGCGGGCCACCATTGACGCGATTAGCAACCGGCTCGTCGCGGGGGGGCTGGTCCGCCGCTGGCAGGAAGAAGAAAACGGGTTTGTCATCTGCACCTACTGGCTGGTGGAGTGCCTGGCGATGGCAGGCAGGGTCGATGAGGCCAGCGAGTTATTCGAGCGCGTAACCGCAAAAGCAAACGATCTGGGGTTGCTGTCAGAGATGATCGACTCTCGTAGCGGCGTGCTCCTGGGCAACTTCCCGCAGGCGTTTTCCCATGTGGGACTGATCAACGCCGCATGGCGGTTGACACAGGAGACGTCCGGAGGTGAGAAAGAAAAGGGCTGATTCGGGGGAAGTGGTGACGAGCGTGGCTTTGTGAACCGTCTGGCACGCCGGATGCATTTGGATACCACTTTTTCTGACGGCAGAATTAATTCCTGGGTCAAATCAACATCCAGCTTGGCAGAAAAGGAAATCTGTGCCGAGAAAGTGAGAACGTAAACGAAAGAGCCCGATACCGAGGCTTCCATGATCTGGCAATGGCAGGGCAAAGCACTTTACTCAGGATGTATACAGGAGAAATGGCAGCAAAATTAGCGAGGACAACGAGATCTCTTCGGCAATTAAGGAGGACCTTGACCACCTCGGCCGCGGAATTGAGAATGCGTGGGCCAAGGAAAAGCAGAAATGTGCTAATAAGGATTTGACAGCAATTCAAAAACTCGCTCAGTTGGCGCAGGTTAGCCTGATGATCGACAGGCAGGACATGGCTAATCAGATTCTTCAGTCGATTAACGACAGCTGTGCCAAGATCGCCGTTTCCTTTGAGTCCAAGGGGAGGGTCGGCGGCCAGGGCGCCTCGTGGGTTTACGACCTTTACTCAAAGTACCTGAAAGCGACGTATGCAATCGCGACGGCGCCGACGCCACCGGAGATCATCGCCGCCTACGGCCAGCAGGCTCTGAGCGCGGCACAATCTGCCATGGTCAAACTGACGATCAAGGGTGCTCTAACCTATGCTGACTATCACACGGAAGGCATCCCCGGCTGCACCCCGCATACCGACAAGGCGGGGTCCACGTTATCCGCCACGGGGGATATCGATCTGAATCTGCGACAGGGAAAGACCCAGTCGCCGGACGTTTCGCTGACAATCGATCCCGGCGGGCCCACCGACTCATTCTTCCTCGAATGCCCCTACCTTGGCCGCAGCAACGATGCCAACAACGTCTGGCAGACCGGCTGGTCGTTGATGTATGGCAAGGAGTTGATGCTAGAGGGTGTGAGCCCGCTGGCGGGCCCCCCGGTGAAGAAGACTTTTGACAAGACCACCACAGTGGGGGAAGGAACCTACCAGGACGAGACCACGATCAGCGTCGGCTTCGGCGAAGACAATGATCTTCAGGATCTTGAGGTGCAGCGCTAACGGCTTTCGGCTTCATGAGCTGGCTGATTCAGAACTGCCAGGTTTTGATAAGTGCCGGTTACATCCACACAATGTCAACCACTTTAATGCTACCGACCATACAACTACGGCGATTATAACGGGGCTCCTGGACATCGTCAGTTCCGTTGGCGGAGGGCCTGCTTCAGGAATGCTCAGGTAAAGCGTCGCAAAGAAACAGTGATGGTAAACCGGCGACCGATCAGAAAATGTGGCGGCCGGTTACTTCCACCGCGTCAGAATCTCTTCCCGTTGAAACAAGGCTTTGGCGAAATAAAAGGCGACAACGTCAAGCACTGCGAGAATCGCCGCGATGATCAGCAAATTGGTAACCGACAGCGAGATTACTTTCGTCTGTGACAGGAAGTAGAGGGCGGCCAGGGGCACGACGATCAGGGCTCCCAATTGCTGGGCTGATCTGACGTCATTCGACCTTGACGAAATTAAAATGTTGAAACCGATGCTGAGAATTATCGTCAGCGGCACGAGCAGCAGCAGAATGACAGCCATATTCCCGTTTGGAAAATACAGGTAACCCAGTTTCGTGTGAGTAATCCTGTCAACCGAGACCATGAAAATGGCGGCGCCGATGTAGGTTGCGATCAGAGCGGGCACTGCGGCGGCGATACCCTTGCCGGCCAGAATCTCCGCGTCGGTGGTAGGCGTCGCCAGCAGCGGTTCCAGGCTCTTCTGCACCTTTTCGCCAATCAGGCTGTAAGCGGCCACAGACGTAGGCAGGATGGCGGCGCCGATCACGTACCAGAAGGAAAAGGAATCGATTATTCCTGGGAGCGCCGCCGCGGGAATGCCGCCCGTCTTCGCGCCACTGTATCTGAGGATCAGGGGAAAGCCAATCGAAATAAATAACTCAAATCCAACGATCGAATAGATGATGCCTTTCTTCTTCCTGAAGATTTTGAAGTCCTTCGCCGCCACCTC
>JAMDDD010000017.1 GCA_023489275.1 Actinomycetota bacterium
GCGCGTATGAAAAGGCGCCAATTCTTCCTCAAAACCTACAACAAACTCCTGGTGCTCATCTCCGGTAGCAGCGGACTCCGGCTCAGGCTCAGCCCAGGTTTCCGCTGCTGCGCTTTCTGCCCCGGCTTCGGCTTCGACTTCCAGCGTCGGTTCGGCTTCGACTTCCGGCGTCGGTTCGGCTTCGACTTCCGGCTCAGGTTCGGCTTCGACTTCCGGCTCAGGTTCGGCTTCAGTTGCAACTTCGGGCTCACCCCCGACTGCGGCAGCCGGCTCCCGGGCCGCCCATACTTCCTCTTCCGCCGCGGGCGGCTCGAAGGAAGTGACCTCGGGCTCCGGGGATGGAGTAGCCGCTGGCTCCATGACTTCGCTGCCCGCTGCCGGGACCTCGCCGGACGCGGCCTCTTCCTCTGAGACGGCACCGGCGGATTCAGGTTTGCCTGATTCAAGGTCGCCGGCGCGATCCAGGCGGCGGGAAGCTTCCTGAAGATCGCCCTTCATCCGGAAACAAACGGCGCTCTCCTTCCAGGCAACCTGATTGCCAGGGTCAAGCTCCAGAACGCGGTCAAACGAGGCGATCGCCCGGTCATACTGGCGCAATGCCAGCAGACTTTGCGCCAAAGCGAGCCAGGCAGCGGTGTCCCATGGATTAATTTCAAGCACACTCTCCAGAACGGGAACAGCTTCCTCACTCCGGTCCTGGTCAATCAGGCCGTTTCCCAGCGCCAGCGAGTAACCGGTATTTAAGGGGTCCAAGCGGTGCGCTTGCTCGTAATCGGCAATCGCCTTCTGGAAAAGTCCGGTCGCCCGGTGGCTGTCGCCGCGCAGTTTCCAGGCCTCGGCTTTTTCTTCATTTAGCTCGATCGCCCGGTCAAGAAACTCGATCGACTTTTCAAATTTGTTTTCGCTCTGGAGCGCTTCCGCTTTGGAGGTCCAGGCCTCCGGATCTTCCGGGAGATACTCAATCGCTTTGTCAAAACTCGCCTGCGCCTCCTCAAAATTACCCATCCTGGCAAGTACATTTCCCTTTGCGATCCAGATCGGGCCGGTTTCCGGGGCACGCCGGAGAGCTTCATCAAACGCGCTCAGCGCCTCGTCAAGACGGCCCAGATTTTTCAGGCTGAGTCCCTTGTGATACCAGACGGCCGGATCCATTAGCTGGAATCCCTGCAGGCTCGCGAATGTTTCCGCCGCCTCGGCAAATTGCCCCAGGCTTTCCAGGCAAATGCCTTTGTTAAAGACGGGCTCGAAATCATTTGGATCGATCGCGTGGGCGCGGTCGTAGCACGCCAGAGCTTCCCCGCAGCGATTCAGATCCTGGAGGCAGATTCCCTTGTTAAACCAGGCGGCCGCGTTGTTTTCACCCAGCTCGATCGCTTTGTCATAGAAGCTGATCGCTTCTTCCAGCCGCCCCTGGCGGTACAAAGCAAACGCCTTCCCGAAGTGGGCGGCGGCATCGCCGGCTTCCAGCCGAATCGCCTCACTAAACGCCTTGATTGCATCCTGCCAGCGCTCCAGGTCGGAATAATTCCGGCCGATGTTGTACCAGGCTTTCTCGTTCCAGGTATCGAAGTTAAGCCCCAGCCGGAAACTCTGGTTTGATTCCACGAAGCGGTTGAGTTTCCTCAGACATATGCCACGGTCGAAGAAAATCTCGGCGTCCCTGACCTCGATCTCCCTGATCATCCCGAAGAAACGGATCGCCTTCTCCGGATGACCCTTGCGCTGCAGCTCCGATCCTTTTTTTCGCAGGGTTTCCGCTTCGCGGGCGTCATTCTCCAAAGCCTTGTCGAAATAACGGACGGCCTCAGGGTAATTGCGCTGGTCCAGGAATTTGACCCCTCTGTTATACAGGGCTTTGGAGGGCCTGCCGCTTAATAATTCATCTAGTAGTGTCATAGACAACCGGTAGTTACAGGTAGAGCTTGTGATACTGGCCGGATCGGCATTGTAAGATATACCATATTCTTTAAAGTTAGGACAGACGCCTCACGGAGAATCGGCCCGGGCTGCGACCACCACGCGATCGAGTCCGGAATAATCTTTCAGGGTGACGGCGGCGGCAAAACTGCCGGCAGCCTCCAGCAGCCCCGTTACGGACGGCCCCTGCTGATAGCCTGTCTCCAGCACGAGCACGCCGTGCGGCCGCAAAATCTGCGCGGCCTCCACCGCGATCCGGCGGTAAAAATCAAGGCCGTCGGCGCCGCCGTAGAGCGCTTCCCGGGGCTCGAATTCCCGGACGTCCGGAGGCAGCTGTGTCCACTCCTCTGCTGAGATATACGGCGGATTCGAAACTATGAGATCAAAGGTTCCGGTGGGATCAAGCGACTCGAAAAGGTCAGAGAGAATGAAGCTGATTCTGCCGGCACCGGCGGCGCGGGCGTTCTTCTCGGCCAGAGCGAGGGCTTCCCGGCTCGCGTCTGCAGCGGTGACGTCAGCTTCCGGGAAGCCGGCGGCGATAGAGATCGCGATCGCGCCGCTGCCGGTGCCGGCGTCCAGAACCCGGGGCGCTTCGTTCCAGTCCCGCTCCAGGAGCACATTTAAAGCAGCCTCGACCACATGCTCCGTTTCCGGGCGGGGGATGAGCACCGAACTGTCAACCATCAAGGTGAGATTGCGGAAATAGGCGCGGCCGAGAATATATGCCACCGGCTCGCCGGTCGCCCTCCGCCGGATCAGTTCGCGGTAACGATCGACCTCCACCTGGTTGAGCGGTTGATCATAATTGGTATAAAGCTCGATGCGGCCGGTCCCCAGGACTTCGGCCAGCAGCAGCTCCGCGTCCAGGCGCGGAGTCGCCGAACCTTTCTGTTTCAGGAAACCCGCCGATTTGGCAAGAAGATCGGCGATAGTCGGCGCGGTCAACTGCTTTCTTGCCACCATCACGCTCTCATTTCTGATCTGTTAGAGAATTTTTCGGCGCCGCCACCCGCGGAAAAGGCCAGCGGCGCAAAAAACGCCGGCTCAAACACCGGCTTTTAATTGCTCCGCCCTGTCCTGGGCGGCCAGGGACTCGGTGAATTCATCAAGATCTCCCTGAAGGACCGCATCCAGTTTGTGCAGGGTGAGCCCAATGCGATGATCGGTGACGCGGCCCTGGGGAAAGTTATAGGTGCGGATCTTCTGGCTCCGGTCTCCCGTGCCTACCATCGATTTGCGCGCGTCGGCCAGCTCCTTTTGCTGCTCCGCCATCTTCATTTCGTAAAGCCGGGCCCGCAGGACCTTCATCGCCGCCACCTTGTTTTGCAGCTGCGATTTCTCGTCCTGCATGGAAACGACCAGACCGGTAGGCATGTGCGTCAACCGCACGGCGGAGTCGGTTGTATTTACCGACTGGCCGCCGGGTCCGCTGGAGCGGAAAATGTCAACGCGTACATCCGCCGGATCGATCTCGATCTCCACGTCTTCAACTTCCGGCATCACAGCCACCGTGGCCGTGGACGTGTGAATCCGCCCTCCCGATTCAGTCACAGGGATTCGCTGCACCCGGTGCACCCCGCCTTCGTACTTAAACACGCTATAGGCTCCCTTGCCGGAAACCTCGACGATTACTTCCTTAAAGCCGCCCATCTCCGTCGGACTGCTGGAAAGGATCTTGGCGCCAAACCGTTTTTGCTCGGCATGTTTCAGATACATCCTCAGCAGCTCCGCGGCGAACAGGGAAGCCTCATCGCCGCCGGCGCCGGCGCGGATCTCGATGATGATATCCCTTTCATCGTTTGGATCCGGTTCCAGCATCGCCACCCGGATGTCTTCCGCCAGCTTTTCCAGGGAATCCCTGGCCGTAGCGGCCTCTTCCCGCAGAAACTCCCGCATTTCGGGCTCCGGCTGACCGCCGGCCAGCATCTCCTCCGCCTCGGCCAGGCTCTTTTCCGATTCGCGGTAGCGGCGCACCAGATCGTAAGCAGGCTGCAGATCGGAGTGCGCCTTCGCCAGCTCCGCGTACCGCTGGCGATTGTTCATCACCTGGGGATCGCTGAGCTCCCGGTTCAGCCCGTCATACTTATCTTCGATCTCTGTTATTAATTTTTCGATCATAGGAGGTTCGAAGTTCCAGATTCTAGGCCATCACTTCCACATCTCCCCGGCCGTCGTGATCCATCTCGATCGGCTCGGCCTCGGCCACGCCCTTGAGGGCAACGATGGCCACCTCGATCTGGGAAAGATCGGGCTCGCGCGTCGTTAGCTTCTGCAAAATGAGCCCGGGGTAAAGGACGGCATGCATGAACCTGCTGTTCTTGTGCCTGCCGGCATATTTTATCACTTCATATGACAGGCCGACAATGAGTGGAATGCCTAAAATACGGGAAATTATCAACAAGTAAATTCCCGGAACGCCCACGAAAGAAAAGACGGCGATCGCCAGCACCATTACTATCAAAAGAAAGCTGGTGCCGCAACGTGGATGCAGCGGTGAGAAACGTTGGACATTTGCCGGGGTCAGCTCCAGCCCTGACTCGAGCGCATGGATGGTTTTATGCTCGGCGCCGTGATATTCGAACACCCGCCGGAGGTGCTTGATCCGCGACACGGCCCAGATATAGCCGACCAGGATCGCTATCCGGAGAGCGCCTTCCGCCAGGACGAACAGCGACGAGCTCGGCAGCTCGCTCTGGATCGATTTTACGGCAAAAAGCGGCACCGCCACAAAGAGAAGGATGGCCAGCGCCGCGCCGATAATCACACTCACGGCCATCTCCTTTTTGGAGATCTCCTCTTCCTCCTCGCCGATCGACTCCTGCGCGGACATCGACAGCGCCCTGATCCCGAGAGCAAGCGATTCCCACAAGCCGATGATGCCCCGGACCACCGGCAGCCGGTAAAAATCATGACTGTCGGCCAGCGGCTTCAGGGCCTCGCTGTGCAGGCTGATCTCGCCATCGGGACGCCGCACCGCCACCGACCAGTGACGTTTGCCCCGCATCATGACGCCCTCAATCACCGCCTGGCCGCCCACAGCGGCCGATGGGTGGGGCGCGTGGTGATGAACGCGGCCCGCCTCGCTATCCTTCAACGCGACGGCCCCAAATCTCTTCCATTTGCTCAACTTCTTCGAGCGTGTATTCCTCGCCGCAGTACATCTTGCCTTCCCGGCAGCGGCGGTAGAGGCAATCCGGCCCGGACTTGTAAAACAGCCGGGGCGCCGCCTCCATCGCCAGATGACGCATCCACCAGGCAAGCGCATTAATCTCCCACTGGGCCCGCCGGCAGCAGCGAACCTGGAAAAAATGCCTCAGCTCACGAGCGTTCATTGTCACCACGATGCGGGTTTCCGCCGCGTTGGGCAGCACGAAACGGGCATCCTCCTGAACCGTCTCCCGGCTCAGGCCCCGCTGCTCGCCCAGCTCAACCAAGCGCTCGTATGCCTCCCTGGCGCTCGCCATCGCCTCCATGAATACGGACAGCGCCGCCTCATCTTCCCCGATTTTAGGCGGCACCACGAACCCCCCTTCACCCGAAAAGCGCACGTAGCGCTGCGACTGCTGGCTGTAGGAGGCGAGCCGGTGGCGCACCAGCTGATGGGAACAGGCGCGGGAGATGCCGTCGATGCCAAAAGAGAAGGAAGCATGCTCAAACGTGCTTAAGTGGCCCGACGTGACAAGAATCCTGATCAGCCGTTCGACCTCCTCACCGGAGAGGCTCTGTTTCAGATCGGCCGCCGTGGAGGAGGAATAGCACAGGCGCCCCGCCGCGGCGACGGCGCGCTCCGGGTCGGGGGTGTGGGTCAGCAGAGTGACGTTAAGGGAAGCGGACACCGGCTGGACCGGCTACTTGGAGGTTTGCCTCTTGGCATATTTGCGCTTGAAGCGCTCCACGCGGCCACCAGAATCGACGAGCTTCCGCTTGCCGGTGTAAAATGGGTGGCACTTCGAACAGATCTCGACGTGAATCTCCGGCACGGTCGAGCGCGTGGTGAACTCGTCCCCACAGGAACAGTGAACTTTTGTCTCCATGTATTCCGGATGGATGTTCTTTTTCATGTCGTCGCCTCGAGAGTTTATTAAGAACAAGAAATGATAACATAAAACTGGCGGCGCATGCTGGACCCGGGGGCATTCTTGCCATACGGCGAACGGGTTCATAAAATGGAATGGATCCACTCCACAATGCGGGCGATTAGCTCAGCTGGTTAGAGTGCTGCCCTCACATGGCAGAGGTCACTGGTTCGAGTCCAGTATCGCCCATTTATTTTCCTGAATTTCCTGGCGCCGGGGCTCCGGTTACGGGCGGCATCAAAATCAACGGGGAACGGCCGTGACAGATCCCACGCTGCCGGCTTCCTGAAAAAAATGCAGAGATTTCCTTCCCGCCGGCGCCGCCGACAGGTATACTCCCATCGTATGAAAAAAATCCAGGCCAGAAGCTTGACGAAATAAAACCGGATGACTGCGAAATGAAAAACCGCGCCTTGATTCTGATAATTGCTGGCGTCATTGTGGTGCTGGCGGTGATCGCCGTCATTGTTATCGAGTCCCGGGGGAGCAGCACGCCGGTCACGCCCGCGAAAATCACCGGCGCCGCCGACGTCGAAAAACTCCTGCAGGGCATTCCCCAGCAAAACACGGCGCTGGGACAGCAAAATGCGCCGGTCACCATGGTCGAGTTTGCCGACCTGAAATGCCCCATATGCCAAAAGTTCTCCACAACCGTGCTGCCTGAGATAATTACCAACTATGTGCGGACCGGTAAACTGCGTATTATCCTTCAGTACCAGACCTTCGTCGGCAGGCAGTCAGCGCCGGGCGACAGCCAGCATGGCGCCGAATTCGGCCTCGCCGCTGGCATGCAAAACAAGCTGTGGGACTTCACTGAACTCTTCTACCACAACCAGCAAAATGAGGACAAGCGTTATGTTACTGATGATTTCCTCAGAAAGCTGGGCAGCCAAATACCGGGCCTGAGTGTGCCGCAGGCTTTCGCCGAGACAGGTTCCAGCTCCGTCTCGCAAGAGATAAGCAGCGCCCAAAATGCGTTCAAGCTGACCGGGTTTGACGGCGTGCCTTCTTTCCAGATCGGCAAGACCAATGGCCCGCTGACAAACATTCCTGCGGAGACGATCGATTATGGATCGCTCCAAAAAGCGATAGACAATTTGCTCTGATCTTGCTTAGCGAGGGAAGAATCAAGCTTGCCATTGGTTTGCTGTCATTTGCCGGGCTGGCAATTTCCGGTTATCTCACATACGTCCATTACTACTCCCTCCACCCCATTTGCCTCACCGGCGGCTGCGAGACGGTCCAATCATCCAGCTATGCGGTTTTTTTAGGGATTCCGGTGGCCCTGATCGGCGTTATCGGATATGTGCTGATCCCGGCTTCGCTGCTAATCCGGGGAGGCTGGGGCACCCTCCTCGGCGTGATATTCTCCTTCGCCGGCCTGGGATATAGCATCTATCTGACGTATCTTGAGCTTTTTCAGATCCATGCCATTTGCCAGTGGTGTGTGACCAGCGCCGTGCTGATCACCCTGATTGCCATCCTCATGTCAATCAGATTCCTGCGGGATGAAAAAGTTCAGGCCGGCGGACACCAGGTGAGTTAAAGCACCGCCTCGCCGCCGCCGGGCCTGACAGATTCATCTCCATTACCAGATAGGTCTCGCCGGGACCGGTGGCAAGCAGGACGCGGTCGCTCTGGCCCAGCATGATCGTAAATCCCATGCCCAGGGTGCCAACCGTGGAAAATCCTGGGGTCAGCGTCGCGCGGGGCAGATTATTGAAGTTGATTCCCGGGCCGCTGTCGCGAACACAGAATTGCAAAGCGGTTTCCGTACAGCGCAGGCGGCACATTCCCGAGCCGGAATGTTTGAGCGCATTTGTGATCCCCTCCGAGAAGCAAGTGATCAGCCGCGGCAGCCCTCGTTTGCCGGCCCACCCGCCGCTGCTGACCGCCTGCGAAATTTTCGACCGCGCTCCGGCAAGCTCATCCGCTGATGAGACGGCCAGCTCGCCGGTCACCGGCTGGCCCAGCGCCGACCGGATTTCCTGGCCGGTCATGAGTACCAGCTTCCCGCCCGTGACGGCGGCGATGACTTCGGTATATGCTTGCCGGATTTGTTCATCCTTTTTTTTCAGCTCCTCGTCCGCCTCCCTTCTCGCCATCGCTGAAGCAGCCAGGTTGGAAACTGCCTGCATCAGTTCGATTTCGTCATCCCTGAAAGCGGACCGGCTGCCGGTGCCAAAGGAAAGAGTCCCGATCGTCCGTCCCTGAAACATGAGTGGATAGCAAGCGTATGCTTTCATCCCAAAAGACTTGACCAGCTCGGTCCGCTCATCCGGGGTATTGGGGATGTCCTCGATGATAATCCTTTCCGAGTCGCGGGCCGCGCAGCCGCAGACGGCCACGCCGAAATCAAGAAACTCTATCTCTCTCGCGATGGCGTCGGCGACGCCGTACCAGGCATTCAGGCGCATGCGACCGGCGCCTTCGAGGATAAGGTAATTGAAGAAAACCTGGCAGTCGAGAAAGGCCATCACCCGCTCGCAGATGGTCTGCACGATTTGCTCGGGCTGACGGCTGCTTAAGAGAAGATCCGCCGATTCAAACAGGATCGCCAGTTTTTCGGGGCTGCGGCGGAGGTCGGCGATGCTGGGGTAACTCAGCTCAGTGAGGGAGGCTCCGGCAACCGGGTCAGCCCCCATCTCGGGAAATTCGAGTTGATTACTCACAGTAAATTGAAGGCAACCATAATATAAAAATTCACGTTGTTGTTAACGATGTTTACATACCCTGTTTGGGCGAAAAACTACCGTCTTATTCCGGCTGCTTTTAATCGCCGGGTTGCGAGTGGCGGGAAACTTCGTGCAGCGTCTGGCCCGCGAGCCGCCACTTTCATTTTGTGTCCCCCTTGTTTTCGCCTTTATCTCTGACTACCCGCCAGTTTCCATTCAAAACGTCGGCAGCAGAAAGGATAACAGGGGGCGGCGGTTAAGACTTTCCTGGGCTCAGAAAAAATTTGATTTGTCCGGGAATCTGCCGGACCGAGCTGGCGGGATGATCATCTTTCGCAAGTTTATGGGCATAAGCTGGCGGGAACGTTGACGGTGCCAAACTGCCGGCATCTTCAGCGGTTATGGCCCGGGAGCTAATTGGATAACCCTAAACGAGACAGGAGCAGATTTATGCCAGATGCGGGCCGTGAGCCGCCCCCGGGAGCGGCCGGGTCAGACAGCCAAAACGGACACGAAGGCACAGGCGCCGGCACAAGTGCGGGTAAAGCCAGCGAGTACGCCGGCGCTCCCAACCCTGATGTGCAGCTGCCAGAACTTGATGAAAGCCAGCTGCGCACCCTGGCCCGGGCCGGCCGCGAATGGGAGAAAACCACAGGCGGCGCCCGGTCGCCCGGGCTTCCGGTCGACCTCGAAACGGCCAGCTATCCTTCCGTTGCGGCAACCCCGACCAGATTCGGAAGATTTGCGCACATCGCCGCCGGCGAGGGCCGGTCGCCTGAGGTCAGGGCAACCGCCGAGACCGAGTCATTGCCTTCGCTTTGGGGCAGAGCCGGGCAGGCTGCCCGGCAGATTCTGCTGGGGCCACCCCTGGCGGCGACGGCAATCGCCATGGAGCGGATGCGCAAGCTGGTGGCGATGCCGGTGCTTTCCGCCGACGCCATCTCGTCGATCGCGTACGGGCCGGAAGCAATGCTGGCGATTTTGGTGCTGGCCGGCGGCGCCGGGCTAAACTACACGCTGCCAATCGCCGCGGTGATCGGTCTCCTGATGCTCGCGGTCGGAGCTTCGTACCGGCAGACAATCCGCGCCTATCCCGGGGGAGGTGGCTCATATCTGGTCGCCGGCGACAACCTCGGACGGATAGCCGGCTTGACGGCGGGCGCCGGCCTGGCGACCGACTACATCCTGACAGTCGCCGTCTCGGTGGCCTCGGGGACGGCGGCGATTTCCTCAGCCATTCCCTCGCTGGCGCCGGACAGGGTGGCCATCGGCCTGGCTGTTATTGCCCTGTTGCTGGCCGGCAACCTCCGCGGCGTCCGTCAGGCAGGAGCCCTGTTCGCCCTGCCGACTTATCTCTTCATCCTGGTCATTGGTGCGCTGATCGTCACCGGTGGCGTTCATGCCGCCGGAAGGGGCTGGCATCCGCTGCCGCCGCCGCGGCTAACGGCGACCGAAGGCGTTGGTATTCTCTTGATCCTGCGGGCGTTTGCTTCCGGATCGACGGCGATGACCGGCATCGAAGCCATCTCCAACGCGGTGCCCGCATTCCGCCCGGTTGAATGGCGAAACTCGCGCACGACGCTCACGTTGATGATCGGCACGCTGGTAGTCCTGTTCGCCGGCACGATCATGCTGGTGAAACTGGATGGGGTGGTGTACATACCGGGCAACACCGTCCTGTCGCAGTTGGCACACCGCGACTTCGGCGCCGGATGGCTGTACTTCGTCACCCAGGCCACGACGGCCGGGATCCTGCTGCTGGCCGCCAACACCGCCTATAACGACTTTCCCCGCTTGCTGTACCTGATGGCCCGGGACAGGCAGGCGCCGCGGTTGTTCCTTTTAATCGGTGACCGGCTCGCATTCAGCAACGGCATTATCGCTCTTTCCGTGGCGGCCGCCGTTGTCCTTGCCGGATTTGGCGGGCGGACCGAATCCCTGATTCCCCTGTTCGCCGTTGGCGTCTTTCTCGCGTTTACCCTGTCACAGACGGGGATGATCGTCCACTGGTGGCGACACCGGGACCAGCCCCGGTGGCTCCGGAGCCTCGCTTTTAACGCCACCGGCGCCTTTCTCTCCGCAGCCGTTTTTATCACCGCCGCCGTCACCAAGTTTACCGCCGGCGCCTGGGCCGCCGTGCTCATCGTCGTGTTGTTCATCTTTACCGCGCTGAGGATTCGCCGCTTTTACGACCGGGCCGGTCAAGCGCTCTCGCTGCGGCCGCACGGGGTCCTTGAAATGCCGGAGCGCCCGCCTTCGCCCGCTCCGGGGCGTCGGCAGATCAAACCGGCTCCGGAACGGGAGGCCGCCCCGCCGGGGACGGAAGCAAAACCGGCAACCGAAGCCGAAGCTGAGGATGCACCGGGCGAGATTCACAACCTGACGATCGTGCCAATCGCCACGCTGGACCTTTCCGCCATGCGCACGCTGGCATATGCGGCTTCATTCCGGCAGCCGGTGCTCGCCCTCCACATCAGCCCCACCGATACCGAGGCGGAGCGGTTTCGCTATTACTGGAAGACGTGGGGAAATCACCTGCCGCTGCAGGTGATTGTTTCGCCGCACCGCGCCCTGGTGGCGCCGATCTATCATTATGTCTGGTCGCTCCACCACGACCGGCCGGACCTGACGCTGACGGTGATGTTGCCGGAGATAGTGGTCAGGCACTGGTGGCAGCGGGCGCTGCACAACCAGAACGCGCCGCGGCTGCGGCGGGTGCTCCGTCCCCTGCCCCAGGTGGTTGTCACCTCCGTACCCTTCCATCTGCCGGCGTAGAAGCCTGTTCCGGAAGCCATTGTTTTCCGGTGCCTGGTTTATCCAGTACCCAGTATCCGCTTAATACGCATCTTCATCGTTCATCACCACTTCTTCCAGGAGGGGGCTCCGAAAGACGCGATAAACCCAAAGTTGATACCCAATGACAAGCGGCATGAAGATGACCAGCACGCCCAGCATCAGCCAGAGCGCGTAGCCGCTGGCGGCCGCGTTGGAGATGGTGATGCTGAAAGCGCCGCTCCGGCTGGAAGGCAGCAGATCGGGATAAAGGCCCACCACCGCGAAAAAGACGGTCATGACAACGGCAAAGCCGGAAGCGAGGAAGGCCGCCGCTGAATATCGTTTCATGAGAAAATACCTGCTGGCCGCCAGGCTGGCGATCAAGAGGGCCGGTACGATCCACCATCCGGGATGGTTGACATAATTATTAAACATGTGAGTGCCAAAGACAGTGTAGACGATAAAGATAGCGCCGGAAAGGACCAGGAAGATCAGGCTGACATCGGCCGCGTCCGCCGCCCGGCGCTGCAGTTCGCCACCGGTTTTTAGAGACAGCCACGCCGAGCCGTGATAGGCAAACAGCGCCAGGAACAAAACGCCTGAGAGCAACGCGTAAGGGTTAAGCAGCGACAGGAACGACCCGCTGAACCCGCCCGGTCCCATGTCCAGCCCCCGGAAGATATTTCCGAAGATAACCCCGAACAAAAACGCCGGAATAATGCTCCCCACCGCGAAGGCGGCATCCCAGACCCTGGTCCAGCGCAGCTCGCCCTTGCTGCGAAAATCAAATGCCAGACCACGGAAAATGATCGTGGCGACCAGGAGTGCCACCAGCAGATAAAAGCTGCTGAAGATGCCGGCGTATGCCGCCGGAAAAGCGGCGAAGGTAACGGAGCCGGCGGCGATCAGCCAGACCTCATTGCCATTCCAGACGGGCCCGATGCTGTTGATAAGCACCTTCCTTTTTGCCTCGCTCTTTCCCAAAAGCAAAAAAAGCATACCGACACCGAGATCAAAACCGTCCAGCGCGAAGTAGCCGGCCCAGAGAAAACCCCAAATGGCAAACAGAACGGTGGCCAGCGCCATCATGTACTCCGGAATTCGTCAAGATCGATAATTTGCGCCAGTTCCCGGGGTGGACCTTTTTTGGCAAATTTTGTCAAAAGATATATATCGGTGACGGTGACGCCCAGATAGACAAGGCCGAGCCCGAGAAGCGATACCAGAGCCTCCGCCGTGGAGACATTTTTGGAGACCCCGGCGGCGGTGCGGTACAGTCCATAGACGATCCAGGGCTGGCGCCCCAGCTCGGACACCGTCCACCCCAGCTCGCAGGCGACGTAAGGCAGCGGCAGCGCCGCCAGCATGATCCACAGGAACCACCGGCGCCGGTGCAGATCCGGCTTTCGCATCAGGTAGACGGCCATCACTCCCAGCAGCATGAACAGGGTCCCCAGAGCCACCATCAGCCGGAAGCTGAGATAAACCGGCGTCACCGGAGGCCGCTGGTCGGCCGGTATCGAGTTCAGACCGGTCACCTTGCCGCTGAGACTGTGAGTGGCGAGGATGCTTAATCCCCGGGGGATCGCCAGCGTCTGTACCAGGTTGCGGTTGTGGCCGGGATAAGGGATCGTCAGAAGATAATAATTTGCCGGCTGCCGGGTGTTCCAGACAGATTCCATGGCGGCGATCTTGGAAGGCTGCGTCTGGGCGACGTCGTAGGCGTGCTCGTCGCCGACAAGAAATACCATAAAAGAACTAATCAGTCCAAACACAGCCGCCATCCTGAATGACCGGAGGAAGAACTCGCGCTCGCGGTGCCTTAGCAGATGGTAGGCGGAGATGCCGGTGACAAAGAAAGCGGCCACCGTGAATCCGGCAAACATGGTGTGAAAGAATTTCAGCCAGCCGTAAAAATTCGTAAAAAAAGCAACGAAGTCAACCATATGCACCTTGCCGGCTTTGATGACTTCACCAACCGGATGCTGCATCCAGCCGTTGGCGAGCAGAATCCACAGCGCCGACAGGTTGGCTCCCAGGACAAGCATCCAGGCTGAGAAAAGGTGCACCCGCTGCGAAACCCTGTTCCAGCCCAGAACCCAGACACCAATGAAGCTTGATTCAAGGAAGAAAGTTGCCAGTGACTCGATCGCCAGCGGCGTTCCGAAAATATCGCCGGCGAACCGGGAAAAATTAGCCCAGTTGGTGCCGAACTGAAACTCAAGAAACAGCCCGGTGACAACCCCGAGGGCGAAATTGATCAGGAACAGCTCCCCCCAGAACCTCGTCATCCGCAGGTAGATCCGGTCGCCGGTGCGGACATACTTTGTCTCCATGATCGCCACCAGCACGGCCAGCCCCAGGATCAGGGGCACAAAGATAAAGTGGAATAATGTCGTTGTGGCAAACTGGATCCGGCTCAGCTCGAGAGCGTCCATTCCCTGGCTGCCTCCTTGCTTTTGACATGATGGCCGAACCGATGAAGAAACAGGGTCCAGAGCGGCGCCGGCAACTTGCGGACTGATTCTGCATTTTTATACCCAGGCGCCGCGCGATAAAAACAGAAAACCGGATTTTGGACTTTGGATGCCGGACTTTGGCTAAACAAATTAAGAATTTGATTTAATTGCTGCTACTGTTTTATCCGGCATCTACCTTCCACGCTCCTACACCATCATCGCCGGATGAGCCGGCGGCAACGAAGACGGAAACGGCCAGGCGCAGCCCTGGCGGGCCAGCAGCGAGGCGGCGTCCTGCGGGCCCCAGCTGCCGGCGGCATAGTTAGGGAAATCGTCCGGCGGCTCGGACTGCCAGTAATCCAGCACCGGCGCCAGAACGGACCAGGCCGCTTCCACTTGATCTGTTCGCATAAAAATGGTGGCGTCACCGATCATCAGATCCCATAGAAGCGTGTTGTAGGCTTCCGGCAGGATCGTGCCAAAAGCTTGCCGGTAGCTGAAATTCATCTCCACCGGCTCCAGGATAACCTCGGCCCCCGGTTTCTTGGCCTGAAACCTGAGCACGATTCCTTCCCGGGGCTGAATGCAGAGCGACAGCGATACCGGCATCCAGCTCACGATCGCTTCCAGGGGAAAGGATTGATGCGGCACCGGCCGGAAATGAATCACAATTTCCGAAGAATGCTCCGCCAAGCGCTTGCCGGTTCGCAGGTAGAAGGGCACATCCTGCCAGCGCCAGTTGTCAACAAACAGTTTCAGCGCCGCATAGGTCTCAGTAGAGGAGGTTGCCGCCACGCCCGGCTCCTGACGGTATCCGGGCACCTTCTTCCCCCCGATGACTCCCGGACCATACTGTCCCCGGACGGCGACGCTGCTGACCGCGTCGCCGGGAATCTCCCGGACGGCGTGCAGTACGTCGACCTTCTTGTTGCGCACCTCGTCGGCTTCGAATGAAACCGGCGGCTCCATCGCAATCAGGCACAGCAGCTGCAACAGATGATTCTGCACCATGTCGCGCAAAGCGCCGGCGCCTTCATAGTAACCCCCCCGGTTCTCCACCCCCACCTGTTCGGCGACGGTAATAGTGACATAATCCACATAGCGGCGGTCCCAGATCGGCTCGAATAACAAGTTGGCGAAGCGGAAGGCGAGAATGTTGCGCACGGTTTCCTTGCCCAGGTAATGATCGATCCGGAAAATCTGTGATTCGTGAAACCTGGCGCTAACGGCACGGTTGATCTTCTGCATTGATTTGAGATCATGCCCGATCGGCTTCTCCAGGAGGATCCGCGCCTGCCGGCGCTTGCGCGCCAGGCCGGTGTCTCCCAGCATATCGGCAATGGTGCCAAAAAAGCGGGGTGGCGTTGCCAGGTAAAAAATACTGACGAGGTTCGCGCCCCATTTTTTCTCCAGCGCGGCCAGCCGGTCCGAGAGCTGCGTGTAAACAGCTCTGTCGGTGAAATCAGCTTTGAAATAGCTGATGTGGCCGCTAAACTCGCGCCAGTCTTTTGTGGTTGCCTCGTGCTGTGAGAACTGCTTGACGCCTTCGTGAAAATGGTTAATCAGCTCCTTCTCGTGCAACCCGGCAACATCCATGATCGTAATGGCAAACGTTTCCGGCAGGCAGGCGTGCTTGTAAAGATCGTAGAGGGCAGGCATTACCTTGCGCCAGGTAAGGTCGCCGGCGCCGCCGAAAATCACCAGGGCGACCGGCTGTTCCGGACGCTGGTAGGAGGCCAGCGCGTGCGCCGGCCCGGGTCCCGCCCCCAGCCGGATTTTTCCATTGCTATCGTCATTCTTGGCCATCTTCGGTCCTTCCTATTTAAGTAGTGCGTTTCTTTGTATCATGTCAATCCAGGGCGCCGGATAAACCCCCAGCCAGAGAATCGCCAGGAACAGCGCTCCCAGAATCAGGCTTCCGGACCAGGGGGCAGGGGCCGTCTCCGGGGCGGTCTGCTCCGGACGGAGATACATGATAACGATCAGGCGCAAATAGTAATAAACGCCGATGCCGCTGCTGATAACCAGCGCCAGGACAAGCAGCCACAGCGACGATCCGGCGCCGGCGCCGATCAGGTAAAATTTGCCGATAAATCCAGCCGTGAGCGGTATGCCCGCCAGGGAAAACAGGGCTCCCGCCATCACTACGGCGGTCCAGGGACGGCGCCAGAAAAGTCCCCGGTAATCCGCGATCGCGCCCGCTGCTCCGTTTCCCTCAACCAGCACCGCCACGCCAAAGGCGGCCACGATGGTGGCGGTGTAAGCCAGCAGGTAAAAAGTGACGGCGGTAACCGAGAGGGCGCCGCTGGCCAGGAAGGCTACCAGCAGGTAACCCAGGTGCGAGATCGAGGAATAGGCAAGCAGCCGCCGGACGTTTCCCTGAAGCAGCGCCAGCAGGTTGCCGCCGAACATGGAAGCGATCGCGATCAGCGTAAACATGAGGAACAGGTGGCCGTGCCCCTGGACGCCCGCCAGGCGGAAAAACCGGAGCAGCACGCCGAAGGCGCCGACCTTGGAGACGCTGGCCACAAACGCCGTTACCGGCGCCGGCGCCCCCTGATAGATGTCCGGCGCCCACATGTGGAAAGGCACCAGCGCCAGCTTGAAGGCCAGGCCAACCGCCAGGAGGCCCAGCCCGGCAATCAGGATGGCGCCGCCGGCCCCCCGGCCCGCAGCCGCGATCCGGGCAAACTCCATCGTTCCCAACTGAGCGTAAACAAGCGACATGCCAAACAGCAGGAAAGCAGTTGAGACGGAGGCAAGAATCAGGTACTTAATGCCGGCCTCGACATTGAGGATGCCGCGCGGATAGGCAATCAGCACAAACAGGGAACTGCTCAGCAGCTCCAGTCCGAGGAACAGCGAGGCGAAATGGCTGCTGAAAACGAGCACCGCTGCCCCCAGCGCCGCCAGCAGCAGCAGCAGGTAAAGCTCTTCCCTGCGGCCGGGCCGGGACCGGAGAAAGATATATGACAGCACCGTGACCGAGAACGTCGCCGCCAGGATAATGCCGGTATAAAAAAGGGCGTAGCCGTCAGAGATCAGCAGGATGGTGACGCCGCGGGGGCCCACTGAGGCCGCGACCGGCAACGAGGCGGCCGCGGCGGCCAGGCTCAGCAGCGTCAGGATGCAGGTAAGGAGATGGCTCCGGTAAACGGAGAGCACCAGCAAGACAAGCACGGCGGCGGCGGCCAGGATCGCCAGCGGCAGGATGCCAACAAAATCTGCGCCGCTCATGCCCTAACTCCCGCCACTCGCGGTTGACCTGTTCTCTTCCGGGAGCCGGTCCCGGCTGCCTGCTTGAGCGGCCAGGGCCTGCGCCCCCCCGCCGGCCTGGCCGGGTGCGGCGCTCTCGCGGCTCCCGGCATCGTCTTTAATAACCGCGTGATAACGGGGAGCGTAAGCGCGGAGAGCCTCCACCGCTGCTTTGGCCGTGGTCAGCACCGGCTGCGGATAGATCCCCAGAGCGACGATGGCGGCGATCATCGCCGCCATGATCCCGCTTTCCCGCAGGTTGTAATCCGGGAGCTTCCAGCCCCGGCTGTTCTCGCCAAGGAATGTCTTCTGGACCAGCCAGAGGGCATAGATGGTGGAGACGATGAACCCGAGCGACGCCAGCACCGTAAGCGGCACGTTCACCTGATAAGCGCCGAGGAGAACGAGGAATTCACCGACAAAATTGCCCAGGCCCGGCAGCCCCAGGGAGGCAAGGGCAAACAGCATGCCGGCGCCGCCCATCCGGGGCATGGTTGACCACAGTCCACCCATTTTATCAAGGTTACGGGTGTGCGTCCGGTCCTGGATGTCCCCGACGAGAACGAACAGGGCCCCGGTGCTGATGCCGTGCGCCAGAATGATGACAATGGCGCCTTCGAGCGCCAGCTGGTTCCAGGCGAAGATGCCGAGCAGAACAAAACCCATATGGCTGATGCTGGTGTAGGCGATCATCCGTTTCAGATCGGTCTGGGAAAAGGCAAGAATGGCGGCGTAGATGATCCCGGCGACGCCCAGGCCCATGGCGATCAGCGAAAAACTGGCGGTTGCCCGTGGGAACAGCGGCACCAGGAAGCGGATCATCCCGTAAGCTCCCACCTTTAGCACCAGCCCCGCCAGAATGACGCTGCCCGCGGTCGGCGCCTCCGTGTGCGCGTCCGGGAGCCAGGTGTGCACCGCGATCACCGGCAGCTTGACGGCGAATGCGATAAAAAAGCCGAGCATGAGCAGCAGCTCCGTGACTGATGTCATCGGCGTCCCCAGCAGCCCGGAATAATCAAAGGTGTAGACGCCGGTGCTCCGCCCGTGGATAAAATAGAGCCCCAGGATCGCCGCCAGCATCAGCAGGCTGCTCGCCTGCGTGAAGATGAAGAATTTCAGGGTGGCGTAGATCCGGTTCTCGTGTCCCCAGATGCCAATGATGAAGTAAAGCGGCACCAGCATCAGCTCCCAGAAGAAATAAAACAGAAAGAGGTCAAGGGCGAGGAAGACGCCGGCGATCGCGGCCAGGATCCACATCAGGTTGAAGTGGAAAAACCCCAGCCGGTTCCGGATGCCCTGCCAGGAGGCGGCCACGGCCACGACGCCCAGAAAATCCGTCAGCAGGACAAACAGAAGGCTGATGCCGTCCATCGCCATGTGCAGCCGGATGCCCAGCGCCGGGATCCAGGGAAGATCAAGCTCGGCCAGCCACCTGCCCGGCGTCGTGAAATCTGACCGGCCGGCATAGCCGATCCAGAGGCCGGCCAGAAACGCGATCTGCAGGATCAGGGCGATCAGCGTGATCCACCGCGGCCAGCCATCGCCCCGGCTGGAGAAGAACCAGGCCAGAAGCCCTGCCCCGGCCAGCCAGATAATGATGCCCGCCAGGATCATGATGTCGCCACCAGCGCCAGAATGATAATCGCCCCCGCGGCAATGGCGCCGGCGTACCAGCGGACGCGGCCGGTCTGGCTCCGGGCCAGCAGCCGGTTGATGGCCGCCGCCAGCCAGGCCAGGCCGGTGGAAACAAGGTCGAAAGCTTCCCTGCCCGCCACCCGCGCAACCTGCGCGTAGGGGGCGACAAAAACCTTTCCGTAGATCCAGTCAAATCCCCATCCGGCAAACCACCAGCGGTGCAGCAGGCGCCCGCCGGCGGACTCCGCCAGCGCTCCCGCCCGCTCCGGCCGCCGGAGGAAAAAGTGGTAGGCCACGTAAATGCCTCCCAGGCTGGCGGCGGCGGCGATCAGCTCGAAAACCAGCTCCAGCCCGGCGCTCCCCGCCTGAGCCAGCGCCGGGAGGGCGTGGCCAAGGAAATTGGACAGGACCGGCAGGCCGGGCAGCTCCACGAAGCCGCCGATGATCGAGAGGACGGCCAGCACCACCAGCGGCACATGCATGCTCATGCCCGGCTTTTTGCCGACCTTCTCACCCCGCCGCCGCCCGAAAAATGTGAGAAATACCATGCGAAATGTATAAATTGATGTCAAAAAGGCGCCGGCAATGCCGGCCGCCCATAGCCAGGGGCTGCCTGACCGCGACGACCAGGCGTCCCACAGGATCAGGTCCTTGCTGTAAAAGCCGGCGGTTATCAGCGGCAGCGCCGACAGCGAAGCCGAACCGATCAGAAAGGTCCAGAAAGCCAGCGGCAGCTCTTTGCGAAGTCCGCCCATCCTGAACATGTCGTGCTCCTGGCCGAGCCCCTGGATGACAACCCCGGCGCCAAGGAAAAGCAGCGCCTTGAAAAAAGCATGAGTCATGAAATGAAAGATGGCCGCCGACCAGGCGCCGACGCCGAGCGCCAGGAACATGTAACCGATCTGGCTGATCGTTGAATATGCGAGCACCCGCTTGATGTCATGCTGGGTCAGGGCGCTGAAGCCCGCCAGCAGCAGCGTCACCGCCCCGACCACTCCCACCAGCAGCCGGACGTCAGGGGCCAGAATGAAGATCTCGTTGGTGCGCGCGATCAGGTAGACCCCGGCGGTGACCATGGTGGCGGCATGGATCAGGGCGCTCACCGGCGTGGGGCCGGCCATCGCGTCGGGCAGCCACGTTTGCAGGGGCAGCTGCGCCGACTTGCCCACCGCCCCTCCCAGCAAGAGAAGCGCGGCAGCCACCGCCACGCCCGATCCCGCCTGCCAGTGCAGCGCCGCCAGCCGGAGCAGATCCGGAATCCTCAACGTTCCCAGGCTGGTAAACAGGAGGAAGAGAGCAATCGCCATAGCGGTGTCGCCCACGCGGGTGACGATAAACGCCTTGCGGGCGGCGCGGCCGTTGACCGGATCCTTGTACCAGAAGCCGATCAGCAGGTAGCTGCACATACCCACCCCTTCCCAGCCCAGGTACAGCAACAACAGGTTGTCGGCCAGCACCAGCGTCAGCATCGAGCCGACAAACAGATTCATGTAGGCGAAAAAGCGGCGGTAGCCTTCCTCGCCGGTCATGAAACTGGTGGAATAGAGATGGATCAGGAAGCTGACCACACTGATCACCAGGATCATCACCAGCGACAGGGCGTCCAGGTAAAAAGAGACCCCCGGGGCGAAGCCCCCCACATGCATCCAGGTCCACAACGTCTGTGAATAGACATGGCCAGGGGGCGGCGCCAGCAGGAAACTGGCCCCGATGACAAGCGATAGCAGCGCCGAGAGCCCGACAGAGCCGGCCCCGACGGCGGCAAGCCCCCGCGGGCGGAGCCAGCGCCCTCCCAGCGCCAGAACCGCAAACCCGGAGAAGGGAATCAGCGGGATAAGAAACAGGAGCCCAAGCATATCAGCCTCTCATCCTGTCAGCCCTGTCAATGTCGAGCGTCTTCAGCCGGTGATAAAGCCGGAGTACCAGGGCCAGTCCCAACGACACCTCTACGGCCGCCATTGTCAAAATAAAGATAAACATCAATTGTCCGTCCGGCTGCCGCCAGCGCGAGCCGGCGACGATAAACGCCAGGCCAGAGGCGTTCACCATGATCTCGATCGACAGCAGGATGAAAATGATATTCCGGCGCACGATTACGCCGGCAAGGCCGAGCACAAACAGGGCCGCCGCCAGCACCAGTCCGTAATCCATGGGAACCTGAGCCATTACTCGCCCTCCACCGCCGCGCCGGCGGCGCCCCCTGCCCTTGCGGCGCCGGCTTCAGCTTCCTGCTCCCCCGCCGCTTCCTCGCCGGTTTCGCGCCGCCCCAGGTGCAAGGCGCCGACCAGGCCGGCCAGCAGCAGGAAAGAGGCAAGCTCGACGCCCAGCAGGTACGGTCCAAACAGGGTGGCTCCCACCGGCTCGGGACCAACACTGGCGGTGCCCGCCGGCGCCCCCGCCTGGCCGCTTTCCAGCAGCAGATAGACAAGCTCGCCGGCGAGGATGAGGGCCAGCGCCGCCGGCCCCACCCACATCCGGGGCTTCAGCCAGCTTCGCTCCCGGCGGGCCTCCTGCGGGCCCAGATTCAGAATCATAATCACGAAAATGAACAGGACCATGATCGCCCCGGCATAGATAATGGCTTCCAGCGCGGCCGCGAACGGCGCGCCGAGGATGTAAAAAATCAGGGAGATGGCCAGCAGCGAGACGATCAGGTAAAGCAGCGCGTGCACGGCGTTGTCGCTGGTAATCACCCCGACTGTGGCGGCCACGGCAACCGCCGCAGATATGTAAAAGATGACGCCCATTAATTTTCCTTGGTCGAATTTCTCACGTTCGGTTCTTCCCGGCCGGCTCCGCTCTCACGGCAACAGGCCCAGCGGATCAACCGGAGGGGATTCCCGCTCCGCCTCGCCCTTGTCCTTCCCCCCGATCGATATCCCGGCGACCCGGTAGAAGTTGTAATCGTGATATTTACCGGGTCCGCTAATGAGCAGATCCTCTTTCTCGTAAACCAGGTTCTGGCGGTCGTATTCGCACATCTCAAAATCCGGCGTCAGCTGGATGGCATCCGTGGGGCAGGCTTCCTCGCAGTATCCGCAAAAGATGCAGCGGGAGAAGTTGATCCGGAATGAAGCGGGATAGCGGCGCCCGCGGGCGTCTTCAGTGGCCTGCAGCGAGATGCAGTCAACCGGGCACGCCGCCGCGCACAGGTAGCAGGCCACGCAGCGCTCCTCGCCGTCAGGGTCACGGGACAGGATAATGCGGCCGCGCCAGCGGGGCGGCAGGTAATCGGTGCGCTCCGGGTACTGGATCGTCACCCGGCGCCGGAATGCATGCAGGAAGACCTGCCACATGCTTATCAGCAGACTGATCATCTTCGCCCGTCCTGCGGATGAAAAATACGCCGCCCGGCCGAACGCGGTTCCAGCCGGATCTGTTTAAAACTTTGAGCCCTTGAACCTTTGAACTTAGCGCGCCGCAAGGATGATTCCTCCAGTGACCACCAGATTAGCCAGCGCCAGCGGCAGCATTGCCTTCCAGCCAAATGACATCAGCTGGTCGTAACGGGGCCGGGGGAAAGTGGCTCTGAGCAGGATGAACAGGCTGATGAAAAACATCGTCTTGATCGCCAGCCAGGCCAGCGGCGGCAGCAGCGGCCCCAGCCAGCCGCCAAAGAACAGCACTGAAACCAGGACCGAGATGAGGGTGATTCCCAGATATTCCTCGATGAAGAAAAGAGCGAATTTCATGCCGGAATATTCAGCATGAAAGCCGGCGACCAGCTCGCCCTCCGCTTCGGGGAGATCAAACGGCAGCCGGCGGGTCTCAGCGACGCCGGCGGTCAGGAAGATGAGCATGCCGGGAAACTGGGGCACCACATACCAGAGGCCTCTCTGGGCTTCCACTATCTGCCTCAAGTCAAACGAGCCCGCCAGCATGACAACGCCCATCAGCGACAGGCTCATGAAAACTTCGTAGCTGAGCATCTGGGCGGCGGCCCGCATGCCGCCCAGGAGCGAGTATTTGCTATCCGACGCCCAGCCCGCCAGGACGACGCCGTAAACGGTCAGCGACGACATCGCCAGGAAGAAGAGCAGGCCGATGTTAAGGTCCGCCACGGCGATCCCCGGCGTGTAGGAGATGACGGCGAACGTAAGCAGCGTGGGGATAAACATCGCCGCCGGCGCCACCACGAACACGGCCGCATCGGCAAACGGCGGCACCCAGTCCTCCTTGGAGATTATCTTGATCAAGTCGGCAAGCACCTGCAGCAGGCCGAAGGGGCCGACGCGGTTGGGGCCGTACCGGTCCTGCCAGAGCGCCAGCAGCCGCCTCTCCAGCCAGATAAGGCCGGCGGCCATGGACATGGCGATGATGATCACCCCGAAGACGGTAATCAGCGGCACGATTATGTTTCTGAGTTCACTCATTTTGGCGTTGATAAGATTGCTGTCCCGAAGAAGGTTTGCGGGCAGGCATCCTCATGTGAGTTCCTGCCGGCCTTGCTTCATCACCCTGATCCTGGCAAACCCCCCGGGAGAAACGATCCCCTCCAGGCCCGGCAGATAAACCGGCAGGCCCGCCGTTCCCTCCGGGAGGGAATCTATTATTCGCACCGGCAGGCGAAGCGAGCCTCCCGGCAGGATCACCTCAGCCAGAGAGCCGGCCGCTGCTCCCAGGCCGGCGGCGTCGTCCGGCGCGAGCGCCACGTAGGCAGCCGGCGCCAGCTCCATCACCGGCGGCGAGAACGCGCTTAGCTCCTCCGACCCGAAAATGTGATACAGCGGAACAATGAGCCACTCGCCTTCCGGACGGACAAAAGGATCGGGAAGCTGATCTGAGTAGCTTCCGCCGGCGGCGGCCGGATCGATCAGGCGCCGTCCCGGATCGCCGCCCGTTAGCGGACCGCCGACTTCATCCTGAAATTTATTGAGCGCCTGGACCGAGTTCCAGCCGGGCGACCAGTAGCGCGGGATCAGCGCCGCCGGCGGCCGTCCCTGGAAGCCTTCCATCGAAAAAGCAAGCGGACTGTCGGGGTCTCCGGGCGGGCGCGGCTCTCTCACATTCACGCTGGCGTTCATCGCCGTCCGGCCGCTGTAGCCACGCGGCTGGCGGGCGACCTTCTGCCCGTGCAGGCGGAAGCCCTCCCCGGGAGCCGCTTCCGCCGCCGGCGCCAGGGCGGGAATCTCCGCAGCCATGTCTCTGATGAGATTGTCAATCGTCCCCCAAGGGCTTGCCAGCGCGCCCGCCGCCAGCGCCCTCGCCTCGATCCAGAGCCCGCC